>CALWJF010000021.1 GCA_944380935.1 uncultured Clostridia bacterium
AAGCACTTCAGGGGTCACGATTGCAGGAATACTCTTTGCCATTGCTGCCGCCTCCTTTCAATGAATACCACTCTAATCGTGTTTGCGTTTTGCAGACATATAAAAAGCAGAAACCTTGAATTCATTACAAAAATCAATTAAAATGACTGTTCTGGTAATATGTATCCGCCTCATGAGTTAAGTCATCGTATGCAAATGAATAGTCATTAAATAGCTTTGATTGAGATTCCATTCGATTAACTATTTGCTCACAATAATATGCTTCTACCTCAACACCGATGCTGTTCCTACCGGAATTCATAGCTGCTACCATTGTTGTTCCGCTTCCACAAAACGGGTCTAAAACAGTATCGCCCACAAAAGAAAACATTTTGACCAGTCTGGTCGCAAGCTCCAGGGGGAAAGGTGCGGGGTGCCCATTCCTCGTAGAGGCTCCCGGCATCTCCCATATTTGGCTGAACCAGTTCTGAAAGTCTTCTTTTCCGATTCTGCTCTTTGCTCGCTGCTCATCCGTTGGCTTTCTATAGCCTCCCGGTTTTCGTTCCATTAAAATGTACTCTACATCATTTTTAATGATCGCATTGGGCTCATAAGGCTTCCCCAGAATAGAACTGTTTGTATTTGCTTCAAACGAGGCATTTGAAATTTTGTGCCAAAGGATCGGATTCAGATTATCAAAACCGACCTTTCGGCATGATACGGCAATATCTGAATGTAGAGGCATTACAACATGGCGGCCATACTTTCTTCTCGACAAACACACATCACCAACTACGCATACCACTCTTCCACCGGGGACAAGTACTCGATAGCATTCCTGCCAAACCTTTTCCAACTCATCGATAAACTCTTGGTAATCATCAATGATGCCAAGTTGGCGATTACCTCTTCTATACTCTTTCAAGTTGAAGTAAGGGGGAGATGTTAATACCAAATGCACGCTGCGATCTGCAATATAATCTAATTGTCTTGAATCTCCATGGTATAAATGATGATTAGTCACGAGCCGCACCTCGTCTGGAAAAATGAGAAAGCGCAGCGCTTAGCATGGAGAATATAAAAGTCTCAAAAGAAAGGTTCTCTTTGGGAAAATCATATGTAAAACCGTCCTGCGTGTAGGAAGTGGTAGTAAGGCAAGCTGCATTATACTGCCTTTCCAGCAGCAACTTGCTGCAAAAGATCTCATAGCGTTCTTTATACGATGCATCTATAAACTCTTTAAAAACCGGAAAATGAGGAGAACGAACCCTTACTGGCTCATTTGACTTCGTACAATCTTCCAAAACCATAAAATATCCCAGCCAAGGAGCCGAGGTCGTGCCAAACACACCTTCTCGGTAAGCTGTCCACAAATCCAAGGCGGTTCCCATAGCTTCTTCAGTTCGATTGTTGAAGTTGTTACCGAAGGAAGGACCTACTTGACTTTTGAATTCGATTGCTATGACCAATTTGTCGTGATCGACAACAAGCAAGTCCCATTTCTTATTAGGACGATAAAATCCAGGAAGCTCCAGATCGGAATCTATAAAAATACGGTTCTCTGGAACCCCGTTTAGCACTAAAAGGTCAAAAATCAATTTCACAAAACCATCAAGTTGCTTTCCTCCCGTAACGGCCCCTCGATTTCCCTGGTCTCTAACTCCGTGACTGGTCTGCCTGGCAATCTGTCCTGATCTCGTAGTCCAAAAGAACCTGATTGCATCATCAATTCTCTCATTTATATCGTCAGGTACTCGAATTCTGTTCATAATATTATGCCCCTTTTGCTCTTAATCATCGCTGGTAAGCTCCATAATATCGCCAATATCGCATTGCAGTGCGGTACAGATTTTCACCAGCACATCAGTTGTAACATTCTCGTTTTTGCCAAGCTTTGCCATGGAAGCATGACTGATTCCGGCAGCGACACACAGGTCTTTTTTCTTCATGTCTTTGTCGATCAACAGTTTCCAAAGTTTCTTATAACTAACAGCCATCTTTTCCACTCCATTAGCAAATTCCACGCATCGGGATTGCTGAATAAAATTCTGCGTTCGCTGAATTTAAGGATAGTATAGCACATTTGGATTCATAGCTCAATAGTGAAATTGTAAACTCTCATTCATCCAAATAAAAACGCCGCCCGCAGGATTTCTCCCACGGGCGGCAGGTGGATGGTTACTTCTCTTTTGCTTTCAGATTTCCGGTGTGCTTTTTTGCCAGCTCCCTGGCAGCCTTGCGGCGTTCCTCGCTGTACGGTGCGGTCAATTTGAATCCGAACCGCCCCTTGCGGATTTCAAAGGTCATACAGCCCATCCCGTCATCGTCAATCAGACTGCACTCACTGGGGTACTGTGCGGCATACCGGGTCAGCCTGTTTTTGAGATCGGTGTTGTAAGTACAGACCTCAATGATGGGGCTGTCCTCGTTAAAATAGATATTCGTAGCCTTTTGCTTCTTTGAAAGACCCGTTTTCATAAAACCTCCCGATTTCCATCAGTTTTTCACGGCTCAACAGCCGTAAAAGTGGGTGGATTTTCCGCTGGAAGTCATCCGAATGATATGGGCTTCATTCGGGATATTCCCAGCGGATATTTTCCGTTTTTCCGGCTCTACACGGAATTAACGGGCATCATCCCTTGAATGGGTTTTCACACGGTCTCTGCCGAATAAATGCCACAGATTTTGCCTGTCAATCACCCTCTCGTATCGCCGGACTTTGCTTCGCAATTCCTCGTTTTCGTGCTCCAGGCTAACCGAGTTCAGCTTGCTGCGGACGGACTTGTACTTGGACAGCTCGGCGGTCAGAGAGGCGACCTGTGCTTTCAATTCGCTAATCAGCTTGTGAGCGGCATCCAGCGCCTTTTGCAGTTTGGATTCCCGTTTTTCCTGCGTGATATATTTTTTTGCAGCTGTTGCAAGTGCCTTATATTCAGATCGCTCCAGCATGACTTTGGAGGAAAGCGGCACAGGTTTGGCTTCAATCTGCTCTACCTGCTGAACAGCTACCTGCTGTTTCTGGATTTTCTCAATTTTCTTACCCAAGGCCGCTGCTTCTGCTTCCTTCTGCTGGGTCTGTTCGGTGAGATCGGCAAGGCGTTCCTGTTCCCGTTCCACCTTGAACTGCGTGACCGTCAGATGTTCCTCCGAACTGCCACGCTCGCCTCGCTCCACATCCGTATACCCGGCAGACCGCATATCTTGGAAGAAGTCATCCTGCAACACAGAATAGGATTTTTTCAAAACAGGCTTGCCGGCCTTGGAGCGAAGTTCCTGTCCGTTTTCATCGAGGGCGGGTTTGGATGCCCACTTTTTGCTCATGCTGACCTGCATGATGGTTTCTTTTACTTTGCCCACCAGGGATTTGTCCTTGCATCGTTTCGACCAAAGGATTTGCTTCTCTACCACCGGGACATAGACCACATGAAGGTGGTAGTGGTACACATCCTGCCCCAACGCCTCAGACATGGCCCGGTTGCGTTCGTCGGCGTGCATGACTGCCGACAGGATATATTGTTCACCACCCACAATTTTGATTGCACTTTGGTAGGCATCAGCATAAAATTGTTTTGCGAAGTCATAACCGCCGTGGTTGTAGAAATAAGCGGAATTGACATCAAAAATCAGCTCGCCGAACTTTTCCGCATCGGCCTTCAGACCTCGGGTGGAGATCACTCCGTCTGCCACCATCTGATTGAACATGGCCGTGTAGTCGGCGGTTGGTGCTTTGAAATGGACATTCATGTCCCGTCTTTCCGGCACGATGTCCTGATTGACATAGTTTTCTTTTTCTCGCTCGTTGTGACCTTGGGCGTTGGCTGCTTTGTCGGTTGTCATTCTCATATTTCTTGCGCTGGTACGATGGATACCGTTGCCTCTTGCCATAGGCATTTACCTCCTGTAATTTTGGTTCGTGGTACGGGGTAGCGTTTTGGGGGACACTTCTGCGGAAGTGTAATAACCCACTATGATACTTTCATCCTGCGGCTGCAAAGTATCGTGGGCTCTCCGAGGGGGTATGCGGCATCTGCGGATGCCTTGCCGCCTTTTTCGGTTTGTGTGTAATTCCCAAACTCTCAAAATGCGGTGTGACCGACAGCCTTTCCGCAATCCCGTTTGCTACAATTCTGCCGCCCACAGGCAGAGCAGATTTTGAAAATCTACTCTGCCAACCATCTCTAAATCTGCGGATTTTTCGATGGGGACGGAGGATGCGTGGAGGTTGCAGCCAATGCCTTTCTGTATTGTCTGCCAGCCACAGGAGCGTGGCACGCTCCTGTCACCGTTCCCAAGGAGAAGTAGTCCAGCGGTAGCTCTCCGGCACACCCCGGCGGTCAAGATACTCCTGCCTCGCCTGTTCCCGCTGTTCCTCGGTAGGCGCGGTCTTGTACTGCGAATAGAGCTGGCGGTTGAGCATGGCATCCAGCTTTTGTTCCAAACCCCGCCGGATGTCCTCGTTAAAATCTTCCTCGCCGTTCAAGTGGTACAGCACCAAATCCACGAACAGGTCATAGGGGATTTGCACATTCTTCATCGGTTCCACTCCTTTCCGTGACGGTCGTGACGATGGTGACGGTGTTTGAGACACCGCCAAAATCACCGTCACGACCGTCACCATCGTCACGCTTTCTCCGAAACTGGGGTCAGCGTGATTTTTCTTCCGGCGTGATTTCTGGCGTTTTCATACTGAACACCATATTTCTCAAACAACCTTCCAGCATTTACATTCAAATGCTTCGTCAGCGTGTTGGGCTGCATATCGACTTGCAGCAGCGTTGCCAGCTCCGTAGGGCTTCCGCACCACGGCTCCGCTACCAGCTTCGCTACGGCTTCCAGAATCGGGTCAGGCGGTTCTTTGTGAAGCTCGTTTTCCATGCGCTCCAACTCCCAAATCTGTGTTTCTGAGTCTTTTCTCAAATAGAGGATTTGATCCTGCTGATCCCGCCCCACCACTTCAATGGTGGCTTCCAACGCCGTCCGTTTTTTCTTCTGCATCAGCAGGGAACCATCGGCGCAGCCCAGCAGGCCCGTGGTGCCGGAGATCATCTCAAAGGCATCTCCGGCAGGCTGCTTTCGGGTGTGGTGGACGGTCAGCACACAGATACCGTATCTGTCTGCAAACTCTTTCAGTTTCCCGATAATCTCGTAGTCGCTGGCATAGCTGTACGCTTCACCGCCGGTCTCCCGGATTTTCTGCATGGTGTCAATGATGATGAGCTTGGTGTCCGGGTGTTCCCGAACAAAATTGGCAAGCTGTTCATCCAGCCCGTTGCCGATCTTCCCAGCCGCCGTAGCAAAGTGGAGATTGGGCGTATCGTCCACACCGTACATTTTGAACATCCGGCTCTGGATGCGCTGGGAGTCATCTTCAAGAGCAAGGTACAGCACCGTTCCCTGATGGACTTCGTACTCCCACAGCTTTTTGCCCGTACTGACATGGTAGGCGATCTGCGCCACCAAAAACGATTTGCCGATTTTGGGAGCGCCAGCAAGGATGTACGCTCCGGCGTAGAGCAGCCCTTCGATGATCGGCGGTCTGCTTCTGTAAGGGGTCTGATACAGCTCGGTCATGGAGATCGTGTGCAGATAATGCGGGTCGGTCATACGCTGTATCCTGCGGTACATTTCTTCCAGAGTTCCTTCGGAATTTTCAATTTCATCATTGATTTTCGTCTCCGAAATGGGTATACTATCTTTAGCATTGATTTGAACGGACTGCCTTTCATCTGCGCCAACAGATGTTGCAAGGGCAGTCTTTTCTTTTGCCTCATTTGCCATAGGCATTGTCCTCCTTCATTCCATTCATGATTTCTGCAATAAAGTGAATCGTGTCCAGCAACTCGTCATCCACGCCAGCTCCGTTCTCAATCCGCCGCAGCTCGTCCAGCATAGCGACAAGCTGATTTCTGAGCGCCTTATACACTCTCGGATTTCCCTGTACCACCACATCCCGGCACAAAAGCCGTCGGGTGATATAGTCCTGCTTGGTAAGGCCGGACATCTTCACAAAGGCTTCAAGCTGCTCATCTTCCTCCGGCGATACCCGGAAGGCCACCGTTTTGTTTCTCCAACGGTTGTAGCTATCAAGATTTTTTGCCGACATAAATTACGCTCCTTTCTTGGTTCGCAGGGAATCCAGTTTGTTTGCCATTTCAGTCTGCCTTGTAGGAAACAGATGAGCATACCGATAGGTGATGTCAATGCTCTCATGCCCCACACGGTCAGCGATTGCCAGAGCGGTAAAGCCCATGTCAATCAAAAGGGAGATATGGCTGTGTCGCAAATCGTGGATTCTGATGCGTTTTACTCCGGTTTCCTTGCATCCTCTGTCCATCTCGTGATGAAGATAATACTTGCTGACGGGAAAAATACGGCTGTCAGGCTCTGCCCCATAGAGTTGCTTCAAATAGTCCTGCATTTCCTCGCACAGGAACTGCGGCATTTGAATCACTCGGTTGCTTTTCTTGGTTTTCGGCGCGGTAACAATGTCCTGCCCGTTCAAGCGCTGATAGGATTTATTGATGGAAACCGTTCCTTTCTCAAAATCAAAGTCAGCCGGAGTCAGCGCCAGCAGTTCGCCCTCCCGGATGCCGCACCAATAGAGCATTTCAAAGGCGTAGAAGGAAATGGGCTTGTCCATCATCGCCTCGGAGAACTTCGTGTATTCCTCTCTTGTCCAGAACAGCATTTCCCGCCGTTCCTCCGTCCCCATATTGCCAGCCCGCTGCGCCGGATTAACTTGCAGCCCGTAATATCGAACAGCGTGATTAAAAATGGCACTGAGCTGGTTGTGGACGGTTTTCAGATAGGTAGCAGACAGCGGTTTGCCGTTATGGTCAGTCAAGCCCCGAATTTCATTCTGCCAGTCGATAATGTCTTTTGCCGTGATCTCCGAGAGCTTGCGCTTGCGGAAATAAGGCAGGATTTTCTTTTGGATGATACTGTCTTTGGTCATCCAGGTATTGAGTTTCAGCTTGGGCTTGATGTCCTTTTCATACAGGGCGACGAAACTTTCAAAAGTCATGTTGACATCTGCCTGTTTCTCCATCAGGAATTCCCGTTCCCATGCCTGGGCTTCCTTTTTCGTGGCAAATCCACGCTTGAGTTTTTGCTGCCGTTCTCCCTTCCAGTCTGTGTAGCGGAATTGCACATACCATGTGCCGTTGTCTTTGTTTTTGAACGCTGCCATACTCACTTCTCCTTTCTCTGATCTCTGGTTCCATAGAACTTCTCATAGAAAAATTTGCGGTCAATCCGGCCGGAGATCGTAATACACCCGGTCTGCTTCAATTCTTCATTCATCTTTTTGATGAGCTTGTAAGCGTAGGGCTTAGAGACACCCAGCTCAGAGGCAACCTCATCTACTCGCATAAAAATCTGTCCTGCCATAGGCAAAAGACCTTCCTTTCCTTGTCGTAATCATTTTGCTTCTCATAATTTTTGCTTTGCCGTTCTCTCTTCCAGACTCTGACAGGCAACCCTTTTCGGCGCTGTGCCGTTTGTTTTCCTCCTTGGCAGGCTCTTATCGTCGCCCACTTCCCCGAAGAAAGTATCTGTCGGACGGTCATTCAGTTTTACTCGATTTGGCTTTTCACCCTCTCTCACCTTACTAACGGACATTTTTTGCCCGTTTAGCAGGGTGTCTGAGCTACAAATTTCTACAATTAAACTTATTCGCTTAGTTCTCTTTTATTATACTAAGCATATTTGTTTTAGTCAAGTGGTTTGCAGAAAAATATTAAATAAATTTGTTTAGAGTTATCTTGACTATCCTAAGCATATCTGCTATGCTATTTATGAAAACACCCATGGAATGGAGTTGGCTGTTATGGCGATTGGTGAACGGATTCAATTCTTCCGCAAATTACGGGGGATGACTCAAAAATATCTCGGCACACAGGTGGGTTTCCCGGAGAAGTCTGCGGATGTGCGCCTTGCTCAATATGAAACCGGTACAAGGACTCCCAAGACAGATATGACCGCAGCTTTGGCAAACATTTTGGATGTGTCGCCACTGGCTCTGTCCGTACCGGATATTGATTCCTACCTCGGCCTGATGCACACCCTGTTTACTTTGGAAGATCGGTATGGGCTGACTGTCAAAGAGACTGATGGAGAGCCTTGCCTGTGCGTTGACCTGTCTAAAGGACGAGATGCCCAAGAACTCTGGCGTTCCTTAAATGCATGGCGAGAACAGGCTGCCAAACTGGAAGCTGGCGAAATCTCCAAGGAGGAGTATGACCGCTGGCGCTACCGCTACCCGGAGTACGACACCACTCGTATCTGGGCGAAGGTTATCCCGCAGGGATTGAGCGATATGCTGACCGAAGAACTGAAAAAGGACAAATGAAAAAAGGTCTAACCGACTTGCAAAAATCGGTTAGACCTTTTTCTATAGATAAGTTTTTCGTTGCACCTGTAAACCACTTGCAACTCGGTTGTAAATCAGCAAGTACGGTTTTAACAAGTGCTATCAATCTGCTATCAAACAGGAAAGAAATTCAACCTAATTAGCCACTTTTCCGGATGTAGAGCCGGAAAAAACGGTATCAGGATAAATATTTCTTATTCCCACTCGATAGTGGCCGGCGGTTTGCTCGTAATATCGTAAACTACACGGGATACGCCTGCACCGATTTTGACTTCATTAACGATTCTGGAAGCAACGCGCGAAAGTAAAGAATGGGGGAGCGGAGAATACACGGCTGTCATAAAATCGCTTGTCTGAATGGCGCGAAGCGCAATGACATAACTGTAAGCGCGAAAATCCCCTACTACACCTACGCTTTTTGTGTCAGTTAGGACGGCAAAATACTGATCCGGTTTCCGGCCGCGGTATTTTTGCACTTCCTGCCGGAATATGGCGTCCGCTTCCCGTACAATGGCCAGCTTTTCTTCCGACAGCTCGCCGATGATTCGAACAGCAACCCCCGGACCGGGGAAAGGCTGCCGGTCGACTAATGCCTTGGGAAGCTTGAGCTGGCGGCCGATGGCGCGTACCTCATCTTTGAACAGGCCGCGCAGCGGCTCCACTAACGCAGTAAATTCCATATCTTTTGGCAGGCCGCCGACATTATGGTGGCTTTTAATATTGGCGGAATGATTCGCGCCGGATTCAATCACATCCGGATAAATCGTCCCCTGTGCCAAAAAACGAATGCGGCCGTATTTTTCACGCAGCTTTTTTGCTTCCTCTTCAAAGACACGGATAAAAGTTTCACCGATAATTTTCCGTTTGCGTTCCGGTTCGGTGACACCGGAAAGCTGGGTTAAGAAACGGTCCTGTGCTTGGACACGAATAAAATCAAGTTTGCGGTTTTGAAATGCTGCCTCGACTTCATCGCCTTCATCCTTGCGCATCAGGCCGTCTACAAAAATCGCATGGAGCTGGCCGGGAATTGCACGTGCAAGAAGCGCTGCACACACAGACGAATCGACACCGCCGGACAGGCCGAGAATTACATGTTCGGAACCGACCTGTGTACGGATTTCCTGAATCAGACGCTGGGATATATCCAAAAGATTGTAATCTCCAACAGCTGCGCACACCAAATATAAAAAATTATGTATGATTTGCGTCCCATTGGGTGTGTTCTCGACTTCCGGATGGAACTGCGTGCCATACAGCCTGTGCGTTTCGTCCCAAATTGCGGCGTTTGGACAGGTATCTGTATGCGCAGCGCAGTTAAATCCTTCCGGAAGTGCGGATATCTGATCGGTATGGCTCATTAAACCGATTTGCGCCGCATCCAATCCGGAAAAGAGCGGACAGGCAGGATCAACCTGCATCGCGGTCCGTCCATATTCGCTGACGGTGCAAGGTTCTACGTTTCCGCCGAGCGTATACGCCATCAATTGCAGGCCGTAACAAATGCCCAGCACGGGAATCCCCAGTTCGAAAACTGCACGCGTACAATGGGGTGCGTCTTCGCGGTATACGCTGTCCGGGCCCCCGGTCAAAATGATGCCAATCGGGTGGATTTCGCGAATTTTTTCAATGCTTGTGGAACCAGGCAAAATCTGGGAATGAACATGGCATTCCCGTACACGGCGGGCAATTAGTTCCTTATATTGTCCGCCGAAATCAAGAATCAAAACGCTTTGGTTTGGCATAAGCCACCTCTTGTTCATAGAATACATCTGCACAATAAAATAAAAAAGCGCCGCTACTATCCAAAGGCGCACAAAAAACCCTTGGTAACAGCAAACGCCTTTTTGATTTTGACGTTCTTATTATAAATGTTTTTTTGACGGGCTGTCAACAAAAACCCTTGAAAAAGCTGTTGACAGAACTGACAAGAAAGTGGGCTTTATGCAGGGGTGAAACAGTCAAGATGCCGCGGATTTTTAAGTTGAATCCGGATGCTTTTTCGAATATAATAAAATTATAACCTTGCTTTGCAAAAGAAAGGAGCCATACTCAATGAGTAGGTTTACAGATATTTATGGCAGCATGGTGTTTTCCGATACCGTCATGCGCGAACGATTGCCGAAAGAAACCTATCGTGCATTGCGCAAGACGATTAACGAGGGCAAGCATCTGGATTTTGAGGTTGCCTCCGTTGTTGCCAATGCCATGAAGGATTGGGCGGTGGAAAAGGGCGCCACGCATTTTACACACTGGTTCCAGCCTATGACGGGGATTACTGCCGAGAAGCACGACAGCTTCCTTTCGCCTGCCGCAGATGGTAAAGCCATAATTGAATTTTCAGGGAAAGAATTGACGCGCGGCGAACCGGACGCATCCAGCTTCCCTTCCGGTGGACTGCGCGCCACGTTTGAAGCGCGTGGGTATACAGCTTGGGACCCGACCTCTTACGCATTTGTCAAGGACCGAGTGTTATATGTTCCGACGGCGTTTTGCTCCTACGGCGGGGAAGCGCTGGATAAAAAGACTCCGCTTTTGCGCTCAATGGCAGCTCTGAATGTACAGGCCAAGCGGGTACTGCGCCTGTTTGGGAACACATCCGTTGCCTCTGTCCGTCCGACAGTCGGCGCGGAACAGGAGTATTTCCTCATTGACCGGGCAATGTATGAGCGCCGGCCGGATTTGATTTACACAAATCGGACCCTGTTCGGCGCAAAGCCGCCGAAGGGCCAGGAGCTGGACGACCATTATTTTGGTATGATCCGTACCCGCGTCATGGCGTTTATGCGGGATGTTGATGAAGAACTGTGGAAGCTGGGGATTCCGGCGAAAACCGAGCATAATGAAGCTGCGCCGGCGCAGCACGAGCTTGCACCGGTGTTTACGACCGCCAATATTGCTGCGGATAACAACCAGCTTGTCATGGAAGTGCTGCGCAAAACAGCGGAGCGGCATAATATGAAATGCATTCTGCATGAAAAACCTTTTGCCGGCGTCAACGGTTCGGGCAAGCATGTCAACTGGTCGCTTTCAACGGATACCGGGTTGAACCTTTTCGAACCGGGGGATACGCCCTATGAAAATGCGCAGTTTTTGCTTTTCCTGTGCGCGGTGCTCAAAGCGGTGGACGATTATCAGGAACTTTTGCGTATTAGTGTTGCTTCCGCCGGGAATGACCATCGTCTGGGGGCCAACGAGGCGCCGCCGGCTGTTATTTCCGTTTTCCTTGGCGAAGCCTTGACCGGTATTCTGGATGCGGTGGAAAATGAGCTGGATTATGATGCGCCGGCACAGGAAATGCTGAAAATCGGCGTCGACGTTCTGCCCTGGTTTCCCAAGGACGCTACGGACCGCAACCGCACGTCGCCGTTTGCGTTTACCGGAAACAAGTTTGAATTCCGTATGCCGGGCGCGTCTGCGTCCATTTCTGAAGCGGTGATTGCGCTGAACACAGCCGTTGCACAGGTGCTTGAGGTGTTTGCGGACCGGCTGGAAGGTGCGCAGGACTTCAATTCAGCTTTGCACAGCCTGATCTGTCATGAAATTCGTGCGCATAAACGGATTATTTTTAACGGCAACGGATACGATGGCGCCTGGATTGAAGAAGCGGCGCGGCGCGGCCTGTCCAACCTTCCAACGACCCCTGCCTGTCTGGATGCTATGCTTTCGGAAAAGAACCGTATGCTTTATGCACATCATCATGTATTGAATGAAACCGAGTTTCATGCCCGGTATGAGATTATGGCTGAGAATTATGTCAAGATACTGCGCATTGAAGCGCTGACGATGCTGGAAATGGCCAAACGGCAGTTTTTGCCTGCGGTCAGCGCCTATACGCGGGAAATTGCGCAGACAGTCAAGCTGCGTCGAGAGGTGCTGCCGGAGGACGCCTGTCCCTATGAATGCGCACAGCTTGCCCGGCTGTCGGAACTGTTATCGCAGGCGCAGGCAGAGGTGACGGCGCTGGAACACGCGCTGGATGCACGTCATGAGAAAAAGCGCTGTGCAGCACAGCTGGCGCGGTATTTTGAACAATATCTTCTGCCGCCGATGAATGCGCTGCGTGCGGCGGTGGACGAAATGGAAACGGTTACCCCCGGGGAATATTGGCCGTATCCGAATTATGGGGAACTGCTGTTCAGCGTGAAATAAGGGAGATAGCATGGAAACGTATGTTTTTACCAAAATGCAGGCGGCGGGCAACGATTATCTTTATTTTGATTGTACCCGTCAGATGCCGTTTTCCGATCCTTCCCGTGTCGCACGCCGGCTTTCCGACCGGCATTTCGGCGTTGGCGGGGATGGTATCGTCTTGATCCTGCCGTCCAATTGCGCGGATTTCCGAATGCGGATGTTCAACGCGGATGGGAGTGAAGCGCAGATGTGCGGCAATGCCATCCGTTGTGTGGGGAAATATATTCATGACCGCGGACTTTCGGACCGCAATCCCCTGGCGATAGAAACACGCGCCGGAATCAAGGAACTGGAACTGACGCTGGCCGCGGGGGCGGTAACGCGGGTACGCGTGGATATGGGCGCGCCGCAGCTGAATGCGCCTCAGATTCCGATGGCACTTCCGGATGGCGAGGCGATGGATGTGCCTGTTTATGCAGCCGGACAGCGGCTTGTCCTCGATGGTGTTTCAATGGGAAATCCGCACGGCGTAATTTTCGGTGCTGACCCGGATGAAACCGCAGTAGAAACGCTGGGGCCTGCACTGGAAAAAGATCCGCTTTTTCCGGAACGTGCGAACATTGAGTTTGTGCAGGTCTTGGATGATACCCATATAAAAGTACGGGTCTGGGAACGGGGCAGCGGGGAAACGCTTGCCTGCGGTACCGGTGCCTGTGCGGCAGTGGTTGCGGCGGTGCGGCGCGGATATTGCCGCGCAAACGCGGAAATTTCGGTTGCAATGCGCGGCGGGCTGCTGGGCGTAAGCTATGATGGACAAAAGGTTTGGCTATCCGGCGGCGCAGAGTTCGTATTTGATGGCAGTTGTAAAAATAACGGCAAAAATTAGGAAAATCGTTTGACTTTTGGCGAAATAGATTTTATAATAAGTTCGTTCATCGGAGGTCTCGCACGCTTTTGAAGGACGGGACCGGATAAAATGTCGGGAAAAATTCCCGGAATTTTATCCGGTCTTTTTTTATGTTTCGGATACTTTGGAGGGCTTTATGCAGCAGGATTTTACACAGGGTTCCGTTTGGAAAAAACTTTTGCAGTTCGTTGTTCCGATTTTCGGCGCCAATTTTTTACAGGCAATGTACGGTACGGTGGATCTGCTTGTTGTGGGCTGGTTTGCCGATGCATCCGCAGTGAGCGCGGTTTCTACCGGGAGCATGACGATGCAGACGATTACCGGGATTATTACCGGGCTGACGATGGGATGTACCATTTTGCTTGGACATAACATCGGGCGCAAAGACGGACGCGGCGCAGCGCGGACGGTCGCTTCGGCGCTTGCCATGTTTGTAGCGATCGGCGCGGCGCTGACTGCTGCAGTGGCGTTGTGCGCACATCCGCTGTCTGTGCTGATGAATGCGCCGCAGGAAGCGTTAACGCAAACGGAAGCGTATGTGCGCATCTGCGGTTTGGGTATTATCTGTATTGTCCTGTTCAATGCGCTCAGCGGGATTTTCCGGGGCATAGGGGATTCCAAGACGCCGCTTGTGCTGGTTGGGATTGCCTGCGCGGTCAACATCGCCGGCGATCTTGCGTTATGCGGATGGTTCAAAATGGGTGCGGCAGGCGCTGCGATCGCGACGGTTGCCGCCCAGGGAATCAGCGTAATCTGTGCATTTGTCATAATTCGGAAACGCGGATTCGGATTCCCGGTAGAAAAGTCGGATTTTCGGCCTGTACGCCGCGTAATGCAGGACGTTTTGAAATATGGCCTGCCAATTGCCGCGCAGGAGGCGCTGACCGGCGTAAGTTTTATGATTATCCTTGCGATTTTGAATGGCTTTGGACTGGTCGCTTCGGCGGGTGTGGGCGTAGCAGGGAAAATCAGCGCGCTGATGTTTTTGGTACCCGGTGCGGTAATGTCCGGAGTTTCGGCCTTTTGTGCGCAGAACGTCGGTGCGGGGGACTATGGAAGGGCTCGGAAATCCATGTTGTATGCGATGGGGATCTCTGTATGCTTTGGTGTGTTGATGTTCCTTGCCGGTTTTTTCTTGGGCGACAAGCTGGCCGGTTTTTTCACAAACGATGCGGCGGTCATCGACGCAGCTGCCGACTATCTGCGGTCCTATTCCATTGACTGCATGTTGGTGGGTTTGAATTTCTGTATGATGGGGTATTTTAACGGATGCGGGAAGACTGCGTTTGTTGCGGCGCAGGGGATTGCTTCCACTTTCCTTGTCCGAATCCCGGTTTCCTATATCGTCAGCCGGATCGAAGGCGTGACGCTGTTTGCGGTGGGATTTGCTACACCGGCGGCAACGGTGTTTGCCATAGCAGTAGACTTGCTCTATCTGCGCCGGCTGGAACGCAACCGAAGATAAAAAACTGCAGCCCGGATGGCGACCCATCCGGGCTGTGTGCTTATAAATATTGTTCTTTGATATATTCGGAAAGCAGCGCGTGATCGAGGAACGGGGCGATCGGGATGATCGCGCGGATTCCGTCCCGTGCGAGGGCCTGCCTGGCCAGATCGTTTAAAAAAACGGAATCGAGAAATGGGGCGATATACCGAATAAGATCAAGCCCCGTGGAAGAAAATTCCTGCATGGCGATGGACTGTAAATCTTTCTGCGGCAGAAACGGCAGGAGCTTTGCCTTTGCAAGGCCCTTGGTTCCGCTGTGGGTATATACTTTTTGTGCCAGTTTCCCGCATAATTCGCTGCTGATAAACGGCAAAAGGTTCGGCATGGGGTTCTCTTCTGAAAAATGCTTTTCAACAATTTCATCGATCAGCGCAGTCGAAAGGAACGGCGCGAGGGCATTGAGCGATTCCAGCTGCTTGTCGGTTTCCGCATCTATATTTTCAAACAGTACATCGACTTGTGCCGGTTTTAGTACGGGTGCGGCGTCGGAGAGCTCTTGAACATCGATTTTATGCGTTTGTAAAAAATTCTCCAGATCATTTTCGGCGGCAGCGCGCAGAATGGGTGAATTGCTCCCCAAAAGTTCATCAATACCGACGCCGAAAAGAGCGGAGAGCTCCGGAAGCTTTGCAATGTCCGGCATCGTATTGCCGCGCTCCCAACTGGAAACCGCCTGGAAACTGATGTTGAGTTTGTCGGCAAGCTCCATTTGCGTCATATTCTGCTGTTTACGAAGGGCATTGATCCGATGCCCGATTTCCTGCATGGAAAACATAAGCATTCTCCTTTTTGATAGATTTACCGGCCGGCAATCTGTATTTTAGAAAATTTTTTGCATTTTGTCCAGCAAGCCTTCCTTGAAAAAGCAATTCAAGAAATGCTTGAGTTCGAACGGATTGCGGATCTGACGGCATGCTCGACGGAATTTCCGGTTTCTGCAGGAAAACGCCGTATTTTTTCCTGTGTTTGCGCTTTACAGCCCTTGACAGGTATGATATAATAAAAATAACGCGAAGATGGAGAGAAGTAGCATGGCTTTTGTCTTGTTCAGAGAGCGTCCGGCTGGTGAAAGGGCGCGGGGACGGCCGTGTGAATACACTTCGGAGCGGCACCCTGAAAAGCGATGAGTAGGGGTTTGACGGGTGCGCCCGATACTGCGCGGGGAGTGTGCTGGCACTCCATGAGGCCGTTTTTGCGAGAAAACGGCGAACCAGAGGTGGTACCGCGAAAACGTTTCGCCCTCTGCGGCCGAGAAAAGGCCTGCAGAGGGCTTTTTCATGGAAAAACAGGAAAAACAAAGGAGAACGAGCAGTATGGGAATTTATGAGGAACTCAAAGCCCGCGGGCTGATTGCCCAGGTTACCAATGAAGAGGAAATCCGTGATCTTGTCAATGCCGGGAAAGCGACGTTTTATATCGGCTTTGACCCGACGGCAGACAGCCTGCATGTCGGGCATTTCATGGCATTGTGCCTGATGAAGCGTTTGCAGATGGCGGGAAACCGGCCGATTGCCCTCATCGGCGGCGGTACGGCGATGATCGGCGATCCATCCGGCCGTACCGATATGCGCTCGATGATGACGCGGGAGACCATTCAGCATAACTGCGACTGCTTTAAAAAGCAGATGGAGCGTTTTATTGAATTCGGCGAGGGCAAGGCCATGATGGTCAACAACGCCGACTGGCTTCTGGATCTGAATTATATTGCGTTTATCCGGGATATCGGCGCGTGTTTTTCCGTTAATAATATGCTGCGTGCCGAATGCTTCAAGCAGCGCATGGAAAAAGGTCTGTCCTTTTTGGAATTTAACTATATGCCCATGCAGTCTTACGATTTTTATTATCTGTTTAAAACCTACGGCTGCAATCTGCAGTTCGGCGGCAACGATCAGTGGTCGAATATGCTTGGCGGCACGGAGCTGATCCGCCGCAAGCTTGGAAAAGATGCCCATGCGATGACCATCACGCTGCTTTTAACCAGCGAAGGGAAAAAGATGGGCAAGACTGCATCCGGCGCAGTCTGGCTTGATCCGGAAAAGACCAGCCCTTATGATTTCTATCAGTACTGGCGCAATATTGAGGATGCCGACGTTTTAAAGTGTATCCGCATGCTGACTTTCCTGCCGCTTGAGCAGATCGACGAAATGGATACCTGGGAGGGCGCGCAGCTTAACCGCGCAAAGGAAATCCTTGCCTATGAGCTGACAAAACTCGTCCATGGCGAAGCGGAGGCGGAAAAAGCGCAGACAACGGCGCGCGGCCTGTTTGCAGGCGGCGGCTCTACGGAGAATATGCCGTGTACGATGCTCAGCGCGCAAGATTTTACCGATGGAGAAATTGACGTGCTGACGCTGTTGGTCAAGTGCGGGCTTGCGCCGTCGAAGGGTGAGGCGCGCCGGCTGGTGCAGCAGGGCGGCATCACGGTCTGCGGTGAAAGAGTGACCGATATCGGGAAGCGTTTTTCCTGTTCGGATTGCAGCGGCGAAGGCGCGGTCATCAAGAAGGGGAAAAAGGTATTCCATAGAGCAAATTACGAATCCTAAGGAAACATTGAAGGAAAAGTATAAAATTGCGCCGAGGCACCTGGTTTCGGCGCAATTTTGTGTAAAAAGGGAACGGGTCTATGATAATTTTTGACCTTGACGGGACATTATATAAAACGCATGAAACAACGCTGCCGGCGCTGCGCAGTGTGTGCGCAGCGTATGGGCTTACGGTCTCGCACGAAGATGAATATTATCTGCTGCATACAACGTCGCGTCATCTGCTTGCCCGAATCGCTCCGGATATGCCGGAAGAAGAAATCGTCCGGTTTACACAGCAGTTACGAAAGGGAGAGCGTGCCGCTGTTGTGGAAAAAGGCGCATTGTTTGACGGCGCGGCTGAACTTCTGCGCCAATTACATGCCGCAGGACATACGCTCGCGATTTGCGGAATGGGCGAGCGGGAATATATCCATATGATTTTGGAAAAATGTGCCATCGCACCGTTTTTTTCTTATGTATACCATCGTGCGGACGGAAAAAGCAAATCACAGATTTTGGCGCAGCTTTTGCGTGACAGCGGTATGGATGCGGCCGACTGTCTGATGATTGGCGACAGTGGGACGGACCGCTGTGCGGCGGAAGACAACGGCGTGCCGTTTATCGGGGTGCGCTACGGTTACGGCGCGGATGCGCTGGAAGGATGCAAGTGTATTGCCGAAAGTGTCGGGCAATTGCGAAAAATTCTTCTGCATGCAGAAGAGACAGTATAAAAAAGCCCTGCTGAACAACGCCTCGTTCAGCAGGGCTTTTTTATTTTTCACGGCGTTTTAAAAAATCTCCCGACTGCAAAGGATAGGGACAGTTAATACGCAGGATTTGCATCGGATGCGGAGCGCTTTCCTGTGCAAGGCCCTGTTCGTCGAGGATAGAAGTGACCGGGAAAGAGAGGCCGAAACTATGCGGCGACAGAATTTCCAGCGTCTGTCCGACCGCAAAATGGTTGCGTTGGCGCACGGTCGCTGCGCCGTCTGCATAATCCAGTACTTCCGCAATAAAAGTGCAGTCGGCATGATACAACCCGTCGTTTGCGTGAGAAAGCTTTTCCGTGCCGAAATAGAACCCATCGGAATACGGCCGGTGGGTGATATCGTCCAGCGCGCGGCGGCAGGCGTCTAAGGGTGCGGTACCGTCAATGGCGCGGCGGTAGGCGTCCATTACGCCGGCGACGTAATAATTCGATTTCATCCGGCCCTCAATCTTAAACGAGGATACGCCTGCCGCGCGCAGCTGATCGAGGAATCCAATGCAACACAGATCATGCGCACTTAAAATTGCCGTCCCCTTTTCGTCCTCATAAACAGGGAAATATTCGCCCGGCCGGGTTTGTTCCATCAGCGCATATTCCCAGCGGCACGGTTGGGTACAGGCGCCGCGATTGCCGCTTCGGCCGGTCAGGAAAGCGGAAATCATACAGCGCCCGGAATAGGCCATGCACATAGCGCCATGGACAAAACATTCCAGTTCTAAAGTGTCTGGTGTTTTTGCGCGAATTTCGGCAATTTCCTCCAGCGTAAGTTCCCGCGCCAGGACAATCCGGCTGGCGCCCAGATCGTGATACGTGCGTGCAGACAGGTAATTTGTACAATTGGCCTGGGTGCTGATGTGGACTTGCAGTTTCGGCGCGGCTCGTTTCGCAGCGGTCAGTATCCCAAGATCGGAAACAATCAGGGCGTCCGCCCCACAGGCATACAAATAGGCGGCGTAATCGCCTGCATAAGTAATTTCTGCGTTTTTCGCAAAGGCGTTGACGGTTATATAGGCCTTTTTCCCTTTTGCGTGAATAAAACTTATTGCGTTTTCCAATTCAGACAGGGAGAAGCCGGTTTTTGTAGCGCGCAGCTGCAATCCCGGACCACCGAAATAGACTGCATCTGCGCCGAAGTACAGCGCTGTTTCCACACAGGAAAAGTCTCCCGCCGGTGCAAGCAATTCAGTTGGTAGCATAGCCTAAACCTCGCTTTATCCAGCGTGCCGAGCAAAATATACGCACGCGGTAGTTTTCTTATAACCTGATTATAGCAGCATCCTGTACTTTGTGCAACCGGCACAGACTCCGCACGGGGAAGTGAGACAGATTCTGTAGATAGATCTGCGGCAAACGGGAATCCGATCCGTCTGCCGCAGGCTGTTTTTTTATGCAATGGAAACGACGGTATAGCCTTCTTTCTCAATGGCTTCGCGTATTGCCGTGTCGGCGGCGTTGCCTTCGACGACGGCAAGACCGGTCTGGAAGCTGACGTCCGCCTTCAAGCCCAGCGCTTCCAGCGCCTTCTGGACGCGCCCCTGACAATGGATACACATCATACCTTCAATTGTAATGGTTTTTTTCATAACAGATTCTCCTTTTTCTTTTTTGATATTTTCCAGTGGGCAGCCACTCGCGCAGGCCGGTTGCTGTTGGCGCAGCGCATGAAGATCCAGCTTCGGTATAGCCGTCGCAACAGGTTTGGTATTTGCGCGGATGGCGTGGATTTTAACAAAATTCAGCCGAAGGGCATTGGATACAACGCAAATTGACGAAAGGCTCATTGCCGCAGCGGCATACATGGGATTGAGCGTCAGACCAAGCCCGGTAAACGCACCTGCGGCCAACGGGATGCAGACGGCGTTATAAAAGAATGCCCAGAACAAATTTTGATGGATATTGCGGATTACATGGCGCGAAAGATTAACGGCTGCCGGAACATCTTCCAGCCCGCTTTTAACCAGTACTATATCCGCAGCGTCAATGGCAATATCGCTTCCTGCGCCGATGGCAATGCCGACGTCGGCGCGGGTCAGGGCGGGGGCGTCGTTGATTCCGTCACCCACCATCGCAACCGGTCCAAGTTGTTGCAACGCCCGCACAACGGCTTCTTTGTCGGCCGGCAGCACCTCCGCTGCGACATGATCCGAGTCTATGCCGACGGAAGCGGCGATGTTGGCGGCTGCGGCGGCATTGTCGCCGGTGAGCATGACTACGCGCAATCCTTCATCGTGCATATGGGCGATGGCTTCGGCGCTGGTCGCCTTTACGGCATCCGAAACCCCGGTTACGCCGAGGACCCGGCCATCCAAAGCAAAATAAAGCGGGCTGACGCCGCGCGTACTCATGGCGTTTGCCGCGGCCGCCGCCCGGGAGTCCGGTTCAGCGACGCTTTCGATGTAGGCGAGATTCCCGCCGTACAGCTTTTTGCCGCGATACACGCCGCGCAGGCCGCGTCCGGGTACGGCTTCAAAGTGTTCTACTTCTCCATAATCGAGCCCGCGCGTTTGTGCGGCTTCCAGAATGGCATGCGCAAGCGGATGTTCGCTTTTGGCTTCCAGCGCGGCGGCGCAGCGGAGCAACTCGGATTCCGTCACACCTTCGGCGCAATAAATTTCGCTGACATGCGGCTTGCCTTCCGTGATGGTTCCGGTTTTATCCAGCACAACACTTTGCACACGCCCGGCTGCTTCCAGCGCGGCGGCGGATTTGAATAAGATGCCGTTTTTGGCGCCGACGCCCGATCCGACCATAATGGCAACCGGTGTCGCCAGCCCAAGTGCGCAGGGACAACTAATAACCAGCACACTGATGGCGCGCGCCAGTCCATAGGAAAATTCCCGTCCAAGCAGCATCCAGATCACAAAGGTAATCAAGGCAAGCACAATGACGACCGGGACAAAAATCCCGCTGACCCGGTCGGCGATTTTTGCAAGCGGCGCTTTGGTCGCCGCCGCATCGCGTACAAGACGGATGATCTGGGACAAAGTGGTATCCTGCCCAACCTGCGTGGCGCGGCAGACCATTGCGCCGGCCTGATTAATCGTAGCGCAGCTGACCCGGTCGCCGGGGGCTTTGTCCACCGGCAGGCTTTCACCTGTCAAGGCGGCTTCGTTGACCGAAGAAGACCCTTCTTCGACGATGCCGTCAGCAGGAATGGACTCGCCGGGCCGCACGACAAACCGTTCACCAGTCTGAAGCTGGCCAATGGGGATTTCGATTTCTACACCGTCGCGCAGGACATGCGCCGTCTGCGGCGCCAGCTTCATCAGTCCGCGCAGTGCGTCAGTCGTGCGCCCTTTGGAATAGGCCTCCAGCGTTTTTCCAACGGTAATCAGGGTTAAGATCATCGCGGCGGATTCAAAATACAGGTCATGACGCGCTGCCAGCGCCGCATCCGTATCGCCGCGCGCCAATGCCGCCGCAATTACACCGATGTTGAACAGGCCGTAAAGCACTGCCGCACCCGATCCCAAACAGACCAGCGCGTCCATGCCGGGAGAAAGCTTTATTAAACCGCGAATACCGTTGATAAAGAACGAACGGTTAATCAACAGCACAGGCAGCGTCAGCACAAGCTGCGCAAGCGCAAAGCGAAGCGAAGCCTCCGCGCCGGCAAACCAGCCGATTTCCGGAAGGCCGATCATATGCCCCATGGTCAAATACAGCAAAGGAAGCAGGAAGCACAGGCTTAAAACCAGACGGCGCACAAGCTTCGGCGTTTCATGGTCAGCCAGATCAGGCGCTTCGTCTTCTGCCGTCAGGCTGGCCGTATACCCAGCGTCCACAACGGCGGCAATGATGGTATCTACGGTTGCAGGTGCGGCAAAATCTACCTGCATACTGCCGGTTAACAGGCTGACAGATACCTGTTCGACGCCTTCCAACGCCCCGACGGCCCGTTCGACCCTGGCGGAACACGCGGCGCAGCTCATCCCGCCGACCTGAAATTTTTCTGTTTGCATATCAATTCACCTCTCTCTCCGGGTGCGAATATAGCTCCATTGCATCGCAAATGACGAGCCCTCAGCAGTCCACGGACGTATTAATTATACCAAATTCATACACATTATACTCTGAAAAAGCTGCGGACACAAGCTCCGTTTTGTAGGAAATTGTAATCCGCAGCGTCTGCTTATTATGGATTGTGCGCATAAAAGGATTCCGGCTTTTCGCAGCGCGAAAACAGCGCTTCTACTTTCTGCTGATATGCCGCCGGATCGACAAGATAGCTGAGCGCATGGCGTGCGCCGTGGACGATCAGTAAATCCTTTGGCGCGGCGCAGGCTGCATAATTTTGGCGGGTCATGGAGACGGGGACGAAGGTATCGGCGTCGCCGTGGACGAAAAGGGTTGGGATGCGGCTGCGCCGGACGGCGTCGAGCGTAGAATATGCGTCGTAATCGAAGCCGGTATGCAGCTTCATCGGCAGGCTTGCGCCTGTCTCCGTAAAAGCGGGCAGGACGGTATTGTGCGTAATTGTATTGCGGATAATGGCGCTGGGGGAGGTATAGCCGCAGTCTGCGACAATTCCACGCACGCAGGAGGCAAGAGACAGGGCCGAGGCCATCAGAACCGTTGACGCGCCCATAGAGACGCCGAATAGATAGACCGGGAGTTTTGGGTCTGAAAATGTTTTGAGTTTTTTTACCCAGTCTTCGACGTCAAAGCGTTCCAGCAGGCCGAAGGCGATATACTTTCCCTCACTTTCCCCATGCGCACGCTGCTCGATAAACAGCAGATTTGCGCCGCCGTCATGCAGATAATCGGTAATTCCGGCGAAGTCGCGATCCCAGCGGCTGCGCCAGCCGTGGACAAGCACGATGGTACGGCGTGCATTTTCCGCCGGATACCAGTGCGCGGCAAGCGTCAGGCCGTCGCGGCTGCGCATAAAGATTTTGTCCAGACGCAGAGCATGGATACGTGCCTGATAAGCGGAAACCAGGTTTTCTACTGCATCAGGCGACGCATTTGGACGTGTTTTATGCGGGTACCAGGCATGGTAAACCCAAGATTTACGACGGGAAGCAAGGGAAAACAGGGACTGTGTACTCAAAAGCCATGCAGATGTAGCGGAAACCAGCATGGTACGAAGGATTTTGTGCTTTTTTTTCATAAAATTCACGCATTCCGACCAAAAAATTTCGCAGACAGAAATAAAATCGTATACAATAGACAAAACCATTATAAGCGTATCGACCTAAAATGTCAAATCAGGCGCTTTCAAGCGGGGAAAATGCCGAATTCGGAAGGGAAGGCTTGTCATTTATGGTCGTTTCGAGTAAAATACTGCTATGAATGCGTTGCAGGGCGATGCCTTGCCGAAAGAAGGTGTCCGATTCCGTGAGTTTCCTGACCCCGGGCTTTTTCCTGTTTTTTCCGGTAGTGGCTTTGGTGTGGTTTCTGCTGCCTGGTTCCGGGCGGCGTATCTGGCTGCTGCTTGCCAGCTGGTGGTTTTGCCTGTGTGCCGGAGTGGAACATCTGGCTTTCCTTCTGGGTGCAACTGCACTGACCTATGCAGGCGCCCGGCTGTTAGACCGGTGTCCGGGCGGCCGCCGAAAAATCGTACTGGCGGTGTTGCTGCTGTCTGTGTTTGGGACCCTCTTTGTGTTTAAATATCTGGACTTTGCATTGCGGCTGCTGGACCGCATCTTCGCCGCTACAGGCCTTGCGTTTTCTTCTCCCGGTTTGTCGTTGATCCTTCCCGTTGGGATTTCCTTTTATGGATTCATGGCTGCGGGCTATCTTATCGACGTTTACCGTCGGG
The DNA here is from genome assembly GCA_944380935.1 of uncultured Clostridia bacterium. Taxonomy (GTDB): domain Bacteria; phylum Bacillota; class Clostridia; order Oscillospirales; family QAMX01; genus CALWJF01. Next base: position 23,954 of record CALWJF010000021.1, read on the forward strand.
AACGCCGGGCGGAAACGTCCTTTCTCGACTTGGCGCTTTTCCTCTCCTTTTTCCCTGCACTCCTCTCCGGCCCGATCAGCCGGGCAGGGGATCTTATTCCTCAGCTGCGCCGGCCCGCCCCGTTTTCCTGGGATGCGTTGCGTTCCGGGAGCGTGCGGTTTTTGTGGGGTGCATTTAAAAAGCTGGTGGTTGCTGACCGGCTGGGTATACTGGTTTCCACCGTTTATGCTGCTGCGGACGATTTCGGGCGGCTTGCAGTCTGGACCGCTGCATTCGCTTTTTCAATCCAGATTTATTGTGACTTTTCTGCATATTCCGATATGGCGCTGGGCTGCGCGCAGGCTATGGGCCTGCGCCTCACGGAAAACTTCCGCACGCCTTATTTTTCCCGTTCCATTGGGGAATTCTGGCGCAGATGGCATATCTCGCTGTCTTCCTGGTTCCGGGATTATCTGTATATCCCGATGGGCGGAAGCCGGAAAGGCCGGCGGCGGAAGGACTGGAATGTGCTTGTGGTTTTCGCCGTAAGCGGATTGTGGCATGGCGCGGCTCTGACGTTTCTGGTTTGGGGGCTGGTCAATGCCTTCTATCAGATCATCGGGGGAAGGACCTTGGAGATCCGGAAAAAGCTGCGCCGCCGCTTGGGCCTGCGCGAGGAAGCGCCGCTTACCGCAGCGTTGCAGGTTTCCCTTACTTTTTTGTGCAGCACGGCGGCCTGGGTCTTTTTTAAGGGCGGATCTTTTACCCATTCCCTTGCCATTTTCCGTGCAATGTTCACGGGCCCCTGGCTCATCCGGCCGGTTTCCGCGTGGGGGCTGGATCCGGCGGAGCTGACGGCTGCTCTTTTTGCGGTGCTGCTGGTTGCGGCGGTAGAGTGCTTGTCCGTGCGTATGGGGAGTTTTCGAGAAAAACTGCTGTCCTTGCCGCGCCCGGCGCGATGGGCCGGGATCTTGATGCTTCTGGCGGCGGTGCTGATTTTCGGTGTCTACGGGACCGGCTACGATCCGCAGGACTTCATCTATTTTAAATTCTAACGAACGAAACGGGGGATGATCCCTTTGCAAATATCCAAATGGCGGGAACCGCTGTACGGCCTGCTTTTTCTCCTGCTGGCAGGATTGATGATCGGCCTGCTTTCTCTGCTTTTCCGGCCGGCCCGATCGGATTACGGTGCTGTTTGGGGGCCTTATCTGGCGGAACCGGAAGACAGCCTGGATTACCTTTACCTGGGAAGTTCTTACGCGTATTGTGATGTGGACCCGGTGGAGATTTATGCGCGAACGGGCCTGACGGGCTACGTACTGGCCGGTCCGGAGCAGACGCTGTCGCAAACCTACTGGTACCTGCGGGAAGCGTTGAAGACCCAGTCTCCCGAACTGGTGATGCTGGAGGGGTCTGCGCTGGGATTTCGTCAATATGAAAACTATACCCAGGTGAATGTGGGCTATATGCCTTTCGGCTTCAACCAGCTTGGGGCGGTTTTTACGGCTTCGGAGCCGGAACTGCGAACCGGTCTCCTTTTTCCGCTTTATTTCTATCATGGCCGGTGGAAGGAACTTACGCTTTCCGATGCGGCTGCGGCGCTGCTGCCCGGCGGTATCGACGATTTGAAGGGGTTTACGCCGGTAAGCGGCATCTGCGCACAGATTGTTGACGGGCCTTTCGAGCGGGAAGCGCAGCCGGATACAGTTTATGCGGAAAACCTTTCCTGGCTGGAGCGGATTGCGCAGCTGTGCAGGAAAGAGGGAATCCGCCTGGTTCTGGTTTTACATCCTACCTACAGCCAGCTGCCTGCCAGGCTGCGGATGCAAATTGCGGAAGATGCTGCGGCGCTGGATATCGCTTTTTATGACTGGACAGGGGATGGCGCGCTCTTGGGAATTACACCTGCGCTCCACTATTATGACCCTGGCCACCTCAATCAGGAGGGCGCCGCCATCTTCTCCGCTTGGCTCGGGGATTTTTTTACAGAAACGCTTGCTCTGGTCCCGCGGACGCAGACGCAGGAAAATGCTGCCGCCTGGATACAGGTGCTTGCCCGGCGTGCAGCGGCGCCCGATGCAGCCTGACGAAGAAATATTTGCAAAAAGGCCGCCCCGCAGCGGCGCAAATCGTAATTGAACAAAGCAGTTATAAGTTTGAAAGGAAAAACAAAGCAAACTTTGCTCCGATGCGGTTCCTTTCACCGGGAATCATACGTACATGAATTCTTTAAAATACAGATGGTAAAGTATAAACGCAGGAGGGATACATATGAAAAAATGGAATGGATTTGCGGGGATATTCGTATGGATGAGCCTGATTCTTCTTACGTTGGCATCCTGTGACGCGAATCAAGCAGAAAATGCCGTGCTGGAAGAAATTCGTTCAGCGCCTGCAGTGAAATTGGAAAGCGCAGAGCAGCAGGACAGCAATCCGGTTTTTGTTGATAATGCAGGGACAACGGCATCTGTTGCGGATATGAGAATACAGCCGTCTGCCGAAGCGTTCAACGAAGAATGGCGGTATCGTTTTACCTACAATCCGCAGGAAAAAGTAATAGATGGGCATGAAATTACGGTGCTGTTTGGATTGACTTCTATGGAGATTGATGGAATAACCTATGTGCCCGAAGATGGTGTAGAATATGATACGATACTACAGTGGGCCCAGGGGGCGTATGACTCGTATGCGCAACCATGAGCGGTCCGCTTTATGGAACAAGTAGGCAATGGCAAGTTTCTATCACTAAAATAGTAAGAAAGAGCAGCTATGTGTGCAGATACACTTATAAAAGCATTCAAAGAGGAGCCATGGAACGAAAATTGGACTTTTGAGCAAGCCTATACGAGATTGGATGAATTAATGTCTGCAAGGGTTTCCAGAGGATATATTGTATTAGACATTGAAGAGAAGATAGTAGTAGGAATGGTAATCGGGAGAATAATGACATATATGAGTCAAAAAGAACTGTGGTTAGACGAGGTAAGTATTCATCCTACATATCAAAGAAAAGGTATTGGAACCAGAATGTTTGAATATGTAAAACAAGAACTACAAGAAGAAACTGAAGAGATAAATAATATTGTACTTACAACAATGCGTGGTTATCCAAGTGTTGCTTTTTATGAGAAGAATGGTTTTCATATAGAAGAGTGTGTTATATTCATGGAGGGAACTGTAAGATAAATAGGTTGAACTATGAATTTTGTTATGAGGTGACAAATGGCTAGTGAATTTGTAAAGGTAACAGACAAGATATTTTTTTTCTCTGGTGAACAAGAAACTGATAGACCATTTTTGTATTATATTAAAGGGCGTGATTATAGTGTTGCAATAGATGCAGGGCAATCTAAAGAGCATGTGGAACAATTTTATTCTGTGATACAAAAAGAAGGTTTGAGGCTTCCCCAATATACAATTATAACACATTGGCATTGGGACCATTCTTTTGGACTTCCATATATTCAAGGAGAGTCTATTTCTAGTCAATTAACACGACAACAATTAGAAGTAGTATCTAATTGGAAATGGACAAAAAAAGATATGGAACAACGTGTAAAGGATGGAACAGATATAGAGTTTGTTAATGAGTGCATACAAAAAGTGTATTCAGATTTGTCTAAGATTAAAATTGTAACAACAGATATTATTGTCAATGATAATATGAAACTTGATTTAGGGGATATTCAATTAGAACTTTATGCTCGAGATTCCATACATAGTCGAGATGCATTATTTGTATATATACCACATGAAAAGGCTCTGTTTGTTGGAGATGCGGATTGTGAAGATTTATATAATGGTGGCGAAGTTAAAATTGACAGATTAAAGGCTTATCGAGAGTTTGTGAACAATTTTGAAATTGAAAGATACTTTTTGGGTCATGATGTTCCTGATAATATAGAGGGGGTAAATAATTATTTAGATGAATTGGAGAATAATGCAATAGAATAAAGCAGGTGAAACTTTCAGTTTGGGCACGAGTTTGCCGGTAATCAAAAGTGAATAAAAAATGACTTTGGAGCCATTGTGGAGAAATCTACAGTGGCTTTTTTTCATGCAATGAATGGTAGGGGTACTAAAAAGTCCTTGACATTTCGTTTCAGGCAAAACTCTGAAATCCATTCTGATTAGCTGCGGCGCCCGCCTCTCTCCCTTTGACATTCAGGAGCTGCGGGACCTTATGGCGGAGGACGAATTGGAGCTGGACACCCTGGGCGACCGGAAATCGGCGCTGTTTGTCATTCTCTCCGACACGGACAGCACCTTCAATTTTGTGGCGGCGCTCATGTACTCCCAGCTTTTCAACCTCCTGTGCGACAAGGCGGACGACTTCTACGGCGGCCGCCTGCCGGTCCATGTACGGTGCCTCCTGGACGAGTTCGCCAACATCGGGCAGATACCCAACTTTGACAAGCTGATCGCCACCATCCGGAGCCGGGAGATCTCGGCTTCTATTATTTTGCAGTCACAAAGTCAGTTAAAGACCA
>CALWJF010000022.1 GCA_944380935.1 uncultured Clostridia bacterium
TCCGCATTCAACCTGTGTGTTCGCGGATATCTCTGGAGCTGCATTGCGCGTGTGCAAGCGAAACTTACAGAAATACGAACTGCTTTCCAGAGCGCAAATCATCTGTCTGGACGCATTGGAAACACCTCCGGATTCCCTTGGAAAATTTGATCTGCTTGTCAGCAATCCGCCTTATATCAGCGCTGACGAAATGAATGCACTACCGGTTGACGTTGCAGGCTTTGAACCAACCAGCGCATTATACGGCGGGTTTGATGGTTTGAATTTTTACCGGGCAATTGCGCTCAACTATCGTTGTGCTTTGCGAGAGGATGGATATATATTATTTGAGCACGGTGCATATCAGGATGCTGAGGTGTATCAAATTTTAGAGCATTGCGGTTATTATGATATAGGCAAATATAAAGATTTAAATTGTTTTCCCCGTGCAATCAGCGCGCGGATATCATGAGGTGAAAATATGGCTGAGCGAAAAAAGAATCAGGGCTTTGAAATTGCAGTTTCTCCGGAGGATAAGCAAAAAGCAATTGATACTACTCTTGCGCACATCGAAAAGGCATATGGGAAAGGCGCTATCATGCGTTTGGGGAATCGTCCAAATATGAATATTTCCTCTATTCCTACCGGTTCTATCTCTCTGGATATTGCTTTGGGTATTGGCGGCGTTCCGCGTGGACGCATTATCGAAATTTACGGGCCGGAATCTTCCGGTAAAACCACGCTTGCCCTTCATATTGTTGCTGCAGCGCAACGCGGCGGTGGTGAAGCTGCATTTATTGACGCAGAACATGCGCTTGACCCGGTTTATGCTAAAGCCCTTGGCGTTAATACGGATAACCTGTTGGTTTCCCAGCCGGACAACGGGGAACAGGCACTGGAAATTACCGAAGCATTGGTTCGTTCTACTGCGGTCGATGTTATCGTAGTCGACTCTGTTGCAGCATTGGTCCCTCGTGCAGAAATAGAAGGGGAAATGGGCGAAAGCTTTGTAGGAATGCAGGCACGCCTGATGTCGCAGGCCCTGCGCAAGCTGGCGGGTATTGTTTCCAAAACGAACTGCGTTGTAATTTTTATCAACCAGCTCCGTGAAAAAATCGGAATGATGGGATACGGCCCCAGTGAAACTACAACCGGCGGTCGTGCGTTGAAGTTTTATGCCAGTGTTCGCATCGATGTCCGCCGCGTTGAATACATAAAAAACGGCGGTGAAAATGTAGGGAACCGCGTGCGGGCAAAAATTGTAAAAAATAAGATCGCACCGCCGTTTAAGACTGCAGAATTCGATATTATGTACGGTCAGGGAATCAATTATTATGGGGAACTGGTCGATCTCGGCGTTAAAGTCGGAGCTGTAGAGAAAAGCGGCTCCTGGTTCTCAATGGACGGCGGACATATGGGTCAGGGACGGGATAAAGCAATCCAATTTTTACGAAGCAATCCCGAAAAAGCAGATTCGCTTGCTGCCATTATCCGTGAACGACTTGTACAGTCCCCAGAGCGCGATATGACAGCCGCCTTTATACCTGCAGAAACACCGAAACTTGACCTTAACATTGATATCAGTGCGGACGATTTTGATCTTCCGGAATAAAATAGGAGGATTATATGGATAAAAAATTGCATATGGTATCTCTTGGCTGTGCCAAAAATCTGATTAATACGGAACAGATGCTCGCCGCGCTGTTAGAGGCCGGGTATGAATACTGCGAAGATCCGGAAGAGGCAGATATCATTGTCATCAATACCTGCGCTTTTATTGAGCAGGCAAAAAGCGAAGCAATTGAGAATATTTTAGAAATGGCAGCGTATAAAAATACGGGGGCCTTGATCGGCCTGGTGGTTACCGGCTGCCTTGCACAGCGCTATGGAGCCGAATTGCTCCATGAGTTGCCTGAAATTGACGCCGTAGTCGGGACAGGGAGTTTTGATGAAATTGTATCTGTTTGTGATCAATTGTTGACGGATGCCGATGCAGGCAAAATGCAAAAATTGGTACGTCTGGGAGATATCAATGGTCCATTATGTGAATTGCCCCGTCTGGTAACGACGCCGGAATATACCGCCTATATTAAAATTGCTGATGGGTGTGACAATCATTGCAGTTACTGCATCATCCCTCAGCTTCGGGGAAAATTCCGCAGCCGAACAATGGAGGCAATTCTTGCAGAGGCGCGTACACTGGCATCGCAAGGTGTAAAAGAACTCATTGTCGTAGCACAGGATATCAGCGCCTACGGCATAGATTTATATGGGAAACCTTGTCTTACCCAACTCCTTCGCCAACTTGCTCTCATCGACGGCATTGTCTGGATTCGTTTACATTATCTGTATCCGGATGAAATTGATGATGAATTGATCGAATGTCTTGCTACTGAGTCAAAGATTCTCCACTATCTGGACATTCCAATCCAGCACGTTTCGGATCGAATCTTAAAAGCAATGAACCGTCGTTATACCCGCGCACAATTAGAAGCACTGATCCGCAAGCTGCGTAAAAAGCTTCCCGGTCTTGTCCTTCGCACCAGTTTAATCGTTGGACTTCCGGGAGAAACTGATGAGGAATTTGCTGAGTTGTGTTCTTTTATGCAGCGAATGAAATTTCAAAAAGCTGG
>CALWJF010000023.1 GCA_944380935.1 uncultured Clostridia bacterium
GGACATTCGCGTGCGCAGATTCATGAGGAGCGGGCCAACGCGATTCGTATTGCAGCACGTCTGCTGCGCAGTGTACTCTATGGTGGAGGTGTGCAGCTGGCGGAGATTCGTGGCGGCGATATGGTTAATGCAATTCCGCGGGATTGCAGCTTTACGGTGGTCGGCGCAGATCTAGATGCAGCGCGTGATTTATTGGAAATGCAGCGTACGCAGATTCTTGGCGAAATATCCAAACTGGAACCGGGAGCCTGTATTGAACTTGAGGAGACGAGCTTCAGCGGAGAGGTTTTGGATGTTCCTGGCGGACAGGCTCTGGCTGCGCTTTTAAACCTTGCTCCGGATGGTGTTTTGGTAAAAGATCCGGAGGATGGTTTTACACTTTCTTCTTCGAATCTCGGATTTGTCCGCTTAGAAGATGGACAAATAACTGCAAAATTTATGCCACGGGCGTCAATCGATTCCATGCTATATGATTCCATGGATAAAATTTCACTGCTGGGACAGCTTACTGGATTTGAAGTTCGATTTGCTGACATATCTCCAGGATGGAAATATGAGGAAACAAGCTCGATCCGGGAAATCATGATGCAAGTTGCACGGCAGCGTTTTGGACGCGATTTTCAAGTTGGTAAAATCCATGCCGGCTTGGAATGTGGTGTGTTCACCAGCCGTATTCCGGGAATGGATGCAATTTCTATTGGTCCGCGTACAGAGAATATTCATACGCCTGCTGAACGGTTAGACACGGAGTCATTCAGTATTACTTATGCATTTGTCAAGGCAGTATTGGAAGAATTGACAAAGTAAAAGGGCTGGAAAAGCGGTAAGCAGTTCTGCTTACCGCTTTTTGTATGTATGAGATCAAAGATGGTAAAAGGATGGATACCGGCTTCACTGTTTGTAGTGAAAAAACAAAAATTTTTTTGCCTAGCATGTGACCATATAGGTTTTTGATGCGTGTTATGGGTGAGGAGGTCAAGATGGAAGCGTCACAGTATAAGACGCCCAGCGCACAGGTACTGTATGAACGCTATGCCGATATGCTGTATCGTCTTGCCTATGCTGTGCTGCGTGCACAGCAGGATGCGGAGGACGCAGTTGCAGAAGTATTTGTCAAGTGGATTGCAAAACAGCCGGTTTTCCGGGATGCAGAGCATGAACGCGCCTGGTTTGTACGGGTATGTGTAAACCAGTGCCGGGATTTTCAGCGTCGTAGGAAAATCCGCGTATATACGCCGTTAGAAGAAATGAGTGAAGTTCTGGCACAGTCGCCATCGGATACAACCGAGGTTTTAGAGACGGTGTTTGCATTGCCGGAAAAGTATAAGATGGTAATTTTGCTTTACTATTTTGAGGATTTTTCGATAACGGAAATTGCTGGATCGCTTGGGTTGAGTGTTTCTGCAGTAAAGATGCGGCTTTCCCGTGCAAGAGAGCTTTTAAGATGCGATATGGAAGGGAATCATGAAGATGTTTGAGAAAAAAACGGTCGATGCTTACAAGACAATTCAGCCATCGCCGCATCTGAGGGAGCGTGTAGTACAATTACAGGCTGATACCGCTATAGAAGAAACGAAAATTTTACGTTTTCGGGGATTCTACCGCAGCGTAGGGGTTGTGGCAGCATGTTGCGTGCTTGTTCTGGCTTTTTTCCTGCTGAATTTGCATACGTCAGAACAGGTTGTGCTCTATGCCGGGAATCAGGCCGTCACAATTGAACATGGTGTACCAGCACCGCAGCAGGATGCGCAGCTTCGTGCTTATTCGCTTGCGTCGCAGGAAGACACACTCACGGTATCCCTAAAACTAACGACGACGTCAGAGAGCAATATATCGGTAGATAACGGCGTTCTGTCCTGCTATGATGCACAAAGTGGTGAACCGCTTGATATGCAACAGATACCAAAAGGTGAAACGCAGCTTTATTGGACTATTTCTATGCTGGACGCGCAAGGGCAATTTCATTTGTATATTGTAACAAAGAAAGAGCCCCTTAGCTATCTTCTCTATTTTGATACGTCTGCAAATCAATGGATGATTTGTCAGGAAAATGAAAAGGAGTAAACAAACGTATGAAAAAGATTCTTGCCCTGATTTTAGCGATGATGCTGGTGTTGGCGCTTTTCAGTGCTTGTAGCACGGAAACTACAGAAGGACCGGATGAAAGCGGACAGATCACGGATGATAACCAAAATACAGATGATATGAATACACCGGATGAAGGTGAAGACGAAGAAAACACCCCGGACGCTGGGAATGACGGTGAAGATGAAGGCAACACCCCGGACGTTGGGAATGACGGTGAAGATGAAGGAAATACCCCGGACGCTGGGAATAATGGTGAAGACGAAGGAAACACCCCGGATACTGGGAATGATGAAACAACAGGGAATGACTCTGCGGTTCTATCTGGGGCACTTTCAGAAATTATAGATAAAATTTACGAAAATAAGCCGCTTGACCTTATGTTGGCAACCCGGGATATTGATCTAACCAATGCGGATGACGTAAAGTATAATACCGGCCTCGATAATGCCGATTTGATTAGTGAAGCTTCTGTTTCTGAAACGATGATTGGCTCTCAGGCCTATTCTATGGTCTTGGTACGTGTCAAAAACGCAGAGGACGCACAGAGTGTTGCAGAATCAATGAAAAACGGCATTAACCCGAACAAATGGGTTTGCGTAGGTGCCGATGATCTTAGGGTTGTCGCCTATGGTGATCTTGTTCTTCTTGTGATGATTGACAGTGAATTTGCGGATCTTGCAACGGCGGACGAGCTTTGTGAAGCATTTGGTGTCGTCTGCGGTGCTGAATTTGATGTAGATCTTCAGTAAAACAATGGTTTTGTGGAATTTCTAAAATTAAAAAATAGATACAGCTTTCGCCCGACAGAAATTATGGTTGGGCGAAAGCTGTAAAATAACCGCCTTTTGTTGGCAAATCAATGTTTGCATTTTTCATAATGTATCAAACAGTACATTGAAAAGTTTTTTGCTTAATTATGGGAATTTTTTGCAGCTAACAAAATTTGAAAGTGTAATTTCAATATCAAACGTATACGAATTATTGTTTGTAAGGAGTTATTATGCTGTTTTCCGGCATTCCATTTTTATATTATTTTTTACCGGCAGTAATCCTGCTGTATTTTTTAGCCCCCAAAAAATTGAAAAATACAGTTTTGCTGTTTTCGAGTTTATTTTTCTATGCATGGGGTGAGCCGCGTTATCTGTTCTTGATGCTTGCAACCATACTGGTTGGATATGTCTGCGGGCTTGCGATCGCACATTCTCAGCGTAAAGTTTGGAAAAAAGTGTGGCTCTGGTCAGCTTGTACAGTTTTTTTTGGATTTTTGGGTTATTTTAAATATGCCGGATTCTTTGTTGACAATTTTGTTGCGTTGACAGGAATTTCAATTCCTGCGTTGAAAATTGCACTGCCGATTGGTATCAGTTTTTATACATTTCAGATTTTAAGCTATACAGTAGACGTTTATCGGGAAGATGTGCCTGCCCAGCGTAATTTGATTGATTTTGCTTGTTATGTATCTTTGTTTCCGCAATTAATTGCAGGACCGATTGTACGCTACCGGGATGTGAATGATCAGCTTGCTTCTCGTAAACACAGTATTGCAGATGCAACGCAAGGTGTGGAGCGCTTTTTAATTGGACTTTCTAAAAAGGTGCTTTTGGCGAATCTCTTAGGAGAGTTTTGCGATGTGTTTCGTGTCTCGGATGAAAAAACAGTCGTATTTTATTGGTCCTATGCGCTTGCCTATACGTTGCATATTTATTTTGATTTTTCCGGATATAGCGATATGGCAATTGGGTTGGGAAAAATTTTTGGGTTTTCTTTCCCGAAAAATTTTGATTACCCTTATATTTCCCGCAGTATAACAGAATTTTGGCGGCGTTGGCATATGACGTTGGGAAGCTGGTTCCGTGATTATGTTTATATCCCAATGGGGGGAAATCGGGTATCGCGGGGACGATGGCTGTTCAACATTTTGACAGTTTGGATGTTGACCGGATTTTGGCACGGCGCAAATTGGAATTTCATCCTATGGGGTCTTCTTTATGCAGTGCTGCTATCGATAGAAAAACTTTTCTTAAAAAAATGGCTGGATCATGCACCTCGTTTTTTGTCCCACCTCTATACGATGTTTTTTGTAATTTTGGGATTTGTCCTTTTTGCAGGAGAGAGTCTTTCACAGGTGGGTGCAGATCTTTCCGGCATTTTCAATATAGCACAAATTCCGTTTTTCGGAACGCAGACGCAATATTTTTTGCGTAGTTATGCGGTTGTATTTATGCTTGGTATTGTTGGATCAACGCCGATTCCCGCATTGCTGTTGCGGAAACTGGAAGCAACGCATACCGGCGCAATAGGAATAACTGTGTTAAAGCCCTTTGTTTTGCTTTGTCTGTTTATCCTTTGTACGGCTTATTTGGTAGACGGTTCGTTCAATCCATTTTTATATTTCCGTTTTTAAAAGGGAGGTAAAAGCGTGAAAACAATCAGGAATATTTTGACGCTTGGGATTGTTGGCACAGCATGGCTGTTTCTTGTGATTGCCTGTCTTTGCAAACCCGCACAGGAATTCTCCTTGAGTGAACGTCGCCGTCTTGAACAAATTCCGGAACTTGACGCCGATAGTATAGTATCAGGGAAATTTATGACGGATTTCGAAAGCTATACGTTAGATCAATTTCCCTGGCGGGATCAATTTCGTCGGATTAAAGCATTTTCCACCTATAATCTTTATGCGCAAAAAGATAACAATGATATTTACCTTGTGGATGGGTATGCGTCTAAATTGGAATATCCGTTAAAAGAAAGTTCTGTATTGTCTGCAATAGAAAAATTACAGGCTTTATATGAGAAATATATGGATGGAAAAGTTTCAAATGTATATTATAGTGTGATTCCGGACAAGAATTATTTTCTTGCTGAATCGAACGGCTATCCGTCGATGGATTATACACGCCTATATGAATTAGTGGCAGAAAATATGGTTTTTGCTCAAGAAATAGATATACGGGATACATTGGAACTTAAGGATTATTATCAGACCGATACACATTGGCGCCAGGAAAAGCTTGTCGATACAGCACGGGTATTTGCGCAGGCACTGGGAATTGATGGAGAGATTTCCTGGGATTTTGAAGAAAAAACGTTAGATACGCCGTTCTATGGTGTCTATTATGGACAGGCAGCGCTTCCGCTTCCCAGCGAAAGGATTTCCTATCTGACAAATGATGCTTTGGAAGCATGCACAGTTTATAATTTGGAGACAAATACAACCGGTGGTATTTATAATTTTGCAGAACTGGACAGTAGCGATCCCTATGAGTTTTTCCTCTCTGGAGCAGCTGCTGTGCTGTATATTGATAATCCCAATGCACAGTCTCAGCGGGAATTGGTTGTTTTTCGAGATTCTTTCGCAAGCAGCCTGATCCCGTTGCTATGTGAAGGATATTCTAAGATCACACTGATAGATACGCGTTATATCGCAAGTGATTTGGTTGGAGAATATGTGGATTTTGAAGATACGGATGTTTTGTTTTTATATTCCAGCTTGATTTTAAATACAAGCAGCGCTTTAAAATAATTTAAATCCCGGAAAAACACAGTAAGTTTTTCCGGGATTTTTATATTAGTTTTGGATAATCTCTGGATAAAAGGCATGTTAGGCATGTATAGAGGTAAGGGGGGAAGAGAAAGGCTGCCCTTTCACAAAGTGCGCTTCAAATGAAGATTTCTCTTTCTGAATATACTACCAACTCTTGATGCTTTCCGGTTCAGATTGCTTTTCTTGTAGTTGTCTTTGAAAATTTACGGTAAAAAGCTTATACCCAATTCAAAGATATCGCTCAAATCGTCGATGTTTATACTGTGCTGAACTGCTTTTAAAATCTTATTCGCATATGTAAGGCAGTTTTTATCAGATATGGACAGCTTTATTGACAAGCCAGCAACAGTATCATGCCTTCTATAGATATGAATCGAACGATTTTATTCTTCTGTACTGTGTACTTTATTTATGTCCGATTGAAAACCATGTCCATGTATACCAGAACCTAATAAAATAATTTTGAAAAAGATCATTTTTCTATTGACAATTTTGGTTGGTTGTTATAGACTGATTTTGGTCTATAAGCATAGACCAAAATTTTATGAAAGCAGGAAGGTAAAATGGGAACACA
>CALWJF010000024.1 GCA_944380935.1 uncultured Clostridia bacterium
TGGTGGACCCGAAGGGGATCGAACCCTCGAACCTCACGGATGCGAACCGTGCGCTCTCCCAGCTGAGCTACGGGCCCGTACACTATCTTCCAATATAAAATAATCTTATTTAGTCTGACCATAATAAGCATTTTTCCCATGTTTGCGCTCAAAATGCTTACTTAACAACTCATTCTGCATACGAGTTTCATAATCACCTGTTAAATTCACACTGAAATATGCAAGAGCAGCAGCTTCCTCCAACACTGCAGAATGATAAACAGCTTCCTTAGGATCTTTTCCCCAAGTAAAAGGGCCATGTGAAGCAACTAAAACTGCCGGGCAATCTAATGCCGATTTATTTTTAAAAGTTTCGGTAATAACACGACCCGTCTCGTACTCATAATCTCCCTGAATTTCATCTTTTGTTAAAAGACGAGTACAGGGAACATCTCCATCAAAATAATCTGCATGGGTTGTACCTAATGCCGGAATCGATATTTTCGCCTGCGCCCATACTGTTGCCCAACGGGAATGAGTATGAACAACCCCACCGATTTCTGAAAATGCCCGATACAATACAAGATGGGTAGGCGTATCAGACGAAGGCCGAAGTTTACCGTCGATAACTTTGCCACTCTCCAAATCAACGACAACCATATCATCCGGCGTCATTGCGTCGTACTCAACACCAGAAGGTTTAATTACAACCGCATTGGCTGCACGATCAATTCCTGATACATTACCCCAAGTGAACAACACCAATCCAAGTTTAGGCAAAGAAATATTGGCTTCGAAGACTTCCTGTTTTAATGACTCAAGCATTCAAAACCCTCCCTAAACAAACATCAGATCTTTCACGCGAACTGTATTATATCATTTTCTTTTCCAAAATGCAAGTATTTTCTTTTCAATACACACAATTTTTTTATAAGAAAAAATATCATCCATTCAGATTCCGATATTTTACAGGCAAAAAATCCAAAAAACCGGATAAACTAACAATATTCCAACGAAAGGGGAAAACGAAAATGCAAAAAAAATTTATGTCATGTTTCTTATCCATTCTCATCTGCGTCGGATTTGCAGTTTCTGTAAATACCTATGCCACACCTAAAAATTCTCAAAATTTATGGCAAGAAAAATGGCAACAACTCGAAGAAAATGAAAAAAATGAAATCTATGAGCTATTGCAAAACCGGGCTGAGAGTGAGATTGAACTTTTAAAAAAACTAGCAGAACTGGAAATACTAGATGCAAAAATCAGTGAAGGAATTATTCAAAAGCTCCAAGAAGAAATTGCGCACAGTCGTGAAGCAGGGGAATTCCCCGGGATTTTTCATCATCCGCCAGCTCCAAAAGAAAAACGTAACTAAATCATTTTTCTTTATAAATAATATGTATTTCCTCAATCCAGAAAAATGATTCTTTAAAAGGCATAGTTAATACTGTGCCTTTTTGGATTGGGAATGGGCCTTTATATTTTTCATTCCGATAATCAGATTTGGAAATCTATTCTTGTAAAAATTCTGATAATATAGTATAATGCTTATATAAATTAAAAATGGAGAAGAATAATGAGTAAAATAAAAATGAAAACGCCGCCCGTCGAAATGGACGGCGATGAAATGACCCGTGTAATCTGGAATATGATTAAAGATGTTGTTATCCGTCCTTATATTGATTTGCAAACAGAATATTACGATCTTGGTCTTGAAAATCGTGAAAAAACACAGGATCAGGTTACATATGATGCAGCAGAAGCAACACGCCGCTTGGGCGTAGCTGTAAAATGCGCGACAATTACTCCAAATGCACAACGTGTAGAAGAATACAAACTTTCAAAAATGTGGCCAAGTCCTAACGCAACGGTCCGTGCAGTTCTGGATGGTACAGTTTTCCGTGCACCTATTCTGGTAGATGGAATTACGCCCTACGTCAGCGGCTGGAAAAAGCCCATAACCATTGCCAGACATGCTTACGGCGATATTTATAAATCTGTTGAAGCACAGATTCCACAAGGTGGAAAGGCCGAGCTTGTAGTTACCATGCCAGATGGTACCCAAACCCACCATAACATTTTTGACTTTAACAAATCTGCCGGTATTGTAATGGGCATGCACAATACAGATATTTCTATTCGCAGCTTTGCGCATGCTTGTTTCCAATATGCACTAGATCAACATCAGGATCTATGGTTTGGTGCAAAAGATACGATTTCCAAAACATATGATCACCATTTTAAGGATATTTTTGCAGAGATTTTCGAAAGCACCTACAAATCTCGCTTTGAAGCATCTGGGATTTCCTATTTCTATACCTTAATTGATGATGCAGTAGCACGGGTAATTCGTTCTGATGGTGGTTTTATCTGGGCTTGTAAGAACTATGACGGTGATGTGATGTCGGATATGGTAGCAACGGCTTTCGGAAGTCTTTCCATGATGACATCCGTTTTGGTCAATCCCGATGGTGTATATGAATACGAAGCAGCACACGGTACCATCACGCGTCATTATTACCGGTATCTTAAGGGGGAAACTCCGATGTCCAATCCGATAGCAACATTATTTGCTTGGACTGGAGCTTTGAAAAAACGTGGTGAGCTCGATGGTATATCTGCACTCACTGATTTTGCGCAAAAAGTCGAAGACGCTATGTTTGAAACCGTGCGCAATGGATTTGTTACCAAAGATTTATATGTAATGTCCACTCTAGAAAACAAGCAAGTTGTTACAACAGAAGAATTTCTAAACAAAATTATGGCCAACATATAAAAGCACATAGGGAAGGAGCAACACAAATGAAAAAACTTTCGACAAAAGACATTTTCAGTATTGCCGTTGCAACTGCAGCAACTGCCGCAGTTATAGCCGGAGTTGTCGTCATTGTAAAGAAATGCAAAAAAGCCATTGATGCATACGAACAGGAAATGTTGGACGCAGAAAAGGCGGAAGCTGAAGAGACTGTGAAAGAATACATTTGCAATGAGTCGGAATCCACATGTGAAACCGTTCCCGAAACGCCCTGCGCATGCGAGGTAGAGCAAGCAGAAGAAACGATTCCACAACCGCAAGCAACGGCCGACGAAGAAACCATTGACGAAACCATGAAAGAATAATTTTTAGGCCGGAAGCTTCTGCTTCCGGCCACTTCTATCCATATATAATTTTAATCTTCACCATATTCATAAAGGGAGAATTTCATGATCATCAAGATTTCCGGCAATGGAGCAGGCGCACACGCTTTGGCTTGGAAACTTGCACAAAGCCGCCAATGTCAAAAAATAATCTGTATGCCAGGAAACGCAGGAACACAAACACTCTGTGATCCCATAAACATGCTTAATACCACAGCCGATATAGAAATCCCAAAAACAAAGCTGCTCTATCAAATTCCCTTCCGGAGCTCAAACCGCAATTATATAGATGTCTGCATGTTCCGTGATGGGAAATCAGAACAATATTTTCCACCCATACACGTTGCTGCCGATGATGAATTTTTAAGCTGTACAATGAATTCGAATTTATATGATAGCGATATATATCATGCTGTTTTGCCTATGTATAAGTCCTATTGTTTAGAGCCGGGCATTTATACCTTCCGTTTTTCAGATCTTCCACTAAGATTATCCTATATCTACAAAGGATTGCCAGATGCAACTGCCTGCATTGTATTACCCTCTCTACAGGGAGATATTATCCAGATTTTACAAATGATGGCAAGCGGTTTCTCCCAGGATTTCCATCTTCATTGGAAAGATGGATGCGTAACTGCATTCTGCTTTACCGGACAAATTGGGGACAGACTTGAAAACCTAGCGGAGCTTCCCGGTGATATTGGGGTATTTCTTCATCAAATGGAAAATGTAAATGGCATACTTCGTTTCACGGGACCACATGGCTTGTATCTATGTGCAAGAGAACAAAGTGAACTACTGGCACACAAAAAAGCAAAAGATGCACACAAGTTACTGAAATCTCTTCCAAAATAGGAAAAACAGATTTTTAGGATGCACATTTGGTAGACAACTGATATATAATTTTATTTATCCTCCCGCACCAATCGTACAATCTCCCGAACTGCCGCAGAAATGTAATCTGCTATATCGGCATCTTGTGTTCCAGCTACAAATAACCGGCATTTTCCAATTGGAATCAAAATTTTTTCCGCTCTGCTCTGCCCAACTGCCATTGCCATAGCAGGCGTAACCTCGCCAAGCAACGCATTTGCCGACAAGATGCCAATTGGGCCCGCGATAATGTCGGCATCTGTACAATTATAAACAACGGGGTTTTCACCAGTCGCACCTTGATCTGCACCGGCTTTCAACATTGCTGCCGTAGCAGCACTATTGGTGCCCAGCGCAATAAATTTCTGTGTTGGGAGTTGTAATTTTAAACTATTAATTAACATACATCCCATTTTTCCACCTTGTCCGTCTAAAATTAAAATCTTTTTCAACTTTCGGACCTCCTAACTTCCAAATTTATGATTCCTCTATAAATGTCGGCTGAAAACATGTGCTGTAATCCTGCTGTAAATAATCCGATATATTGGAAGATGCAAAAAACACCTGTGCTGTCTGCTGTACAGCGGGATCTAAAGTTTCACAAGCGATATATAACGTTATCCCGGTTGTATCAAGCGTAAATGAATAAAAATCCAGTTGAGACACCAAAAGCGCTGCATCATAATTTACTTTTAATGTATCTAATACCTGCTGTACAGCAGGAAGTAAGATTGTGTCCTGTACATCCGTCTGAGAAAGAAGATCCCACAAAGACAAACGAACATCTTTTTGGGTATCAAAAGTCTGACCATTGCTGTGTTCGGCACGTTCTCCCAAAACACAGACATTTTCCTGCATAGCAATGGATAAAAGCCAGTCATCATTATATGTGACTGAAAAATTCATTTCAACTGTAGATAATCTGCTTTCCTGTGGGGCATCCGGAGATTCCATTATAACCTCTAGCGTTTCTGTTTCTATTTTCGTTCGATAAGCATCTAAATATTGGGTATAGTAGGTGTTAGCATTTTGCAACGGGATTCCATCACTGTAATATACCTGCGGCATACTAATACGCAGATCCAATATATCCTCGCCCAAATCATCTTGATATAATTCATAAATATAATTAACAGATACCCCCACTTGGCTATTGATCTGCGTAGGCATATCACCATCCGAATCGGTATCAATCGGCTCATCTTCATTAGTAGGTGTATCCCTATCAGGATATATATCCTGACTTGAATCATATTCCTTTTCAGTATTTGCACTTGAATTGGAATCATCTATCTGTGCCATCTCGTCTGAATTGGCATCTTCTTCTTTTCCGACAACTGGTATTACAGTTTGAGGCTCATCTATTTCTTCTAAATCTGAATTCAGAAGTTCTTCTTGCTCCATTTGTGATGTATCCGGATCTTTCACCGGTTCCTTTAAATTAAGTACTGTGCTTTCTTGCGGTGCACAAGCAGATAAAATTATAGAAAACAAAAACAGATATAAAAAAAGTAAAAATTGCTTTTTCATATATAAAATGCCCTCCTTCGGCCATGATCATCGCGATTATATCACACTCGCTATATTTATGCAATTAGCATTTCTTTCTGATATAATTTAACTCTTGTAGACAAGTATAGGAATATGTTATAATAAAAAAGTATCGGTTTACTTTTGTAAACGGAGAATGGCCGTAGATATTAAAGCTTGTGCGGCTTATATGAATTTTATAATTTTGAGGTGTGGGAAATGAAATTAATCGAAAAACCCGTATTTTTCCGCAACGGCAGGCTGATTCCTGCAACTGCAGAAGAACCGTCTTCACAAACCGCAAGGCAGGGGACAATAGCCTATAAAATTTTAGAAAAACATAATAGCGGTAACGCGGAACATATGCGTATCCGTTTTGACAGTTTGGTTTCCCACGATATTACTTATGTCGGTATTATCCAAACCGCACGTGCTTCAGGACTGAAAGAATTTCCTGTACCCTATGTTTTAACCAACTGCCATAACAGTCTGTGTGCAGTAGGCGGAACGATTAACGAAGATGACCATCGTTTTGGTTTATCTGCTGCTGTTAAATATGGTGGAATTTATGTTCCGGCACATCAATCTGTTATTCATCAATACATGCGTGAATGCTTTGCCGGCTGTGGCAAAATGATCCTGGGTTCCGACAGCCATACGCGCTATGGAGCATTAGGAACACTGGCAATTGGTGAAGGCGGTCCAGAACTGGTAAAACAGCTTTTAAACCAGACATATGACATCAGTCACCCGGAAGTGATCGCAGTCTATCTCAGCGGTGCACCAAAACGTGGCGTCGGTCCTCAGGATGTTATGCTCGCTATAATCGGTGCTGTATTTAAACAGGGATTTGTCAAAAATAAGATCCTTGAGTTCATTGGAGAAGGCGTGGGGGCACTTTCGATTGATTATCGTATTGGAATTGACGTCATGACTACGGAATCCGCTTGTCTTTCTTCGATTTGGACAACCGATGAAAAGACACACGAATGGCTGCGTCTGCACGGACGGGAAGACGCCTATCAGGCGCTTGCACCAGATGACGGTGCCTGCTATGATGGTGCTGTAATCGTTGAACTTGACAAAATTGAGCCAATGATTGCGCTGCCGTTCCATCCTTCTAATGTATATTCGATCCGTGAGCTCAATGAAAACCTCGAGGATATTTTGGCAATGACAGAAAAAGAAGGCGCAAAAATGTTGCCGACAGGGGTAAAATTTGAGTTGCGCAATAAAATTCACAACGGCAGACTATATGCAGAACAGGGAATTATTGCAGGTTGTTCCGGCGGTGGATATGAAAATCTGATGTATACCGCAGCGGCATTGGATGGTTATCATATAGGGAACGGAAACTTTGATGTGAGTGTATATCCAGCAAGCCAGCCGGTTTTCCTCGAACTGATTAAGAACGGAGCAATGGCAAAAATTATGGCGGCTGGAGCTGCATGTAAGACCGCTTTTTGCGGTCCATGCTTCGGTGCAGGAGATACCCCCTCCAACAATGCGCTCAGTATTCGTCATACTACTCGCAATTTCCCCAACCGGGAAGGTTCAAAACCGGGAAATGGGCAGATCGCTTCTGTTGCTTTGATGGATGCACGTTCTATTGCTGCAACAGCACGCAATGGGGGAGCAATTACGCCGGCAACCGAACTGGATATTGATGAATGCCGTGTGCCCTATCATTTTGATGACTCGCCTTATCGTAGTCGAGTATATAATGGGTACCGCAATCCCAAACCGGAAAGCGAACTGGTCATTGGACCGAATATTTCCGATTGGCCGACACAGCCGGAAATGCCCGAAAATCTTTTGATAAAACTGGCTTCCGTTATTTTGGATCCGGTCACTACCACGGACGAGTTGATTCCTTCTGGTGAAACTTCTTCCTATCGTTCCAATCCGCTCGGCCTTGCAGAATTTACACTTTCCCGTAAAGACCCCGGATATGTGGCACGTGCAAAAGCAGTTAAAGCTATGGATTCTGCACAATCTGATGCAGTATTAACTGCATTTGGATTTGAACCGAAAAATTACGGCGTGGGAAGTGGAATTTATGCAGTTCGTCCCGGCGATGGTTCAGCACGTGAACAGGCTGCTTCCTGTCAACGTGTTCTTGGCGGCTGCGCCAATATTGCCACCGAATATGCCACTCGTCGTTACCGTTCTAATTTGATGAACTGGGGTATGCTGCCGTTTACATTTGACGGCGACAATTCCATTTTTAAAGTTGGCGATTACGTGTATGTCCCTGAAATTCGCAATGCTGTAGCCGAGGGAAAACAGACAATACCAGCTTACTTACTTTCCGATAACGGAGTACGAAAAGAAATCACGTTAAAACTGCATGAATTAACAGCAGAGGAAAGAGAAATCCTTTTATCCGGATGTCTGATTAATTATTATGGAAAAAATTTATGAGAATTCTTGCAGTAGATTTCGGTGATGCGCATACCGGGGTTTCTATTTCTGATCCTACCGGCTTACTTGCGGCAAATAGTCTGACGATCCATAGCCGCAACATGCAGGAAGTTGCACAACAAGTTTTGACACTTGCTTCTGAAAATGGCTGTACAGAACTTATCATCGGATATCCTCGTAATATGAACGGGACCATTGGAGAGCGCGCGAAAAAATGTGAAGAATTTGCGCATTTACTTGAAATGCAGGGTTCTTATAAAGTCATACTCTGGGATGAACGATTAACTTCTGTTGACGCCAACCGAATTCTTTCGGATGCCGGAAAAAAGAAAAAAAAGCAAAAGCAGCTTGTGGATGCAGTTGCCGCTTCTCTGATTCTTCAAAATTATCTGGATTCTCGTCGCTATAAATAAAAATTTAAGTTTTTGAAAAAACTTCACGCACACCTAGGTAGAGCAAAATAAGCCCAAAAAGGATAGACAAAAATCTATCAGAAATACATTGGCGCAAATAGTAGCTTATCGTTGTACTTACACAACCACAAATTCCAGCTAGAAAAACGGCTTTGCGTTCCACATATCCCTTTTTCATATGAAAAAATAAGGATGCTGCAGCGCTGGGAATAAAATATGCAAGATTAATAAACTGCGACGTCCCAATATCGGCTTTGAAAAAGAGCATTAATGTTAAAATAAGCAATGTGCCGCCGCCGATACCCCAACCGGACAAAATACCTGTGGCTGTTGCAATTACAAGAGCGAATAGTATAGAAATATCTGGCATATTTAAAAATTAAAAATCATTTTGACTCCGGCGTAAAGGATAAATAAGCCTAACATGCGCCGGAGCCATATTTTTGATATTTTCTCATACGTTAATCCGCCAATTATACCGCCTAACAAACCGCCGGCCAGATAAGGTAAAAGCATGGATAAATCAAAATATTGCAAACTATAGCGTTGGATACAAGAGACAACGCACATTGGAAGAATTACTGCAACT
>CALWJF010000025.1 GCA_944380935.1 uncultured Clostridia bacterium
AATATATCCGCGCCAACGATAATGAATAGTCAAATGTGAAATTTAAGTTTGGTACACAACACGAACAAGAAGTCATCTGTCGCGCCGTGCATGACGGTTGGGATCGTGCGCATATTGGCGGGCACATTGTCCGGTATAATGAGATTTTTGAATGTGAGCAGGCTGGGATCGTTGGGCATCTCGGTGCCGTTTTCAGCGAGATTTACGGAAACCGCATTCATCATATTCACCATAAGCGTCTATTTCATGGTGCAGAAGTTTCCGGAATCAAGCTTCACGCTTCTTTGGACACACAAATCCACGACAATGTCATTTACAGCTGCTATCGTGGCGTATGGTTCGACTGGCAGGCGCAGGGCACGCATCTTTTCCGGAATGTCCTTTTTGATAATTTATCGGAAGACCTTTTTGTAGAAGTCTGCCATGGGCCTTACATGCTCGATCATAACCTGTTCTTATCTAAAATGAATTTCCGTAATGTTTCCCAGGGCGGTGCTTTCGTACATAATCTTTTCACCGGGCGCTTTGTCATCAACCCGGATCGCGGAAGACAAACGCCTTATCATTTTCCGCATGAGACGGCTGTTGCCGGATATGCCAATATTATCGGCGGCGATGATCGTTATTACAACAATATCTTTTTACGAGACAATGATCCGGATGATACACCCATTCCAATTGGATTTTTCGATCATCTTCCGTTAAAACCACGTACACAGGAGGAACAGGAAGCTGAAAAAAAGGCCAAATTGGACGGCCTTCCGTCTAAAAACAATGCCACACTTTACCCTGTTGGACTGGGCAGTTATAATACCTATCCTGGTCCGTACGAGCGTTTTTGGGAAAAACCCTTTAACCCGGGAATACGGGAAATTCATTTGCCCTGTGCGATTTCCGGAAATCTTTATTTAAAAAATGCGTTACCCAGTACAATTGACCACAACGCCTGTGTAAAAGCAGAATCGGGAATTGCTATTGATGTGGATACAACAGCTGCAACTGTACATTTATACATTCAGCCTTCTGTTTTACGCGGAGGAACCCATATGCTGATTCACTCGACGCTTTTAGGGAAAACTTATCATGCGGAAATGCGTTTTGAAAACCCCGATGGCAGCGATTATTGTTTTGATCGGGATTTCTTTGGTACACTACGCACACAACAAAATATTACACCTGGCCCCTTCGTATTACAAGGCGACGCCCCTATAGACATCTGTCTCTAATAAAACAAAAAGGATGCCGTGCATAGAAATCTACACGGCATCCTTTTTTATAGTTATAGTACGGCTTTTACCCTTTGTGCATAGTCTTTTTTATCTACCAGAAAACGATATCCATCTTGCAATATCGCCTTTGTACCTGAGTCCATAGGGATATCCAACCAGGAAGGCAGCACAAAACCATATTCTACTTCTAACCCACCACGATAAAATACCCGTACGGATTGGCAGGCGCCCCAGTCTTCCGTTTGTTCATGCTCAATTTCACCAAATCCGGCTGCAAACGCATGCTGCGCTACATAGTCCATTTGATTTGGCGTTAACACCATCAAATCCACATCGGAATCTGTACGGTTGGTTCCCCTTGCGCAGGACCCGACGACCAAAAGCGCTTCAACATCGGGCGTGTTTTCCGCCCACACCGCAATAGAAGATAAAAAAGATTGGATCATGGTTTTTTTATCCTTTCTGAATTAAATCAGCTTATTTTTACGGCTGCCAGCTGTGCCTTTACACACAACTCCGCCGCTTTAAACGCATGCTCCTGGGTCATTGCGGTCTCCGTACGGTTAAGCACATCCAAGATCAGCGCGCCAAAGAACGGATATCCAACATTCCCGTCGCAACGGATATGCTGTTCTACCTCGCCATTTGCAAGGAATAAATGGTTCCCCGTTCGCTCTTCCCCTATATTAATATATTTGCGCAATTCAATGAAACCCTTTGTACCCAGAATCGTCGTGCGGCCATCACCCCACGTTCCCAAACCATCCGGCGTAAACCAGTCAACACGGAAATAATTTGAAGTCCCATTATTTCCAACCAGCATCGCCTCTCCAAAATCCTCCAGTTCCGGATACTCCGGATGTGCATAATTGGCAATATGGCTACGCACAACCTGTGCATCGCTTGCACCCGAATAGAATAAATACTGTTCAATTTGATGGCTGCCGATATCACAGAGAATCCCGCCATAATATTCATGCTCAAAAAACCATTTCGGACGCGACGGCGCAGAAAGACGGTGCGGTCCAAGGCCGATTACCTGCAAAACCTGTCCAATTGCTCCATCGGCAATCAGCTGCCCCGCAAATACCGCACATTCATTATGCAGCCGTTCTGAATAGTAAACCATGTATTTCTTTCCCGTACGCGCAGCGGTTTCCTTTGCAGCTGCAAGTTGTTCCAAGCTGGTCAATGGCGCTTTATCCGTAAAATAATCCTTTCCCGCTTCCATCACCTTCAGTCCCAACGCGCAACGCTTCGAAGTTATAGCCGCACCGGCACACAAATGTACTTCTGCATCATTGAGCACTTCGTCCAGGCTGCGCGCTGCCTTTGCCTGAGGATAACGCTTTAGAAATGCAAGAACCTTATCCGGATCCGGATCATACACCCATTTCAGCGTACCGCCAGCCTCGCACAATCCATTGGTCATTCCATAGATATGTGCATGGTCAAGCGCAACAGCAGCAAAAATAAACTCGCCTGGTTTTACCACCGGCTGCGGTTTACCAACCGGTGCGTAATTTAAACCTTCAATACGTTCCATTTTTTACCTCCCAAAGCTGTTTTGCATACCTTCATCCGTAAAGTTTTCTATACTTGCACCCTTTTTATAAAAATGACGGGCATTTTCCACAATCCCCTGCGTGGTATAAAAAACATCATCCGTCTTTAATGGCAGTTCTACTGTCCGCCGTGTAGATCCGGATTCATAGATCGCCGTAATCAGCTCCACTGTCCGACGGCCATCGGCAGACCCGATAAAGGGCGGACGGCCCTGCTCTATTGCAGAAAGCACATCATCAATTTCTGCCGCATGCAGCGTATGGACAAGCGGCTGATGGGCTTGATGCATGGCATCAATTTCCGCTTCCAGCTGCGTATTTTCCACCGGGAACCCGTTGGGCATCGAAGTGGACGCATACCGCTGCCACGGTACGCCGACCATGGCATTTTCTCCCTGGAAAATAACATTTTGCCGCTGTCCATGGGAAATCACAGAACTTGTGATCTGTGCAAGCGCACCGCCCGCATATTCCAGCACTGCAACGGAGATGTCCTCGACTTCAGAATTATCATGCGCAGCATTGGACAGCACCGCCGTAACACGCTGCGGCATCCCCATCATCCACAACAGTAAATCAATGTGATGAACGGCGTGGTTAAGCGTACAGCCGCCTCCTTCTTTTTCCCAGGTGCCGCGCCACCATAAATCATAATAGCTGTGTCCGCGCCACCAATACGAGTCAATCTGCGCATGAACGATACGGCCGATCAGTCCCGCGTCAAGAATCTCCTTCAGCCCCATATAGTCGTCGCGGAAACGGTTTTGCGCAACACAGCAAATCCACTTCCCTGTACGTTTTTCCGCTTCAATCATACGGTCGCATTCTGCAAGAGAGGAAGCCATCGGTTTTTCACAGACGACATTTGCCCCCGCTTCCATCGCTGCAATTGCCACCTCCGCATGTACATAAGGAGGAAGGCAAATACTGACAAGATCCGGCTTTTCCCTTTCAAAAAGCGTATGATAATCTGCATAAACATGCGCATTTAAATTGAATTGTTGCACACGTTCCTGTGCTTTTTCCGGATAAATATCACTCAGCGCCACAATCTGGCAACGCTGCGGAAACGCTAAATAAGCTTGAATATGACTCGGACATATATTGCCCGTTCCAATTATTGCAACTTTTATCATATAAATTCCTCCTCTTTATTTAATTCTACCATTGATACAAGACAATTACAAGGGATATTTAAATAAAGTATACAGTTTTATCTTGCTTTTGTATAAAAATCTGCTATACTGAATTTACACAATCGCCAGATAGGAAAGGAGTCCAAATCATGGAAAAATATCAGGGCATAGAGTATTTAAAATATGTCGTGAATACAGCTAAAAACAAGCCGGTAGAAAATGCGGGCCGTTCCAGCTTCCGCAGTGCGAACCTTGAGCTTGCTAAAATGGAACTGGCCAAATGGGGTATCTCAAACGAGCCGATCGTTTATGAAAATATAGACGGCGCGCTGGAGTGGATTGATAAGCGCAATGACTGCGCAGACTTTATCGTTCCATGCCTTGTGCGTATGCTGCATGAACATCGTGGTACCCGGTTAAGCGAGGAGTATGCACAAAAAATTGAAAAAAGCCTTCTTGGTTTTAAATATTGGCTGGATGAGCCAGGTGAAGTACATGCCTGCTTTTTCACCGAAAACCATCAGATCCTGTTCCATAGCGCCGAATATTTAGTTGGGCAGCTTTTCCCGGACAAGATATTTGATAACGGCGAAACCGGCGAGTGGCACCGTCAGCATGCAATTAAATACATCCGCCGCTGGCAGGACTGGCGTATCCGTTTCGGTTTCTCTGAATGGCTTTGCCAAGGATACTATGCCGAAGATATGCTGGCGCTGTTAGGTCTTGCTCACTATGCAGCCGAGCCGGATATCCTCACCAACTCCCGTCTCATTATCAATCAACTCCTGTTTGATATGGCTGTCAACTGCTTCTACGGCCATTTGCCCACTACGCATGGCCGTGTTTATGCAAACATCTTAGATCCGGATACTGAAGGAGTTTCCCCTGTTATGCATGTAATGTGGGGCGAAGGTACGCTGGCTGATGTTTCAGATATTGCCATCCTTTTGTGTTCTTACGATTATAAATGTCCGAATGCCATTGCTAAAGTTGCAACCGACCATCCGGACATCATGATTAACCGTGAACGTATGTCTATCGACGTCGCGGAAGGAAAATATTACGGCGCTGACCCGGCTGATTTTGATAATATTATGCTTTATTGGGGCATCCAGGCATATTCTGACCGGCTTACCGTAGAAAACTCCACCAAAGTTTTCCCTTATTATAACTGGATGAACAATCGTATCTTTGCTTATCGGGAACGTTACAAACTTTGCGATGAAGCCGGCGTTCCCGCTCCGGAAGGAACTCCGGACTTTACGGCAATGACGAAAGTCAATATTTACACCTACAAAACCCCCGATTATATCCTGTCATGCGCGCAGGACTTCCGTCCGGGCCGTATGGGTTACCAGCAGCATCCGTGGACCGCTTGCCTTGGCGGCAAAGCGCTGGTATTTACAAACAATCCGGCATCTGAAGATTTCACAAGCCGTCCCAATAAAGTGGCCGGAAACCTTGTGCTCCCGCGCGCTGCAGCACACAACAATGTTGTCTTGTCCATATTCCGTGTTATGCCCGACTTTGTAGACTTCCTGTATACGCAGTGTTATTTCCCGCAGGGAGAATTCGACGAAGTGATCGAAGAAGGCAAATGGTTGTTCGGCCGAAAAGACAATGCTTATATTGCCGTATATTCCCTCAATCCGGCCCGTTGGGAAGCACCCAATCCGGATTACGCCCGCTTCTGCGGCGCAAAAGATCCCAAAGATATAAAACCCTATATCTATATGACACCAGGTCATGCGAATGTCTGGGCAGTCGAACTGGGTTCTAAAGCGCAAAACGGCAGCTTTGAAGCGTTCCGGGCTTCCTTTAAGAATGCAAAAATTGAAGGTGACACGCATAACTTTGTCTATACTTCTCCTTCGCAGGGCGAAATGAAATTCGGCTGGACCAGCCCGTTGATTGTCAACGGTGAGGAGATTGCGCTGGGCGATTATCCGCGTTATGACAATCCGTACTGCCAGGCCGCATTCAATACAAAAGTTCTCGAAATTAACGCAGGCGGAAGCCGTACCGTACTCGACGCCGAGAACGGAATACAGATTGATGAATAATCTAAGAGCGAATTATGTTAGCCACACTGTCTGACACCGTATTGCAATAAAAAGAAAGCCGTAAAAATCCATTTTGGATTTTTACGGCCTTTTTTTTATATTCATATTATCGGCTATTTCTAAAACCTCTTTGTTTATTCATGCGCGGCCATCCGCAAAAGTGCCCACATCATCCCTAAAACAAGGAAAAAACAGAGCATTGTGCGCGGATAAAACCAGATATATTCCACCATCGACATAAAAATCAAACCGAACATTGCAGAAAACAGCGCAACAGAAAAATGCCGATACGGCGAACCTTTACGCAATGCATGGAGGAGTGCGCCTTTCATCGTCGTTATGAAAAAAGCCAAATAGCTGAGAATGCCAACCGCACCCATTTCCATCCAGATCTCCAAAAAAAGATTGTGGCTATGCGGCGCTTCCATGGCATGTTCATTCATAAACCGGCTGTAGGCAAGGAAAAAATTATCCGGCCCCAAGCCAAATCCGCCAAGCGGCTGATTGGCCATGGTATCATAACAGCCTTGCCAAATATAAATCCGGTATCCGACCGAAGAATCTGTTCCGGAAAACAGAGACATAATCCGATTTTTTATACTGTATGGCAAAAACGGTATTGCCAGAATTGCCAATATCAACGCTACAGGGATCAATGCCAGATTTAAAAGCCCAATAGAAGCGCAGATCGTCAGGGCAAATGAAATCCATGCCGAACGGGAATACGTCAGCACCAGTGCGAGCAGCGGAAGAAGAAAACTCACACCTACAAACACTTTTGCAGCTTTTGTCAGGCGCTGCGACGTCAAAAAAGCTACGAAACAACCGGGAAGCAGCAGACAGAGAATTTCCGCAAAGTTGTTGGGGTTATAAAAGCTTGCATATACGCGTCCAGGCGTATCCGGATTGGTGGTAACATCTGTATAAGAAAGATTGACTGGCACCCCATAATACGCCTGAATAATGGATAAAATTGCATTATACAGCACTGCTATATACAAAATCATCAATACCCGGCGCAAATCGTCAAGGTTTTCAATAGAACCGGCAATACAAAAGAAAAAGGCAAATGCACTGATAAAATAGGTATAAACCCGCAAATTTGCCCCCATTCCACCAGCAATCGGGATTATTGCCGCACTGGCAAGGATAAACAGATACAATGACACCGGAAGTCGGGACGGCCGATGAGCCAGTCTGGTCAAACGAATCAGATACAAAGCTGACAACAATACAGCAGCGATCAGCATATACCCATTATTCCAATTGTCATGATACCCAAAAAAGATCAGCAGTGCAACCCATGCGCAGAGGTCGCAAAAACGCAACTTTAAAATCGCATCGGCGAGTCCGGGCAACAAACGCAGTCCGGGAATTCGGGAAAGGCCATGATATACCCCATCCACTATCCGCAACAAAAGCGCAAACATTGAGGAAAAAAAAGCACAAATCCCGCTGTTTTCCCGATGGTGACGGAACAGATCAAATCTGGAAAAAAGCGGACCAAGCGCACAAACAATCCCGCTGCCGCGGCCAGCACGCACGAAAGCACGCCCGATTGCATGTTCCGCCGCCAGGACACCACCAATGATTTCACTTCCGGCGATCTGGTTTTGAATAAATTCCGCAATCATACTTGGATTATCCTACAATTGCATCCGCCAGCGCCCGTGCCACGTCCGGATTCTCATATTCGATACCACTTACAACACTGTTCATCTTCGAAAATCCGGCGCGAATTGCCGCAGTATGTCCAACCGAATAAATAACGCCGGAAAGGCTTACGCCATATGCGCTGGGATTGACGGATAGAGAAGTAACTACCGTCACGTTTTTATAACCTGGCTTTGCAGTCGGGTGCATTACTCCCTGTTCGTCAGCACCATAAATTACAAAATCTTCAATAATAATATCGACAACCTCGCCTAAATAAATGCTGCGGTCCGCATCCATAACAGGCGCTCCGATATATAATGCTTCGGCAACATATTCCGGAACTTCCTCCGCAGTAAAGGACATTTGTGCCGTTTCAAATGCTGCCTGATTTTCCGACGGAAGCAACTTATATACAGCAAACGCCACCACCGCAATTACAACGAGCAGAATAACTGCGTCCAGCAGGTTAAATTTACGTTTTTGTGTTTTCTTGTTGTCCATTTTTTCTCCTCCACGTTATGCCTGATAAACTTTCATGGTTTCTTCGTACATTTTATCTTCTGAAAACTCCGTTTCCGCACGCGCTTTTGCCCGCAACCCCATTGCCCGGCAAGCCGGCATATCACGCATCAGACGAATCAGAATATCTGCAAGTGCGGCTGTATCTTCCGATGCAAACTGGATGCCCCAATCGCTATCTGCGTCTACAATATCCGGATTTCCACCTGCATCGCTGATCACCGGGGCAAGGCCCATCGCCATTGCCTCTATAATTGCAAAGCTTAACGCCTCACCGGACCGGGAAGTATTGATATATATATCCCCTGCTGCAAGCAATGCCTGGGAATCCTTGCGGAATCCGGGTGTAAACACAATGCCGTCAAGTCCCATTGTCCGGATTTGCATTTGGATTTTATCAAAATCTTCCCCTGTTCCCGCTACAATCAAACGCGCCTGTGGTACAGCAGCATGTACTTTTGCCATTGCATTGATCATAATGTCCAAACCTTTAGACTCCGTAAACCGCGCAAGCGCAACCGCAACCGGCGCCGTATCGGAAATGCCGAATTCCGCTCGAATCGACGCACGATAACGGGTACGCATTTGCGCTGCATCGACTGGTGGAATTCCATTATGAACAACACGCAGCCGGTCCGCACACACACCATTTTCCGAAAGCGTGCGCAGCTGTTCAGAGCATACACACAATACAGCCGCATTGTTGGGCGAAAAGAACCGGTTCAATACCCGCCAGGCAAATCCTGTAGAAAATACAAGATGCGAAGTGTTTACAACCCGCATAAACGGATACCGGCGTTTAGCCAAAACAGCGATGCAATTTTCCCGTGGGAAATGCGTATGCACAACGTCAATCTTCCTTGCGCGGCAAATTTCTGCAAGCTTACGAGCCGCCTGTAAATCCAACACGCTCTGCATCGCAAGCTGTACTGTATCTGCCCCAGCAGCAACCGCCTCATCAACCAATGGTCCATACACATGATAAACCAACGTAACCGTATGCCCTTGTTTGATCTGCCGGGTAAACAGGGTCCGCACATACTTTTCGCTCCCGCTTGAACCGGCGAAATTGATCAAATGTACTATATTCATACTTCTTCCTCTTGTTTTGTTCTGCGCAGCTTCCCCCATCCTTCCAACGGCATACGCTGCATGGCGCCAAAAATCCGATTTGAATATCCCGGATATTCACTATTTAGACGGCGGACAAGCGCTGCAATCTGTGCACGGGAACTTGTCCCGTTTGCCGGACAAGGATTCTCCACTATAGGAAGCGACAACGCAGCTGCCGTCCGCCGCGCCATTTTTTCCGGCACATATAAAAGCGGCCGGATCACTGTGATTTCCTTACGGCTCAGGTAGGTCACTGGCAGAAAACATCCAATCCGTCCGCCATATACCTGATTCATCACAAACGTTTCTACTGCATCATCCCGATTATGCCCAAGCGCAACTTTATTACAGCCCAATTCCAACGCAGCATCGTTTAACGCGCCTTTGCGCATTTTTGAGCATAACGCGCAAGGGTTTGATTCTTTGCGCACAACAAAAATCAGTTCATTTAAACGCGTCTGAATCAAGGTGTGCCGGACACCCAATGACGCACAATATGCTTCCAAAGCGCCGTAATCCACCCCTTCGATTCCAAGCGATACGGTTATCGCCTCCAACGTATACGGCTTCGGATAGAACCGGCGCATTTCCGCAAGGCCGGCAAGCATCACAAGCGAATCCTTTCCGCCGCTCAAACCGACTGCAATATGGTCGCCGTCTTGAATCATTGCATAATCTTCGCAGCAGCGGCGCATCTGCGACATTAATTTTTGTATCATGGTCAAACTTCCCATCTGCATGGCCCGACATATTTTTCCAGGTTTCAGAGCCATTATACTTGAAGCTCTGTATTTTTGCAAGTCACGTAAAAAATGTTAAGGAAAAATAAACAATTTTTATCTGAATTGAAACCCTGTATAGGATCTGTTATACTGTCTTTGTTCCAAGCTTTTTGAATTTTAGAAAAGGAGTTACAATATGTTCTGGAAAACGCAGGATAATCCTTGGATTGCCGCACGCAATGCTCGAAAAAACCCGCCGATTTTAATTTCTATGCTGTTGTATTTTGCATTGTTTTGGGGCTACATGTATGCTGCCTATGGACTTCGAGAGCTGATTTTTGGCGGCATATCCGCCATCCTCGGGAGTCTGATCGAAAATGGTACAATTCAAAATTTAGAATACGCCATTTACGATGATTTGAACGTTATTGCCTATTCGTTTACCTTTATTCTGCTTGTTCCGTTAGGAATTTTATATGTGAGACTGATTGAAGGCCGGAATTGTAAAAGCTTTATGCTCCATAAGAATCATTTTTTTTCGCACTTTTTTCTCGGTTTTTTAATCGGCACAGCAGTATTGGCTGCCGTTTTGGGATTTCTTTCAATTTTCCGGATTTTCACCATCTCCGGAATCGGAGATTTCCATTGGCTTTCTTTCCTGCTTGGCACACTTTGCATTTTACTGATGTGTTTTTCAGAAGAATATTTTTTCCGCGGTGCGGTATTATCCTCTTTTGGCGCACGCAATCATCCGCTCGTAGCAATCCTGGCGGCCGCTGTACTTTCTTCGGTTTGTAATTATTTCTATTTCAACAACATTCGGGAAATGAACTTTTTCCTCATTGTAAACCATATTCTCTTAGGATGTTTGCTTGGTATTTTAGTATACCGTACCCACAGCCTGACTTCCGCCGTAGGCGTCCGGGTTGCATTACTTTTTCTTTCCCAACTCATCTTCGGCATTCCCTTTTCTAATTATTATTACGTCCACAGTGTTTTCGAATCAAAGTATACAACGGTATCCATCTGGTTTACCACGGACGTTATTCCCGGTGTTGATACCGGATTCGGTATGTTTGTCATGTTACTATTGGCTTTAATCCCGGCTGTTTTTCTATCTGGACGGAGCACAAAAAAACAAAATGTGCAGCAAACCACTTTTTTCCGCCATGTACAGCCCACTAACCCGGCCGATCCATTAAATACGGAGCCGCAAAGCCAAACGGACTCCGTTTCCAAGCCCCATACTGCTGAGGATACGCAACCTTCTATATCGGATTCACCCGTATCCGTTGAACAGACCCAATCTCCTAAAATGGTAAATACAGATGCTGTTGAAGAGGAAAATTGGGAGGACGAAGAAACCCGTGCACCTATTACTCCCAATTATCAGTCTCCGGAAGATTATCTGAAAAAGTAATTCTTATAGATAAATTTTCTATCCCATCCGCGCCGGAAATGCAAAACAGGCGCGGATTTTTTTGTTATGTAAACATATCTGTGTCGATACTTTTTGGATTTTGTCTGAAATGTGCAAAGAAGTTTTTGAAAAATTGGAAAATTTCATGATTTTCCTCTATGCAAACCGGAATCCTTCCAGTATAATAAGCTTAGAATATGATAATATGGGTGAGGATGGGGTATATCCCCGCACCCCTGTATGAGGAGGTAAAGATCCATGAAAGTCGGTATCACCGAAACTGTTTTGCGTGACGCCAACCAATCTCTGATCGCTACCAGAATGCCGATTGATCGTTTCAAGGACATTCTGCCGACACTTGATAAAGTTGGCTATTATTCCCTGGAGTGCTGGGGTGGCGCCACATTTGATTCTTGTCTTCGTTATCTGGATGAAGATCCATGGGAACGTCTTCGCACCATTCGCGCTGCTTGCCCCAATACGAAGTTACAGATGCTCCTGCGCGGACAGAATCTGTTGGGTTATAAACATTATTCTGACGATGTCGTTCGCAAATTTGTCGAACTCTCCGTAAAAAACGGCATTGATATTATTCGTATTTTTGATGCACTGAATGATTTGCGCAATATTCGCGTGGCTGTGGATCAGACACTGAAATCCGGCGCAATTGCTTCCGGCGCGATTTCCTATACGACCAGCCCGGTACACACCTTACAAAATTATGTTAAGCTGTGTAAAGAAATGAAGGAAATGGGATGCCAGACCATCTGTATTAAAGATATGGCCGGCGTCATTACCCCAAAAGAAACCTATGACCTTGTAAGTGCAATAAAAAATGCATTACCGGACATGCCTTTGATCTTGCATACCCATTGCACAACCGGAATGGCATTCATGAGCGTCATTAAGGCTGTAGAAGCTGGCTGCGATATCATCGATACTGCCACTTCCTGTTTCTCCGGCGGTACTTCTCAGCCTGCAACGGAAACCATTTACGATGCGTTGACGCAAATGGGCTTTGAAATGCAGTTGGATCGTAAGCTTTTAAAAGAAGTAAACGATTTCTTTAAACCGATTCGTGATGAATACCTTGCTTCCGGCCTGCTCAAACCCAAAGCAATGGCTACGGATACCGATGCACTCACCTATAAAGTGCCCGGCGGTATGCTTTCTAATTTGATGGCGCAGCTCGAATCCATGCATGCGCTTGATCGGCTTGATGAAGCATTGATTGAAACTCCGAAAGTTCGTGAAGATCTGGGTTATCCCCCGCTGGTTACGCCGATGAGCCAGATGGTGGGCGTACAAGCCGCAACCAATGTACTCGTCGGAGAGCGCTATAAAAACGTATCCAAAGAAGTCAAAGCTTATCTTCGCGGTGAATACGGTAAAGCGCCTGGCAAAATCAACAAAGAATTACAGAAGAAGGTTCTTGGCGATGAACAGCCCATCACCTGCCGTCCAGCTGATCTGCTTGAGCCGGAATTTGAAAAAGTCAAAGCCCAGCTCGGCGATACCGCTCGCTGTGATGAAGATGTATTATCTTATATTGCGTTCCCGCAGGTTGCAGAAAAATTCTTTGAAAATCGTAAAGCCAGAGAAGAAAATCACGTTAAATATTCTATTGTTGAGGCATAAGGAGGTTTTTCCTGATGTTTGTTCTTATGTCTGCATTGCCTGAAAAAATTTCTGTAGGCTCTGCGATAGCATATTCCTTGCTTGGGTTTGCAATCGTGTTCGCAGCTCTTATCGTTTTATGGGGGATTATCAATATTATGGTATCCATTTTTAAAAAATTTAAAAATCGGTCAGAAACGCCCGCGAATACACCGGTCGTTTCTGCGCCAACATCAGCGCCCGTTTCCCCTTCTGCAGGGTCGCTTGCGCCGGGCAGTGCTGGAGATCTTATGATTCATGATGTTTCAGAAAAAACCGCGGCAATCTTGATGGCTATTGTTGCCAATAAGATCGGACGTCCGTTAAACGAACTGCGCTTCATTTCCATCAAGGAGGTTAAATAAAATGATTTATAAAGTCACGCTGAATGGCAAAACCTATGAAGTTGAAGTTGAATCTGGAGAGGCGATGCTCAAAGCAGAATATGATGCTGTTGCACCTGTCCCATCGGTTGCAGCACAGCCTGCACCGGCAGCACCAGTAGCTGCAGCACCTGCTGCAGCCGCGCCAGCGCCAGCCGCACCGGCGACCCCCACAGCAGCAGGAGAAACTGTTGCAAGTCCTATGCCGGGTTCAATCATTGACGTTCGCGTTACTACTGGACAAGCAGTTAAAAGTGGCGACATTCTGGTTATCCTCGAAGCGATGAAAATGGAAAATGAAATCCTGGCACCCCGCGATGGTACTGTAGCACAGGTTTTGGTTACAAAGGGAACGAGTGTGGATACAGGGGCTGCATTGGTTGTACTTGGCTAAGGGGGTCTATCTATGTCTTCTGTTGTAGATATCCTTGCAAATTTATGGAACGACTCTGGTTTTTCTGCATTTCTTACAGATTGGCGTAGTGTAGTAATGATCGTTGTCGGATGTGTGTTGCTCTATTTGGGTATTGTTAAAAAATTTGAGCCGTTGCTTTTAATTGGTATTGCTTTCGGCACAATTTTGACCAACTTGCCTGGGGCGGGCTTATATCATCCCGAGTTATGGGACTCTTTTATTGCAGGAGAAATCGGTTATGGAGAAATTCTCCATAATGGCGGTCTATTAGACATTCTTTATATCGGCGTAAAAGCCGGTATTTATCCTTCCCTTATTTTCTTAGGTGTAGGGGCAATGACAGATTTTGGTCCGCTTCTTGCGAACCCTAAAAGCTTATTACTCGGTTCCGCTGCGCAGCTGGGCGTTTATTGTGCGTTTATTTTAGCAGTCTTGCTTGGTTTTACTGGTCCAGAAGCTGCCTCTATCGGTATCATTGGTGGTGCCGATGGCCCGACGGCAATTTTCCTGACCACAAAACTTGCTCCGCATCTGCTTGGTGCCATTGCAATCGCTGCCTATTCTTATATGGCCTTGATTCCTTTGATTCAACCGCCGATTATGAAGGCTCTGACAACGCAGAAAGAACGCGAGGCTAAAATGGAACAGTTGCGTCCGGTTTCTAAGACGGAAAAAATCGTCTTCCCGGTTGTAGTTTCCATCTTTGTCATTCTTCTGCTCCCTTCTACAGCGCCATTAATCGGCTGCCTGATGCTGGGGAATCTGCTTAGAGAGTGCGGTGTTACCGATCGCCTTTCTGATACCGCGCAAAATGCCTTGATGAACATTGTTACCGTATTTTTGTCTACCAGTGTTGGTGCAACAACTGTCGGTGCGCGGTTCCTGACATTAAGCACAATTAAAATCGTTGCGCTTGGTCTTTTAGCCTTCTGCTTCTCTACCGTCGGTGGTTTGTTGCTTGGTAAAGTTATGTATAAGGTTACCGGCGGTAAGATCAATCCACTGATTGGTTCAGCAGGCGTTTCCGCAGTCCCAATGGCTGCACGTGTTTCACAAACGGTCGGTCAGAAAGCTAATCCCTCGAATTTCCTGCTCATGCATGCTATGGGGCCAAATGTTGCCGGTGTTATTGGCTCCGCTGTAGCTGCCGGTTTCCTTCTTGCTCTGTTCGGAGGTTAAAATCGAGTCTGAATACTGGAATTTAACGAAAGGATTGCGCTCAACGCTTTTTCTATGATAAAATTTTAGGCAATTAAAAGGGCTTGTTGTCTGTAATTTACAGGCAATAAGCCCTTTTGCTTTGCCTTAATAATGTTTCTGGCTTTTTTATACTTATCATTTCTTGTTTAACATGTTCTTTTGCAAAAATAAAGGCTATTTCTTTTCTTTTTCTATCTTCTATGTTATCAAAGAGATCTGCTTTTATCTTTTTTGTTTGAAAAAAAACGTCAACCATGGTATACTGGAATAAATAATACCGTCGGAATAACCGACAGCCACTCATCATAAAATGTTATACCGGAACCTGCGGAATTTTCGTTGAATTTTTTATTACAGGATTTGTCCGGTATTTTGTTCAAGATATTATAAAGGAAGTCTTAGAATGAAAGTCAAACTTTGTATCCTTTTCGGCGGCCCTTCCAGCGAATACGAGGTATCGCTTCGCTCCGCCGCAAGCGTTTTATCCCATCTTCACACAGAAAAATATGAAGTTTTTACTGTTGGCATTTCGCGCAAAGGAGAATGGTTCCGCTTTTTTGGCTCCTATGCACAGATTGAGGATGGCTCCTGGATTGAGGATCCCAACAACATTCCCTGTGTGCTCTCACCCGACACCT
Organism: uncultured Clostridia bacterium; assembly: GCA_944380935.1. GTDB lineage: Bacteria > Bacillota > Clostridia > Oscillospirales > QAMX01 > CALWJF01. Next base: position 15,716 of record CALWJF010000025.1, read on the forward strand.
CTCATCACGGGCTGCTCTTTAACGACGGGCATGTAGAATTCATCGACGTTGTTTTCCCGGTTCTGCATGGCGAAAACTGTGAAGACGGTGCTATGCAGGGTCTTTTAACGCTTTCCGGCATTCCCTTCGTCGGTTGCAGTGTCGCAGCCAGTGCCAATACAATGGATAAAGCCATTACCAAAACCTTTGCTGAACGTGCAGGTATCAACCAGGCAAAGAGTATCGTCTGTTTCGCCTCGGATTTTCTATCTGACGTACAAACACAGACTGCACGCGCGGTGGAAACGCTTTCTCTTCCGATATTTGTCAAGCCTGCACGCACAGGATCTTCTGTCGGCGTATCGAAAGTCAAGCGTGCAGAAGATCTGGAAAAAGCCGTCATGCTTGCGCGCCAATATGACGAGAAAATCATTTTGGAATCGGGTATCTCCGGGCAGGAAATCGAATGCGCTGTACTGGGTGATGCACATGGTGAAGTCATAACCTCTATTGTCGGTGAAATCTGCCCTGCGCAAGAATTTTATACATATTCTGCAAAATATGATGATGAAAATTCACTTTTATACATTCCGGCCCGGATTCCGCAGTCTGCTGCACAAGAAGTTCGTACAGCGGCGGAAACGATTTTCCGAGCGATGGAGTGCTTTGGTCTTTCGCGTTGTGATTTCTTCTTTTCTTCAGATGGTCAAGTGATTTTCAATGAAATTAACTCTATTCCTGGTTTTACTTCAATCAGCATGTATCCGCAGCTGTTTGATGCATCCGGACTTCCCTATGCGGATCTTATCGACCGGTTGATTGAACTTGCAGGGAAACGGTGAGTGCACATGGCTAATGATACACGTCCGATCGGGGTTTTCGATTCCGGAATCGGAGGGCTAACGGGGTTTCAAAAGCTGCGTGCATTATTGCCGGAAGAAGATCTGATTTATTTTGGCGATACCGGCCGTGTCCCCTATGGTACGCGCGGCCGCGATATTATTACCAAATACGCCCGGCAAGACGCTAATTTTCTCATGCATTTCGGTATAAAATTGTTGTTTATCGCTTGCAATACCGCCTGTTATGCCGCTTTGGATACACTGCAAAACGAACTTCCGATTCCCGTATGCGGCGTTATTGAAGACGCTTCCCTCCGCGCATGCAAGCAGACAAAAAACGGACGCATTGCCATACTGGCAACAGCTGCTACGGTTTCCGGTCATGTTTACAGCGACTTTCTCAAAAGTTTGCGTCCAGATTTACAGGTATTGGAGCAGCCGTGCCGCCTATTTGTCCCGGTTGTTGAAGCTGGACGTTTTGACAAGACCGATCCTATTGTCCAGATCCTTACGCAGGAATATCTTGCGCCCGTTCGAGCATTTGGCGCTGATACCATTATTCTCGGTTGTACGCACTACCCTTTGCTTGCCCCCGCGATTGCGCAAGCGGCTCCGGAAGCGGTTTTAATTGATTCCGGCGCGGAAGCCGCCATTCATGTAGCCTCAATCCTGGCGGAAAAAGGATTGTGCAATTTCTCCGGGCATAAAGGGCATGTGCGCTATTATGTCAGCGACAGCATTGAAAATTTTGCCGACTCCGCATCCATCTTTTTAAGACGCCCACTGGAAGGCCCTGTCGAACGAATCGATATTGAAAAATTCTGAAGGAGGCTTGTTTGTGTATAAACAGCCGGATGGACAACTGGATATTTTCACGCTGATTCACCCGCTTGAAGATATGCTTGACCCGGAAAACCGATGGGTTGTCCGGGCTAAAGCAACGCCATGGGAAATGCTGGAACAGAACCTTGCACCGCAGCTTTATTCAACACGCGGCGCTCCCGCAAAACCGCTGCGTATGATGCTCGGCGCGATGATGATCGGCGACTTCCTTGGTACTTCTGACGCGGAAACCGTCCGGCAGATTCAAGAAAATCCCTATTTGCAATATTTTATTGGTTTGCAGGAATTTACACATCAACCCTTATTTGCGCCATTATCCCTTACGCTCTTCCGCCGGCGCATTACACCTGCAATTCAACGGCAAATTCGCCAAATTCTGCGAAGTGGGGAAATACCCCCTTCTGAAATGCCTACTACATCGGAGTAAACAGCTATGGGAAATCCCGAACAAAAAGTTCGTTATTTGAAAGGTGTAGGAGAGTCCCGCGAACGGCTGTTGGCTAAGCTCGGTATTTTTACCGTTGCGGACCTGCTCAACCATTTTCCAAGGCGCTATGAAGACCGCAGCGTTTTTTTCCCCATCGCCATGCTGCATCCAGGTCAGTCTGTGTCCATCCGCGCACGGGTCTGCGGGCCAGTCTCCGCTCACCGTACGCCCGGTGGACGGCTTATCTCCCAAGTTGCCGTTTCCGATGATACAGCATCTATGCTGCTGTATTTTTTCAATGTGCCGTACTTGAAGCTTTCCGAAGGGGGAAGCTATGATTTTTTTGGCCGTTGTGAACAATACGGTACTTATTTATGTATGGCCAATCCGGTTTATGAACCTGCTGGCGCTACAAAAAAAGCCGGGCGGATCTGGCCGATTTATGACCTGACCGCAGGGCTGAGCAATACCGGGCTGGTGCGTTGGATTGATGAAGCACTCTGCTATGCTGATATGATGCCGGAAACGCTCCCGGACGACATCTTAACGCGCTGGAACCTTCTCCCCATCGCGCAAGCCTACCGGAAAATTCACAATCCGGAAACAACACAGGAGTTGGAACAGGCCCGACGCCGTTTTGCTTTTGAAGAACTTTTCTACCTTTCCCTTGGATTCGCCGGTATTCGCAATGGGCGGTCAGAACCGGGAGCATGTATCCCGGTCCCAGATATGCAGCCATTTTATCATACCCTGCCTTTTTCTCCTACTGGGGCGCAGACACGTGCAATCGATGAAATTTTAAAGGATATGGCGAATCCGGCTACTCCGGCCATGCGCAGAATGGTGCAGGGCGATGTCGGCTCAGGAAAAACGCTTGTTGCTGCAGCGGCGGTATATGCCGTCGTCCGTTCCGGTTTTCAGGCTGCAATGATGGCACCTACTGAAATTCTCGCTTCCCAGCATTATCACGACCTCTCCGCTTTATTTTCTCCGTTGGGTATTCGTGTTGGGCTGCTCAGTGCCGGAATACCCGCTGCACAGCGCCGCAAGACCATCGAACAGCTTGCGGCCGGGAAGATTGACCTGATCGTTGGCACGCATGCGCTTTTGTCAGAAAACACTAAATTCCACGCTCTCCGTCTGGTCATCACGGACGAACAGCACCGTTTCGGCGTACGCCAGCGCACTCTACTTCACCAGAAAGCCGATATGCTCGCTCATATGCTTGTTATGAGTGCCACACCGATCCCACGTACACTGGCTATGGTCTTATATGGCGATTTGGACTTATCCGTAATTGATGAGCTTCCACCCGGACGCATTCCAGTTGATACCCGCGCACCGGGAGAGGACAAGCGCGATGCAGTTTATGGCTTCCTACGCAAACAGGTTCTCGCCGGACGGCAGGGTTATGTTGTTTGTCCGATGATTGAGGATGAGGATCATACCAACCTAAAAGCGGTAGAAAGCTTTTCCAATGAACTGCGTGAAAAATACTTTTTTGATATCCCCACTGGCCTGCTGCATGGGCGTATGGCCGCGCGTGATAAAGACGCCGTGATGCAGCGCTTTGTCAATGGAGAAATCAAGGTTCTGGTCTCCACTACGGTAATTGAGGTTGGGGTAAACGTCCCCAACGCCAATATGATCGTAATTGAAAATGCCGAACGGTTTGGTCTGTCACAGTTACATCAGCTGCGCGGCCGGGTGGGACGTTCAACATACAGGTCCTATTGTGTACTCCTATCCGCTTCTCAATCCGAATCCACGCGAGAACGTTTAAAAGTAATTTGTTCTTCCAACGACGGCTTTGCCATTGCGCGTGAAGATCTGCGAATGCGCGGACCAGGCGAATTTTTCGGAGAACGGCAGTCAGGTATCCCGGGACTGAAAATCGCAGATTTAGGAGCGGATATGCAACTTTTATCTGAAGCTGACGCCGCAGCAAAAGCCGTCGCATCGGCAGATCCCCTACTTTCGCAGCCGGAACACCAATTCTTACAAAAAAAATTAAAAACGATGTTCGAAATTTCCTAGAGCTTTGTCGGTTTCTACTGTAAAAAACGTTTATACGATAGGAAGCGTTTCGAAAACATTGGAAAGCGCCCCGATGGGTTTCCATCCGGGCGCTTTTTAGATTCTATAATTCAGCAAAAACTTTTGGCAATTAGCGAATCATACGTTGAACATCCTCTTTTGAACCAAGGACAAAGAGGTGGTCACCAGACCGAAACATATAATCCGCTGTTGTAATCAAACGGGTTTTATCTTCTGCTTTTAACGCAACAATTGATATATTGTATTTTCGACGTACATCCACCTGGCCAATGGTCTTACCGACCCAGCGGGGGTTGACCTCTACTTCATAAATTGCACAGTCATGGGCAATTTCAAAATAATCAAATATACTGTCGGAACTTTCACGCGCTGCAACACGACGGGCAATATCCTGTTCCGGATAAATCACCTCATCAGCGCCACAGCGTAATAGAAATTTTGCCTGGATATCCTCCTCCGCTTTAGAAAAAACTTTTTTTGCACCTGCTTCCTTCAACAGGCTTGTGACCTCCAAGCTGTTTTGAAAGTTTTCCCCGATGCAAACAAAACAGGCATCAAAACTAGGGATATCAAAACTGTTTATAACAGCCGGGTTTGTGCAGTCACCAACTTTCGCGCTTGCCACATAAGCAAGCATATCTTCGACCCGTTCCGGATTCGCGTCTACAATCATAACTTCGCATTTATATTCGGACAGACACCGGCACAAATGATGTCCAAAAGTTCCCATACCTATAATCAAAAATGATTTCATCGTCCTGTTTCTCCTTTACCCGATTGTGATTTCTTCTTTTGGACGGCGCACCGGCGGTCTTGCTTTTTTTCAAATAAAGCTACGGCAAATGAAATGCTGCCTACACGGCCGCAAAACATTAAAAACGCAACAATATAGCTTGATAATGGGGCAAGCGCCCGGGTAATCCCTGTCGTCATGCCAACGGTTCCCATGGCTGAAAAGCATTCAAACAGCACGTCTTCCAAAGCAAGCGGCTGAATCATACAAATTGCAAGCGTACCAGTAAGCACAAGCATCAGGTTGACAAAAAACACACTCGCAGCCTTTTTCAACGTCTCCCCATCAAAACTCCTGCCAAACGCTCCTGCACTTTGTTCATGGCGAATCCCGGAAAAAGTATGCAGCATCAATACTGCAAGCGTGGTCGTTTTGATACCGCCAGCTGTGGAGCCTGGGCTGCCTCCGATAAACATGAGCATCATCGTCAGCAGTTTACCACCCGCGCTCATTGCAGCCGTATCCGTAGTGTTAAAACCCGCTGTACGTGCTGTAACCGACCCAAACAGAGACGTTAAAACTCGTTCTCCGAAGGGCAGATTCCCCTCCGCTTCAAAAAAATAGAGCAGCAGCGCACCGCCAAAACTCAAAACTGCAGAAACCGTAAGCACCAGTTTTGTTTGCAGGGCATAACGCCGGAAATGGAATTTCTTACGCCACAAATCGTCCCATACGAGAAAACCAAAACCGCCAATGGTAATCAAAGCCATCAGCACCACATTGACCAGCCAATCATCTGCATACTCAACAAAAGATGCATAAGGGCCGTCATACACCCCCATCAAGTCAAATCCTGCGTTACAAAAGGCCGAAACCGCATGGAAAATTCCATACCAAACCCCGCGTCCAAAGCCCATTTGCGGAACAAAACGCAGCATAAGCAGTACGGCTCCAAGCCCCTCAAAAAACAAGGTCCCGATTACAATCTTTTTTGTTAATGGCACAATCCCTGCAATCTGCGTAGTGTTAATGCTTTCCACCATGACGGAACGTTCCCGTAAACCCATCTTCCGACGCAGCAGAATATAAAACAGCGTAGCAAAAGTCATAAATCCCAGACCACCAATCTGGATCAGGCTCAGGATTACGCCTTGCCCAAAAGCCGTCCAGCTTATCGCCGTATCGCACAAAACCAGGCCCGTAACGCAAGATGCCGAAGTGGCCGTGAAAAGCGCTGTACGAAAATCCGCACCACCAGGAGCAACCGACGCCGGAGGCAGCATCAAAAGCAAAGTCCCCGCAAGAATTACAAGAAAATACCCCAAAGCGATAATTTGCAGATAAGACAGTTTTCGTTTCATTCATAGCCCCCATAAACCGGCCTCTGAACGCAGGCTTGTTATGATTGTCATTTCTTTTTTAATTATAACATGTTCTTGGGCATAGGAAAAGCCTTTCCAGACGAACTGTAACATCAACTACAGTAGATACAGAATATCCGACCATACCCACACCATCAAAACCATTAAAATCCTTACCCATATAAAAATAAAAAAGGGACAAAACGGATGAACTGCACCCCATTTGTTAGACAGTATGGTATACTGAATAACAAGTGGGGTGATTTATTATGCCAAAAGGGATACCAAATAAAAGGTATACGCCAGAATTCAAGAAGCAAGTTGTAGAGGCGGT
>CALWJF010000026.1 GCA_944380935.1 uncultured Clostridia bacterium
CCTTTCTGGACATACTTTGCCGAATGACTTTTTATAAAAGTCTTTTTTGATACCTGAGGATTTTTTTGTCTGTGCTCTTGCGAAATATGCGCTTTCATGGTAGGATAATTTCGCCTTGAGGCGCCCATATCGGGCTTAAATAGGAAACAGGTGCAAAACCTGTGCGACCCCGTCACCGTAAAAGAGAAATCCTCACCTTCGCTTCGGCGCCGCGAGCCGGAACGGGAAAAACCATTGGACAGCCTGCTGTCTGAGAAGGTGGTGCGGTGCGCATATGCGCTGATCTTTAAGCCGGGAGACTTCCCTCTTTAGCTCCATATCTGCCACGGGACACTGGCGTCCAGAATTTTTGGACATATGCGGGCAGGCAAACAATATTTTTTATAAGGAGATGCAAGAACATGACAAAAACCATTTTCCACAAAGCGCTCAATGTCACCGTAATTCTTGCGCTGGTCGCGGCCATGGCGCTTTCCTTCACCGGATGTGCAAAGGAAGAAGTCAAATCGGAAGGCATTGCAACCATTATCGTCGAGATCGTTGATGATACAGGTACCTCGACAGAATACACGATTTCCACAGATACCGGCACACTTTGGGGTGCGCTCGAACAGGAAGGGCTTGCCCAAGGAGACGAAAGCGAATATGGGATTATGATTCATACCGTTAACGGTCTGCGCGCAGATTATAATCTTGACGGCGCATACTGGGCGTTATACAAAGACGGCGAGTATTTGTCTACCGGGGCGGAAAGTACGCTTATTTCCGACGGCGAACATTACGAGATCGTCTATACGAAGGCATAAATGACCCGCAATACCGGTCTTTCGCCGCGGGAATTGACGGTTTTTGCTATGCTTGGCGCACTGATGTTCTGTTCCAAGCTTTTAATGGAAGTTCTTCCCAACATTCATCCACTCGGCATGCTGACAATGTGTTACACGCTGGTTTATCGTCGGCGGGCAATCATTCCAATTGTCATTTATCTGCTGCTGCAGGGTGTTTATGCGGGTTTCAATCTATGGTGGTTACCCTATTTATACCTTTGGCCGCTTTTATGGGTGGTTACCCTTTTATTGCCGCGCGCAATATCCTCTAAAAAAGCCATGATTCTTTACCCGATCGTCTGTGCCTTACATGGTCTTGCCTTCGGTACCCTTTATGCACCAGCACAGGCGCTGATGTATGGGCTTTCCTTAAAAGCAACGATTGCTTGGATAGTTGCCGGTCTACCCTACGATTTAATCCATGCTGTGGGAAATTTTTTTGTTGGACTGCTGGTTTTTCCGCTTTCCAAGCTTTTATCCCGGCTGGACCGGCAGGTTTATCGCTGAGAACCTATCTTACGCGGAAGAAAGGAGCTGCGCTTATGTCAATATGCGACAAGTTTTGGAATGCAAATACCATTCAAAATGAAGTGATCTGTTTTTCCACCGATGCTTCCGGCGCAGAAATCGGCGGAAATCTATTGTATGCGCCGCAGCAGATTCATCGTCTATGCAGCTGGGACGGCAAAATTCAATATGAGCAGAATCGGGATTTTATCATTTCCAATCGCCAAATTCGTCGAACTGTAGACTCGCGAATGCCCTTGCTTGATCGCGAGATTTACTGCAAACCTTACGCTGGGCAACCAGAAAAATCCTGGCTTCGGCTTCCGGGCGGAGAACAGTATTTTGAAATTTTCCCTGAAATTTATCGTTGGCAGTGCAGAGTTTCCTATTCCCACAAAGATCAATGGACAGGGTTTATTCCGCAAGACCAATCTTTTCGACTGCCTCGCAGTATGGATATGCTGCAAAGCGGTGCAGATTTTCATCTGGTATTTTACGGCGACAGTATCACTGCCGGCTGGGAAGCAAGCGGCTGTGATGAACACGTGGTCAATCTCGCCTGTAAGGAATTTCATCTTGTGTTATACCGTCCTCCTTATCAACCGGCATGGGCGCAGATCGTGACGGAATCGCTGCGTAAAGCCTACCCGCCAGCTCATATTTATAAATACAACCGGTCCGCCGGCGCCGCGACGACTCGTTGGGGTGTCGAAAATGCGGAACAGCTGGTTTGCCCGTGTACGCCCGATTTGGTGCTGCTCGCCTTTGGAATGAACAGCCTTCAAGATGAACCGGCACGTTTTCGGGCAGAAATCGAAGCCATTATCTCCCGCATCCGCGCAAAAAATCCGAAATGCGAATTTCTGCTGGTTTCTCCGATGACTCCCTGTGACGAAATCGCAGGCCTGCAAAAAAATCAGCTTGCGCGCCAGGAAGCGGCACTTGCGCAATTGTGCGAAAATGAACACGCCATTGCACTGGCACCTGTCAATACGATGTTTCGAGAAATCGGTTTGCGCGGAAAGAAACACATAGACTTAACCGGAAACTGCATCAATCATCCCAATGATTTTGCTGTTGGCATTTATGCACAGACAATTTTGGCCGCCTTGGGGCTTTAAAACGCTAAACAGCCCGTTAGATCCTATGGTCTAACAGGCTGTTTTTCCATTGAAGGGGTGGGTATACCGGTACAAATCAAGATAAGTTATTCCGCAAAAATTTCGTCATAAGCTTTTGCAATTCGCGCAAGCTCGTCCTCAGACATCGACCAGTCCGCAGCAGAAGCATTTTGCTTTGCCTGCTGTGCTGTCTTCGCACCAACCAGAGCAAGGGTTACCGCCTTCTGGGCAAGCACCCAGTTAATCGCAGCAGATACCGTCGGAGCATCGTGGGCAGCTGCAATTTCCCGGAGAACGTCAACCATTGCGCAGACTTTCGGCCAAACTTCTGGTGTATACAGCTTACGGTAGAATCCGGCACGGGAATCGCCTTCCGGGAATACCGGCCGGTTTTCCAGCGAATATTTACCGGTCAGAATACCGGAGCCGATCGAACCGTAAGACAACACGCCAATATTATTTTTCAGGCAGTAATCCTGTATTTCTCCTTCAAACCCACGATCCAACAGAGAATATGGGGGTTGCAGGGAAACGATAGGTACATACTTGCGGGCTTCATCCATAAGCGCTCCATTAAAGTTGGAAACGCCCACGTAACGAACTTTTCCACTTTCAACATGCCGCGCAACCTCTTCCATCGTCTCTTCTATCGGCGTAGATGGATCCGGCCAATGGCACTGCCATAAATCGATATAATCCGTACCCAGACGGCGAAGGCTTGCTTCAATACCCTCCCGAACGCATTTTGCACTGGCATCGCGAATATAACGGCCTGTGTCATCAAATCGATTGCCAAATTTTGTAGCAATTATCACACTTTCGCGATCCACTGATTTCAACGCTTCGCCCAGCACAGATTCAGCATGCCCATTCCCATACGCAGGAGCTGTGTCAATAAAATTCACGCCAGCTTCTATGCTGGCCAAAATTGCTTCAATAGATTGGCGGTCATCCACCTTACCATAGGCATTTCCCGACATCGGCCAAGTTCCCAGGCCAATTACAGAACAATTCAAATCACTTATGCCCAGTTTTCTATACTGCATACAGTTCCTCCTTTTAGTTTCTTCTTTTATTTAAGCATTTTTACTAAATCTTGTCAACTGTTTCTACATTTTTAATGAACTAAAAAAGATGAAATTTTCAAAAGCAACAAAACTTTCATCCACTAATATCTTTTCATCTTATGTAGAAAACAATTGCATGCAAACAAAAGGCCGGATAAAAAACGAATGTTTTTATCCGGCTAATTGCACAAATAAACCCTTTAGCGTTCCGGGCTTGCAATAATTTTTGCAATGGCCTCGCGGCACTCCGCTTCAATAGAGGCATTGGCCGGCAACGGCATGATATTGCGCACATGTTCTCCGCCAGCTTTTCTTCCATTTTCTCCCAATGCAATTACTGCTGCACGACGGACGGAAAGCTCCGGGTCACGTACCAAATCGACTATTGCATTAAACGCTTCGTCCTCATGAATCGGACCCAAAGCACGTGCAACTGCTGCACGCAGTTCCGGATCCTTACTTCTTGAAAGTTTTGCCAGTTTTTTTACTTTACCTTTTTCGCCGTATACCTGGATTTTAGCGATTTTCTTCTCATTACCCACGTTTCTTTCCTCCTAAGTATATGCTTTGCCTTAGCGCAAAACCACGCCAAGTAATCTATTCCTTATTTATTATAACGCCAATAAATATAAAATGCAAGAAGTTATGTCAGACAACTATGCATTTTTTACAATTTCTATGCCCTTTTTCGTTGATTTATAGCCCATTTACACGTTCATAAATTATTCATTTTGCATTTACAGTTTGTCGTTAAAAAAATCACACTTATTTCTCATAAACATCATATGAAAGACACAATGCCGGGTTACAATATAGCCAGTTCAAAAAAATGAATTCCGTTATATGGAGGGATTACACATGGATAATAATAATGAAAACCGTTATCAGTTCAATATTGAAGAACCTGCGCATTCTTCGTTCCCAAGTCAACCTGCTGCTCCGAATTCAAATCAAGAATACCGCAGAATTAAAAAAATGATTATTCGCGTTGCAGCTGTCGTCTGTGCGCTTTCGTTAGTCATCGGAGGAGGTGCGGGAATCCTGATTGGCGGAGCAATGAAATCCGGAGACTCTGCAGATCAACAGCTGAGTTCCAATGAAGAAAATTCCGATAATACCGGTCTATTGAATGCAGTAGATGATCCTACGGAAAACACAACTTCCCCATCCGATGTAGATCAGTCTAATGGAAACGCAGATCGTCTGCTTTATGTTTCTGGCGGAAGCACAAGCGCTCTCAGTGTCAAAGATGTCGTAGCACAAGTAGAAAATTCCGTTGTCGCTATTGTTATCAATTACAAAGAAACCACTACCTACGGTTTCCAAACCTTTTACTATGATGCGCAGGCTTCTGGTTCTGGTGTGATCGTAAGTGATGATGGCTATATTGTAACAAACAATCATGTCATTTCAGGTGCAGAAACCATTACCGTAACGCTTGCTGATGGCACGACTTATGACGCACAGCTTGTTGCGGCAGACGATTCTACCGACCTTGCGCTGATTAAAATTGATGCATCCGGATTACAGGCTGCCGAGATCGGTTCCAGTGCTGAACTGACCAAAGGTGAAACAGCCGTTATCATCGGTAACCCGCTCGGTTATCTTGACGGCAGCGTCTCAGCAGGCGTTATTTCCGGTCTTGACCGTACACTCAGTTTCTCCGACGGTACTACGCTTTATCACCTGATCCAGACTGACGCATCTGTGAACCCTGGTAACTCCGGAGGCGGTCTGTTCAATGATCGCGGTCAATTGGTCGGAATTGTTACTGCAAAGACTTCATCAACAGAAGTAGAAGGCCTTGGCTATGCCATCCCATCCGATGATTTTGCAGATATTATCAACGATTTGTATAACTATGGTTATGTAAAAGGCCGTCCAGCATTGGGAATTACTACCATCAATATCACAAATTCCATGGAAGCCATGTACTATGGCCTCGGCCGTACTGGAATTTATGTCCAAAATTTTGTCTCCAAAGAGGCGGAAGAGGGTTCTGAACTCAGAATCGGCGACTGTATTGTTTCAATCAATGGCATTGCTGTTTCCAATTCCAATGAAATCCTCAATATTCTTTCGGAACATGAAGTTGGTGACAGTGTAGAAGTAGAAGTTTATCGTGATGGTTCCCTTTTAACAGTCTCTACTACCTTGGTAGAACAGGATGCAAATTACTAAGCTCTCGTATTTCTGTTTTCTCCATTTATATAAAGGTTCCCGTTGCAGTGGTACCACTGCAACGGGAATTTTGTTTTCCCGAACTTCGATTCCAGAACCCTGACTTTTTTATTCATCATTTCTATAGGGATTTGGAAGGTATTTACAAAATTCGTGTTTCATGCTAGAATAAGAATTGGACAATAAGCTTGTGAAAGGAAGATTAACATGAAATTTGGTGTTTACAGCGACGTACATGCCTCGACTATTCCTCCACGTGGAGAAATGTATTTTTCTCATTCATTTGTAAAAACACAGGATTACAGTGCTTATATACGTCGCGAAGACGCTGAATTTTCTGTTTTCCTCGGAGATATTTGTGAATATACTGCTGACAAATCCACCGATGAAGCTTCGCTTGATCGTGCAATGGTCCCGCGTATGTGGGGACGTCATCCTTATATTCATGTGCTTGGAAATCATGATGTGGCCTTCGGATCAAAACTGTCATTTTATGCACGCGTTAAGAACCCTTTCCTCTCTCGCCCCGGCATGCCAGCCAATTTCCGCGCACCGGAAATTCCGTCTATTCCTGTGACGCCTTCAGACAGTCCCTATTTCTGCTTTATACGTGATGGCTGGAAATTTATTGTTTTGGATACCAATTATGATGAATCCGGCACTAGCATTGAAGGAAAGTTGGTTCGTGGAACCACTTATATAAATCGAGCTCAGCTGGACTGGCTTGCACATACGCTTTCTGATGGCATGCGTACCATTGTTGCCACACATGCCAATCTGGACCCACGCCAAGTGGACGGAAAACTGCATCCCTGCGTACTCGGCAATGCCGCTGAAGTACGTGATGTATTGGAACAAGGAAATGTAAAGTTGGTTTTGCAAGGCCATGCGCATGAAGGTGCATGCAGTTTCTGTCATGGTATCCCTTATATTACCCTGCGGGCAACTGTTTTAGGTCAATATCCGGAGCATTATGCCATTGCCTTAGTAGATGTGCAAGACAGCGCCATCCACATCCAGGGCTTTGTGGATCAACCCTCCTACGATATAATATTTTAACTACGCAATTTGTATAACGATTTATTCGCAAAAAAACACCGGTGCATTCGGGATGATAATTCCGAATGCACCAGTGTTTTTTATATTCGCCTTATACGACGATTTTCCATCTTTTACAAATTTGAAAGATCAAAAGGCGTCGTCTGATAAACATAATAATTAAGCCAGTTGGTAAACAGAAGAGTAGAATTTGCACGCCAAGTTACCGGTGGATTTTTTACCGGTACATCATTTGGAAAATAGTGTTTTGGCATTTCTATAGGTAAACCACGTTCCAAGTCGCGATAATACTCGCGTGCCAAAGTATCCGCATCATATTCAGAGTGTCCTGTAACATAAATTTCACGCCCATCCCGGCTGATAACCAGATAGACACCGGCCTCTTCAGACTCAGCTAAAATCTTCAATTCCGGATGCTGTTCGATATCTTCGCGCCGCACCTCCGTATGCCGCGAATGGGGAGCAGAAAATG
>CALWJF010000027.1 GCA_944380935.1 uncultured Clostridia bacterium
TGCTTCTTCATAAGCAGCTTTCTCCCAATACAGGCCGATTTCGGGATATCCTTCCCGATGGGCAACACGCGCCATGGCAAGATACATACCCACTTCGCTGCACTCGCCTTCAAAATTAGCGCGCAAACCTGCAATAATCTCTTCCGGTACGTCTTTGGCAACGCCGACAATATGCTCGGCCGCCCAGCTCATCTCGTTTTCTTCTTTTACAATAAATTTGCTTCCGGGGACTTTACATTGCGGACAGACAAAACCTTCCGGCAGCGCATCGCCTTCATATACGTAACCGCAGACAGGGCATACAAACTTTTTCATAAAACACCTCAATAAAAGTAAGTAGTTTATTGTAACAAGAAAAGTATACCTAAATAATCTACAAAAGTCAATAGGTTTTCAGAAAAAGTTTCTGTTTAAACCCACTTTTTTCTATGGTATACTAAACCTGCAACGCTTTGCTTTAAAAGAACATTTGCTGTACACGGTTGCGTGTCGGCTTTTTTGGAGGTTACAGAATGAAAATCCTCAATTTAATCGGCGGCGGGGATGTGGGCGGAGCCAAAACACATATTATCTCATTGGCATCCCGTTTGTCGCGTTATTGCCAGGTTAAAGTGGTCAGTTTCCGGGATGGACCGTTTGTGGAAGATACGCGTGCCGCTGGTGTGGATGTAGAGGTTGTACAGAATAGAAATCCGCTGCGCGATCTGCATGCACTGCGCCGAATTGTGGAAACATATGGTCCTGATGTGATCCATTGCCATGGTGCGCGAGCCAATATGATGGGTGTTCTGCTGAAACGATGGGTACAGATTCCGTTGATGACGACGGTGCATTCCGATTACAGGCTGGATTATATGGGCAGGGCGCTGAAGCAGGCGAGCTTCGGAATGATCAATAAGTATTGCCTGCGCCGGGTTGATTATTATACCTGTGTTGCGCAGCGTACAGCGCGTATGATGGCTTCGCGGGGATTTCCGGCGCACCGAATTTATACGATATATAACGGCATTGATTTTTCGCAAACGCATTGCAGCATTGACCGCCATGCATATCTGGCGCGCTTTGGTCTGGATTGCAGGGAAGGGGATGTATTGTGCGGAATTGCTGCCCGGCTGACGGCGGTAAAAGATGTACCGACTCTTTTGCGCGCTGCCCAACAGGCGGTGCGGCATTGTCCGCAGTTGAAAATAGTTATAGCGGGCGACGGGGAGGATCGGGAGAGCCTGGAGAGCCTGGCCGATACGCTGGGGATTCGGGATCATGTACTGTTTTTAGGTTGGATTGACAATATTCATGAATTTTTTGCCGCAATGGACATCAATGTAATCTGTTCGCTTTCCGAAACTTTCCCCTATGTAATCCTGGAAGGCATCCAGGAGCGCTGCGCAACGATCACCTCGGATGTGGGCGGGATGCCGGAATTGATCGATGATGGGGTTAACGGATATATCTTCCAACCTGGGGACTACCGGATGCTGGCAAAATATTTACAGACGCTGTGTGAAGACGCAAAACTTCGGGAAGAATTTGCTGCGCGCCTGTTTGAAAAAGCCTGTGCAAACTTTTCTTTAGATGTAATGGCACGTACACAGCTGTCTATTTATGAATCGGTGCTGGAGGCATATCGGACACGCCTGAAGCGCAACGGGGTGCTGATTTGCGGCGCGTACGGCAAGGGGAATGCCGGGGACGATGCCATTTTAAAGGCAATTGTAGCACAGGCACGCGAAATTGATGCGCATATGCCGATATGCGTGATGTCCCGCGACCCGAAGAAAACGGCCTATGAATATGGCGTGAATGCAATTTTTACATTTAATATCATTAGAATGTTGTGTAAGATGCATCATTGCGCGGTATATATAAATGGTGGAGGGAGTCTGATTCAGGATATTACCTCCAGCCGCTCACTCCTGTTCTATCTATTTACGCTATTTGCAGCCCACCATTCCAAAGCCGGCGTGATAATGTATGGATGTGGTATCGGACCGGTTAATATGCCGGCAAATCGAACACGTGCAGCAAAGATACTGAATGCCTGTGTGGATGTGATTACGCTGCGGGAAGATGATTCTTCAACGGAATTGGAAATACTGGGCGTAACGCGCCCGAAAATATATCTTGCGGCAGATCCGGCGATGACGTTGGGCGCGGCGCCGGAGGCGTATGTATCGGCGGCAATGCAGGCACAAGGTGTTCCGGAAGACCGGGAGTATCTTGTGTTGTGTGTGCGCAATTGGCCGGGATTTGCAGCCAAAGCCCCGATTATTGCAGATGCAGCAAATTATGCCTATCATCATTACGGCTTAGAGACATTGATTCTACCGGTTGAAGTACCCAGAGATTTGGAAGCCGGGGAATTAATCCGAATGAAATTGGATCATCAGCCATATAGCGTCGATCGCCGATTCGGCCCGGAGATTACGATAGGAATGATTGCGCGTACGCGGGCGATGCTCGCAATGCGTTTGCATGCGCTGGTATTTGCTGTGCAGGCGGGGATTCCGTGTGCCGGAATTGTATACGACCGAAAAGTAACAGGTTTCATGCGCTATATGCACGAAGATCTATATGTTGATTTGCAGGATACAGATGAAAAGACGCTGCGTGTATTTGTTGACCGGATGATGAAGATGTCAGTGCAGCAGCGCAATAAAAATGCTGCACGCCTGCGCGAATTGGAAAAAGTAAACCGTCGGGAACTGAAAAAATTGATTATGGAGCATCGAAAATGAAACAGTACTTGGAAGCGGGCGTGGTTGCGACGACGCATGGTGTCCGCGGAGAAATAAAAGTGAATCCATGGAGCGACAGTCCGGAGTTTTTAAAGCGGTTTTCCCGCGTTTTTATCGACGGACGTGCGTATAAGCTGTTGTCAGCGCGGGCGCATAAGTCACAAACGTTGATACAGCTGGAAGGCGTGTGCGATGTTGATCAGGCAATGCGGCTGCGTGGGAAAATTGTGTCGATTTGCCGCGATGATATTGCGCTGGAAGAAGGTACGTATTTTGTACAGGATATCATCGGCCTGCAGGTTTATGATCTGCGCACGCAAACTGTGATCGGGACGGTACGGGATGTGCTGAATTTGCCGGCAGGAGATGTCTATGTAATCGGTGATGATAAGCGGGAAAGTATGATCCCGGTAAATCCGGTATTTATCAAACAGACAGATCTGGAAAAAGGCATCATTACGGTTGAGACGATAAAAGGGATGCTGGAAAATGAATAAAGCCGGGATGACAATCGATATTATGACGCTTTTTCCGGATATGATCCGCATGGTAATGGAAACCAGCATCATCGGCCATGCGCAAGGCAACGGCCTGGTTCAGATTAATGCCGTAAATATCCGCGATTATGCTACCTCCCGCACCAGACGGACAGATGACTATCCTTACGGTGGAGGGCAGGGGCTTGTTATGCTTGCCGAGCCGTTGTACCGCTGTCATGCTGCACTGTGCGAAAAGGCCGGATATCGTCCGCATACGGTACTGATGTCGGCACAGGGTCAGCCTTATAACCAGAAAAAAGCGCGGCAGCTGCTTGCGCGCGGCCATATAATCCTGGTATGCGGCCATTACGAGGGGATTGACGAACGCTTCATTGAGGAATGTGTGGATGAAGAAATATCCCTTGGCGATTTCGTAATGACCGGCGGAGAAATCCCTGCTATGGCAATTGCAGACAGTATTTGCCGCATGGTGCCGGGAGTATTAAGCGAAGAAGCGGGTTTTACAGAGGAAAGCCATTGGGCAGGGCTTCTGGAATATCCGCAGTATACCCGTCCGGAAGTCTGGCATGGCCGCGCCGTACCGGAAATTCTGCTTTCCGGCCATCATGGCAGGATTCAGAAGTGGCGGCGGATGCAAATGCTGATGCGCACGCTGAAACGCAGACCGGGCCTGCTGCGGGGAGCGGATATTACACCGGAGGATACGCTGACAATTTTGCGGGAATTAGAGGATGAAGAAAAAAGGACGGATTCTGCAGATTGATAAGCCGTGGGACCTGGATAGGAATGTTTGGAATTTTTAGAAATGAATGCAGAAGATATGAAAAGAGTATACGTAATTGGCGGGACAATGGGCGTAGGTAAGACTACGGTCTGCAAGCTGCTCAAGCAGCGGTTGAATGCCAGTGTTTTTCTGGATGCCGACGCATTGTGGGATATGCATCCTTTTGTCGTCACAGAAGAGACAAAAGCGATGGTTATGAACAGTATCCATTTTGTGCTCAATGGATTTGTGCATTGCAGTGCTTTTGAGAATATTATTTTTTGCTGGGTAATGCATGAAAAATCAATATTAGATGCGGTGATCGACGGCTTGGATACGAAAGACTGTATGGTGATTCCAATTTCCCTGACCTGTACGCCGCAGGCGCTGCGTCAACGTTTTTTGCAGGATGTGAAAATGGGTATACGCAAACCGGATGATGTTGAACGATCCTTAGCCCGGCTTGCCTTGTATGCAGCTTTGCCGACGCGGCATATCGATACCAGCTGCAAAACGCCGGAAGAGGTGTGTGAGGAGATTCTACTGCCGGATTCAACGTATGTTTCCGGCAGCTGAGATTCGACCGCGCGCGGAATGATGGCGCCTGCATTATGGACGTTTTGTAACCGCACGGCTGCATAAAGCGGTGCGGCACATTTTTGGCTGCCGTGCGTGCGGTCTGCCCGGTTTCGCGGGTAAAATGGTTCAGGAAAAAGGCGGAAAGCAATAAGCTTTCCGCCTTTTTGGATTCATAGGAGACAGCAAATGGTTGGCGGCATTCTATTCCCAATCATCAGCCGGCTCATCATCTGGATCTTCTTCATTCATTAATTCATTTATCCGAATTTTTCTGGAAATTTTCATTTCTTCTACTTGGTGGTGAAGAAGCTCTTTAACTTCGACCGGGTTGCGAATATTTTGCAGTTCAAAACGCGGCGTAGTCTGGTCGGAGGAAAATACAACTACCGTGCCGACGCTGAAAAGACGTTGCCATAGGGTCATTTTTAGCCCGATATCTCGTACCCGGTATAGTAAAATCTCTTCAAAATGCAGGTTCAGCAATCCTTTTTTTAAAAACAATCGGTCTTCGGACAACGAGTAACGGGTAAAGGTAAGGGGCATGCCCAAAATCCTTTTTCGATCTTTCCACAGAAATTCTATTCTGGTATCCATTGCCGGCGCCCTCCTTTTGCAGCTCCAGTATAACGCTGCTTTTATTGCCGGTCAAGTGGTTTTTCCGGGTCTTTTACCATTTGCAGATAGGGAAGTAATTCGTATCCCATTGCTTTATACAGACGCATTGCGCCATCATTATCCGGTTCGATTTCCAGACGGATACGCTGTACACGCGGTTCGATATGATCCTTAAGATAGGCAAAACAGGCGTGCCCAAGACCGCGGCGTTGGAAGGCCGGCTGGATATAGATTTCTTCCAGCCAAGCCACTGTACCGCCGCATTCATGGGAAAACATATAACTTAAAAGCATGTAACCGGCTGTTTGGCCGTCGCATTCAATAAAATAACACTCAGCAAACTCCTGCGAACGCATTAGTTCCTGCCAGATGGCCTCGTGGTAAGATTCTGGGATCGGATGCAAAACCGCGTTGCTTGTGTAGAACGCATGGGTCATTTCCAAAAAAGCGGTTTTGTCAGAAGGGGTAACTTTTCGTATCATAGACTCTCCTTTTCTTCTAAACCGGCAAATGCTGCCGCATATTGACGCAAATCGGCTTTTCCCTGATATCGGATAAACGCTGCGCGCTGGGCCGTGCATAGGATCAGACACTGGACAGTGCCTGCATTATAGGTGGCCGGCGTGGTATAATAACGGATATAAAATTCGCCGTTGGACCAGAGAAGTTCGCCTTCCGGGGCCGATTCCGGCGTCAGTTCCTGTGCCAGTTGAATATTCAGCGCGGGAATGGAGCACAGGTAGCAATCGACGTTCAACTCAATATCCGCATCCATATCGCTTTGGGTAAGGTCATAGGATAAGGGAACAATAATATCGCGCGTAATACTTACATAATTTGCGAAATCAGAGCCATTCATATAAAATCCGCCGGGTTGTGCTTCCGGAGAGAGCGTACTTAATAAGGGGAAGGGAAGCACTTCATCCTGCGCAATTGTATGCGTATCGGAACGGCCGATGCTTGCGAATAAAAAGATATACCAGGAAATGGATAGAAGAATCACAAGGCAGGTCGCGATCCGGCGCAGCGTCAGCTTCCATATGGAAAAATGCTGGTTGCGGCGGGGCGGGAGACCTTTTTTCAGCCGGTGCCGAAAGGAAAGGACGCTGCACAATTGCCGCAGCTCCACCAGAAATCCGAGAAGAACCAGAATGGCGACATAAAGCACACGCCAGAATCCGCTCTCTAAAAAACTGAGTAACGGATGTTCGAAAGAAAACGTAAGTACCAAAATCAAAGTCAGTAAGCCGAAAAAAAGCGTATTGCTCAGTATAAATTCCCGGATCACGCGGTGTGTGGTACGGCGGATCACCTGGGCGTAAAGGTCCGGATCGGAATGCGGTTCCGGCGCAGCGCTGTCCAGTGTGCGAAATGTATGGAACATCCGTCCGAATGTACCAATATATTCCCAACCAGCCGCTTCATAGAGTTCGCAAAGCGCATCGGGAGGATCTTCTTCATGCTTCCCCGCAGGTTCCAAGCGGACCCGGCAGACACCGGGTTGGCTTTTTTCACACTTGACCAAGAGCGGAGAATGGTAAACTCGAATGGGGATTAACCCGCGCTCTGATAAAGACGACAGCCAGCTTTCCAGGTTTTCCACTTCGTACAGTTCAAATGGTACCAGCTGATAACATGTTTTTCCCATTAAAATCCCTCCTTGACAGCGTCTGCAACACAGGTTTTTAAACGCGTCAATTCTTCCTCGAACAGGCTTTGCCCATGCGGTGTAATTTTGTAAGTGCGTTTGCGCCCGGATACTTCGGTTTCCTCGATTAACCCTTCGTTTTCAAACTTCCCTAAAATGGTGTATAAAGTACCCGGTCCGAGGATTACGCGCTCTTGTGTCAGATTCCGGATATGTTCCGAAATATCGGTCCCGCACATTTCTCCCCGTCGGAATGCCAGCAGGACATAGAACATCGATTCCGTTAAATTGTCCAGCATTTTTTTGGGCATTGTAGCATCTCCAATATCGTTTCTCAATATCGATTAACGATATTATAAACCATGGATAAGAATCTGTCAAGAGGCAATAAAAAACCCCATTTTGAAACGTTGTTCACCTTTCAAAATGGGATTTTTCACTTTGTGATCTGAAATTATAATACGAAAACGTCGGCTACAGGCCCGTAAACGTCAGATTTTCAGACCTGCTGCTGCGTTTGGGAATGGAAACTTTTTATTCGGACTGTTTGAGGGAGCCGGTATAGAGCTGATAATAAGTACCGCCCTGTTCAATCAGCTGTTCATGGGTGCCGCGCTCGATAATATGGCCGAGTTCCAAAACCATAATTACGTTCGAATTTTGGACGGTAGACAACCGGTGCGCAATAACAAAGACCGTACGGCCTTCCATCAGACTGTCCATACCTTTTTGAACCAGTAATTCCGTACGTGTATCAATCGAAGAGGTTGCTTCATCGAGGATCATAACAGGCGGATCTGCGACGGCTGCGCGCGCGATAGAAATCAGTTGGCGCTGCCCCTGGGACAGACCGGAACCGTCGCCTTCCAGCATCGTATCATATCCATCCGGCAGCATGGTGATAAAGTTATGCGCGTTGGCCAGCTTTGCTGCATGGATTACTTCTTCATCCGTTGCATCCAGTTTGCCGTAACGAATGTTATCGCGTACTGTGCCGGTAAAGAGGTTTACGTCCTGTAAAACGATACCAAGACTGCGGCGCAGGTCGGGCTTTTTAATTTTGTTAATGTTGATATCGTCATAGCGGATTTTACCGTCTTCGATATCGTAGAAACGATTAATTAAATTGGTTATGGTAGTTTTTCCAGCCCCGGTAGCACCGACGAAGGCGACTTTTTGTCCGGGCTTTGCATAAAGGGTGATATCATAGAGAATCTGTTTTTCCGGGACATAGGAGAAGTCCACATTGGTAAAGGTAACCTTCCCCTCCAACTTTTTATAGGTCAGTGTACCGTCGTGATGCGGATGCCGCCATGCCCAAATTCCGGTACGGGTATCCGATTCGGTCAGCTCACCATTTTCATCGTATTTGGCATTGACAAGAGTAACATAGCCTTCATCTTTTTCAGGCTCTTCGTCCATAAGCTTGAAGATACGTTCGGCGCCCGCCAGTGCCTGGACAATTGCGTTGACCTGCATGGAAATTTGCTGGACAGGCATGCCGAAGTTGCGGGAAAGCTGTAGAAAAGCCACAATGTTTCCAAGCGTCAGGCCGCCGATGCCGGAAATAGCCAATGCACCGCCGACAATGGCAATAACCACATATTGCAGGTGCCCAAGGTTGGCCATAATCGGGCCCATCATATTAGAAATGGAGTTTGCACGCATGGCGCTTTCGCACAGCTCTTCGTTGCGGATATCGAACTCATCTCTACAGGTATCCTCGTGACAGAAGACCTTAACGACTTTCTGGCCTGTAACGATTTCCTCAATAAATCCATTGACCGAACCGAGCGCCTGCTGCTGTAGAGTAAAATATCCTGCACTGCGGCCGCCAAGTTTGGACGTTATCAGCATCATTCCAAAAACAAAAACCAACGCTAAAAGTGTCAACCAGATCGATAGTGTAATCATGGAGACAAAGACAATCAAAATGGTCATAAATGAGGAAATCAGGTTGGGAAGGGAATTGGAAATCAGCATGTTCAACGTTTCAACATCGTTGGTATAACGGCTCATGACATCCCCGAAGGTATTGGTATCGAAATATTTAATCGGAAGGCTTTGCATATGGGAAAACATCCGGTTTCGCATATTGCGCATACAGCCTTGAGAGACCGAAACCATGATTAGAGCTTGAGAATACGTAGCAACGATGCCGATCAAATAGATAATTGCCATATTTCCAATGGCTTTTGCGATGCCGGTAAACACGGGATTCGCATCTTTCATCAACGGCAGGATATAATCATCAATCAGATCGCCTAAGAACAGCGCACTTTTGGAGCTGGCAAACGCAGATAATATCGTGCAGGCAATAATGAGAATCCATAGTGGCCAATAAGGCAAAATCACGATTTTGGCCAGCCGTATAGATGTTTGCTTTGGATTGCTCAGTTTTGCACGCGGACCGCCACCCCTGCGCGGGCCGCCGGGACCACGTCCGCCGCCGCGCATCTGCTGGGCCTTTGCCGCACCGGCGCCAACATTTCCCATTGCACGTCGAGGCTGGGTTGTTGCGTTTCCTGCCGCCGAAGGTGCGGGCATTTTCTTCTTGGTTTGGTTATTCATCATAATCCCCCATTCCTTTCAGCTGCGATTCATATACCTCACGGTATATTTCATTGTTTTTCAAAAGTTCCTCATGTGTACCGTATCCATTTATGTAGCCGTTGTCCATTACAATAATATGATCGGCATGCTGAATGGAGGAGACACGCTGAGCAATAATAATTTTGGTGGTATTGGGAATTTCTTCGGCAAATGCATGCTGAATTAATGCATCTGTACGGGTATCGACAGCACTGGTAGAATCGTCAAGGATCAAAATTTTTGGCTGTTTCAAAAGGGCTCTTGCAATACACAGACGCTGCTTCTGACCGCCGGAAACATTGGTGCCGCCCTGTTCAATCATGGTATCATAGCCATCCGGCATTTCGCGGATAAAACCGTCGGCCTGTGCCAGCCGGCATACCCGTACGATGTCCGCATCGGAAGCATCCATATTTCCCCAACGGATATTATCGCGAATTGTGCCGGAGAAGAGCTCATTTTTCTGCAGGACCATAGCGACCGCTTCGCGCAATGTGCGAATGTCGTATTCACGTACGTCAATACCGCCGACCCGGACAACGCCTTCAGTCGCATCATATAAGCGAGGGATTAACTGTACAAGCGAAGACTTGGAAGAACCGGTTCCGCCAAGGATACCAATGGTCTGCCCGGGGCGGATATCCAGATTGATATTTTTGAGTACCAGATTTTCCGATTTTTTACCATACGAAAAGTTGACGTTTTCAAACTGGATGCTGCCGTCTTTAACCTCCGTCACAGCCGAAGCCGGATTCTGGATATCCGGCTGCTCATCGAAGATTTCGCAAATACGTGCTGCGGAAGCGCGGGACATGATCATCTGAATGAGGAACATGGAAACCATCATCAGACTGGACAGGATCTGCCCGGCATAGCTGATAATACTGGTCAGATCGCCGGTGGAGAGATCGGAACCGCCCGAACTGATAATCAGCTTTGCACCGAACCAGGAGAGGAGGAGCGTACACAAGTACATGGAAAACTGCATCAAAGGATTAATGGTCGCCATACGGCGTTGCGCACGGGTAAATCCAGTATAAATCTCATTGGATACGCCATTGAATTTTTGAATTTCATGGTCTTCGCGGACGAAACTTTTTACGACGCGGATTCCACGCAGATTTTCCTGTACAATGAGGTTAAGTTTGTCGTAAGTTTCAAAAACTTTTCGGAAAATCGGATGCGTGGTAAGGCTGACATAGCAAAGCCCGAAAGCAAGAATCGGGACGCAGATCAAAAAGATCAGGGAAAGCTTGACATTGATGGTAAAAGACATCAACAGAGAAAATAAGAGCATAAACGGACTGCGCAGCGCCATACGGATCAGCATCATAAATGCCATCTGTACGCGCGTAACGTCCGTGGTCAGACGCGTGACAATACTGGCCGGGCTGAATTTATCAATATTGGAAAAGGAAAATGTCTGGACTTTATGGAACAGGTCATGACGGACATTTTTTGCAAAACCAGCTGATGCACGCGAAGAACTCCAGGCGGCAAAAGCTCCGAAAAACATGGAAAACAGCGCACAAACGACAAGAACTGCTCCCATTTTAAGGATATAAGACATATTACCCGGTTCAATTCCGTAGTCGATCAGTTTTGCCATCAACATGGGGATTAAAACCTCCATCACGACTTCCAAAATGATCGAAATAGGGGCGAGAATGGCATAGGTTTTGTATTCTCGAATACATTGGGCAAGGCGTTTGATCATAGCGTACCTCCATCCTGATAATGTTTGGTATCCAGGTTTTTTTCGATTTTTTTGATAATATGTAGAAAAGTGTCGATTTCTTCCTGCGTCAAACCTTCGGCAATTTTCCGTTCGGTTTCCCGAATGGTTTGCATTACATACTCATGACTGGAAATTGCTTTGGGTAAAAGGATAATTTTTTTCAAGCGGGCATCGTGGTAAACACTTTCACGCTTTATATATCCGTTTTTTTCCATCAATTGCAGTATGTTGGTCATAGTAGAACGACGAACGGAAAAGACGCTTTCCAAATCCCGTTGGAATACATCTGCGTCCCGGTGTTCGTATAAATAACCAACAACCCAGCCTTGTAAACCGGTGAGCCGTTCGACAGGGTTCAGTTCTCCCAGCGATTCACGGAAGCGCTTGGCCAAAACGTCGGCGGTACGCAGATGAAACCCGATGTGTTCGTCTCTTCCCATAATACCTCCCCCGTAAAAATGTTAGCCTACTAATTGTTAGCCGACTGACATTATAAATGCGGCATTTATCTTTGTCAAGCCTTTTTTTGCCTTTACGGGGACGGTGCAAAAGAAAAACCGGACGGCATGAAAGCTGCTGTCCGGCGCGGATTTTCCGTATCTATATTCTGCGTATAGAAAGCGGAAGGCCAAATTATTCCTGCTTATGCTGTGCCCTATCCCGCCATGCAGGCTGAAGAAAGCGCAGGAAAGCAGCGGTTTGTGTCAAGGCCTGAACGATTTTTGGGATATCCGAAGCTTTGGACTCTCTTCCAAGGCTGATGCGGACAGCGCCAAGTGCAACATCGGGCGGGAGCCCAATCGCACGCAGGACATGGGAAGGTTCGTGCAATCCTGCCGCACAGGCAGAGCCGGGGGAAACGGCGATCCCCTTCTGATCCATCAGCGTAGCAATGTTTTCTCCTTCAATCATGGAAAAGGAGAAATTTGCAATTCCGGGCAACGTCGTGGCTGCCGTTACATTATTACGTACGCATGCAATGCCGGCAACACCTTTTTCAAGCTGTGCGCGCAGTTCGCGCAGCCGGGAAGCTTCGCTGTCGATTTCACAACAGGACAATTCCAACGCCTTTGCCATACCGACAATGCCGGCAACATTTTCTGTTCCCGCACGCTTTCCCCATTCCTGCGCCCCGCCGGTCAGCAAGGCATGCCAGGGCGTACCACGCCGGATGTATAGAATGCCGACGCCTTTCGGTCCGCCGAATTTATGCGCGGAAAAGCTGGCCAAATCAGCGCCACAGTTTTCCAGATCGAGCGGGAGATGGCCTGCCGCCTGGACACAGTCGCAGTGGAACAGCCCGCCGCGTGCATGGACTTGTTTTGCAATTTGCGCAATTGGCTCCACTGTTCCGATTTCATTGTTGGCGTAGTGGACACTAACAAGCGTATCGGAATCGACTTTCTCCGCGATTGTATCCGGATCCAGCAGCCCGGATCCGTCCGGAATCAAGGTTTGTGTGGCAACGCCGCGTGCGTGCAAATCATCCAACGTATGCAGCACGCTATGATGTTCAATGGCAGAGCAGGCAAGGCGTTTTGCTCCACCGGCGTCCAAGACGCCGCGAATAGCGCTTACGTTGCTTTCTGTACCCCCTGAAGTAAAGAAAATCTCATCGCATCGCGCTGCGAGTACAGCGGCAATGGTTCTGCGGGCGTTTTCTACTGCCTTGCGTGCTTGTGTACCAGCACGATGAAGAGAAGAAGCATTTCCAAAACGCTGCTGCAGCCAGGGCAGCATGCTTTCAAATGCTTGGGGAATCAGCGGGGTAGTTGCCGCGTAATCTGCATAAATCCAGTCCATAAAGCGAGCCCTTCTTTTTTGCCTTTTTCTCTATTGTAACACAGCATGCCGCATAATCCCATAAAAAAGTAAGAAAAATTGTGACGCTGGCCGGTAGGAACATGGAAAACCAGAGAATAAAAAAACAAACCCTGCTGTTTTTCTAAAATTTAGTTGACACGGCGAAACATTTTGTTATATAATGGTGGACGCATGGTCGTGGGCGTTTTGCGTCTAAAGTGCCGTGCCAACATAAGATTTATGGGAGGAACGAAGATGCTTAGAACCTATCAGCCCAAAAAGCGTCAGCGTAGCCGCGAGCACGGCTTCCGCAAGAGAATGGCAACGAAGAACGGCCGTAAGGTATTGGCCCGCCGCCGTGCTAAGGGCAGAGCACGTCTGTCTTACTGATTCCCGAAACCGGGAAAGCCCGGGGAGGGTTTTATGCGTTATACCGTTTCAATAAAAAGAAATAGGGATTTTAAGAGCCTGTATCGCTCAGGAAAATCGTCGGTAGATCCATATCTGGTAGTATACTGCCGTAAAAACCGCCGGGGAGAAAGTCGGCTTGGCATCAGCGTTGGGACGAAAGTCGGAAAAGCGGTTTGCCGCAATCGGGTGCGCCGCCGAATCCGGGAGGCATATCGTCTGTCAGAAAGACGGATTCGGCCGGGTTACGATATCATTGTTGTAGCACGTGTGCGTGCGGCGGCGGCGGCTTACCGGGATATTGAAACCTCGCTGTTGAATTTATGTGGTAAGCTTGGCTTGCTGTATGGTGAAGTAGGATGAAACAAGCTCCTCGCCGTGCGGTTTTATGGTTGATCGGGTTTTATCGAAAGCATCTTTCCGGCCTTAAAAGATATCCCACGTGCCGCTTCACTCCGACTTGTTCGGAGTATGCATATGAAGCGGTGAGCAAATACGGTGTAAGGAAAGGCGGATGGCTCGCCTTAAAGCGTATACTCAAATGTAACCCATTTCATCCGGGAGGCTACGACCCGCTGAAGTAGCCGGGCATTTCGCTGCGGGTGTTCCATAAAAGGAGGCATCAGATGCCAAAGTCTTTTCAAAAAACTAAAACCCGCGCAATCGTTGTCGTTGTGCTTGCTGTCTTGCTGATCGCGACCTCACTGACGGGCTGTGTTACAAACAGTGCTGGAGAATCGGAAAGCATATTTTCGATCATTTTGGTACGCCCGTTTGCCTGGATTCTTGACTGGATTTATGGATGGTGTGGTAATTTCGGTCTTGCGCTAATTCTCTTCTGCTTGATTACGCGTATGATTTTGCTGCCGTTTAATATCAAGAGTAAACGCAGCATGCTGAGAATGCAGGCGTTGCAACCAAAAATCAAAGAAATTGAAAAAAAATATCCCAATGACAAAAACAAACAGTCCATTGAAATGATGGCGCTCTATAAAAAAGAGAACATCAGTCCGATGGGCGGATGCCTGACATCCCTGATTACGCTGCCGCTGATGTTTGCGCTGTATTGGCCGATCAGCCAGCCGCTGCGTTATTTGATGCGTCTGACCTCAGCGGAAATCGGGCTGGTACGGGAAAAGCTGATTGAAATCGGCGCAAAGGTCGGCGACGTTGCAGTATCTGCAAATACTTCGGAAATGGCTCTGGTTCGCGCGATCTCTGATAATTATGAAGCGGTGAGCAGCATTTCCGACAAAATTTACCCCATGGATTTGTCGTTTCTTGGGATGAATTTGGGCGCCACGCCGAATTTCCAGGTTTTTAATGCCCTGTTTTTCCTGCCGATTATTTCGGCGGGGACATCTTATCTTCTAATGTATGTAACCCGTTGGCTTCAGGAAAAGGCCACTGGACAAAAAGCGCCGGCAGAGAGTCAGAATAAAATGATGACCTGGCTGATGCCGCTGATGTCTCTGTGGATCGGCTTCACACTTCCGGCCGGACTTGCAATTTATTGGATTGCCGGTAACCTGATCGGTATTTTGCAGGAATTTCTGATGACGTACATTGTAAAGAAGAATCCCAAAACTCCTTTGGAGGAGGTTGATAAGCCAAATGGTAACAAAAATAGAAAAAAGCGCTAAAACCAGAGACGAAGCGGTTCTGGCCGCAATGCGTGAACTTTGGCAGCTGAATCCGGAAATAACGGAGGCAGATGTGGACGTCGAACTTTTGGAAAAAGGGAAAAGTGGTTTTTTCGGGATCGGAAGTGTGGATGCAAAAGTTCGTGTTAGCTATAAATATAAACCTGCTGAATGTGTGAAAACCTTTTTGGAAGGTATGATGCATCATATGGGCGTAACCGGATATGTCGAGTGCATTGTCGATGAAGAAGGGACGGTAAACGCCAATATAACCGGCGAGAATCTTGGCGTGGTCATCGGCCGCCGTGGAGATACGCTCAATGCGTTGCAGTATCTGGCTTCCATTGTGACCAATCGGGACGAAACAGAACATGTGCGTGTGAATGTGGACACGGAAAATTATCGAAAGAAACGCGAAGAGTCTTTAAAGACACTGTCGCATAAGGTTGCCGCACGTGTTTTGAAATATAAGAAGAATGTAACGCTGGAACCGATGAATGCCAATGAGCGTCGCGTGATTCATGCGGAATTGCAAAATGTCAAGGGAATCACGACTTATTCGCTTGGGAATGAGCCGAATCGCCGTGTGGTTGTCGCATTAGCCGGCGGGCGCCCCGGTCGGAATCGTCCCCGTGGAGGGAATCGCCCGGTAGATCCGCCGAAAGGCGAAGCGATCCCGAGCGTGGAAGAAGAATAAAGCAATACAAAGGGCGGACAGAGTTGTCCGCCCTTTTCGATAACAAGGAGGAATAAAATGCGTCAGCAGATGGTTTTGGATACCATCGCCGCTGCTGCAACGCCGCCGATTCCCAGTGCGATTGCAATCATCCGCATCAGCGGCGCACAGGCTTTTTCGGTATTGGAAAAAGCATTTGTCCCAAAAGGCTCTATGCAGGCGCGTAAGCTATGCCTGGGTGCTGCGCTGGCGCCGGACGGCGCAAAAATTGACGAAGCAATGGCGGTAAAAATGCCTTGTCCGCATTCGTATACAGGAGAGGATTGTGCAGAAATTTATACGCACGGTTCACCAGGTGTCGTTGCGGCGGTCTTGGATACGCTGTTTGCAGCTGGCGCCCGGCAGGCGGAAGCAGGAGAATTTACGCGCAGGGCTTTTTTAAACGGGCGTATGGATCTGACCCAATCCGAAGCAGTGATTGATCTAATAGAAAGCCGCACCCGTGCCGCAGCGGAAAACGCAGCAGCACAGCTTTCCGGTGTGCTGGGTAAAAAACTGGCAGCAATCCGGGGCGCTTTGCTTGATATGGCAACACAATTTTCGGCGATGATGGATTTTCCGGACGAAGAAGTGCCGGAACTGGAACTGGAACAGGCGGAGGAAGCGCTGGGACAGACGGAGCAAACCCTTTTTCAATTGTATAAGAGTTATGCACGCGGTGCAATGCTGAAGAATGGCGTTCCAATTGCCATTTGCGGTCGTCCGAATGCAGGAAAATCCTCGCTTATGAATGCTATTGTTGGATTCGACCGTTCGATTGTAACGGATATTCCGGGGACAACCCGGGATATTGTGGAACAGACGGCAACGCTTTCGGGCCTTGCCTTTGTGTTT
This sequence comes from uncultured Clostridia bacterium, assembly GCA_944380935.1. Taxonomy (GTDB): domain Bacteria; phylum Bacillota; class Clostridia; order Oscillospirales; family QAMX01; genus CALWJF01. The sequence continues at coordinate 16,595 of CALWJF010000027.1, forward strand.
TCCGATACTGCCGGATTACGGGAAAGCGAGGACGTGGTAGAGCGGATCGGGATTGAACGTGCGCGACAGGCATTGGATCAGGCGGCAGCAGTGCTTGCGGTGTTGGATGTATCCCAACCCTTGACCGCGCAAGATGAGTCTCTTTTGAAAGAACTGACGGGCAAACACGTCTTTCTCGTCCTTAATAAGTCGGATCTTCCGCAGCAGATGGATATAAGCCGTCTGCCTGATTCGGATTTTAAGCGCTTCACGGTATCTGCGAAAACCGGCGAAGGTGTGGATGCACTGTGCCGTGCACTTGTCGAGACGTTTGGCCAGACGCAGATTCCGGGGGAAAGCTATTTAAGCAATCCGCGGCAGAAAGACGCCATTCGCCGTGCACTTGCGGCAGTCCGGCGTGCGCGTGAAGCTGCGCGGATGTTGACGGCGGATGTGGTTTGCACAGACATTGAAGAGGCTTGTGAGGCATTGGGTGAAATTACAGGCCATAGCGCATCGCAGGAAATCATTGATGGAATTTTTTCCCGTTTTTGTGTAGGAAAATAGAAAAAGGAAAAGGGATATGGAACACTATATTAAGGATTGTGATGTAGCCGTTATTGGGGCAGGACATGCCGGAATTGAGGCGGCGCTTGCCAGCGCACGGCTTGGTCTGCATACAATCTGTTTTACAATTAACCTCGATGCGGTAGGGAATATGCCCTGCAATCCGGCAATCGGGGGTACGGCAAAAGGACATCTGGTGCGTGAAATCGATGCACTAGGCGGTGAAATGGGCCGTGCGGCGGATGCCTGCTGCATCCAGTACCGCATGCTCAACCGCGGAAAAGGCCCGGCCGTCCATTCCCTCCGCGCTCAGGCAGACCGTGCTATGTACCGTATCCATATGAAGGGAATTTTGGAAGATCAGGAGAATCTCGAGCTTGTACAGGCGGAAATTTGCGAGATTCTAACGGAGAATGGTGCGGTCAGCGGCGTAAAAACCCATCTCGACGGTATTTATTCCTGCCGCGCGGCTATCGTTTGCACGGGGACCTATCTGCGCGGCCGGATTATTATCGGAGACTGTATATATGATGGCGGACCGGATGGGATGTTTGCGGCTACCAGACTGACGGAAAGCCTGATCGGGCTTGGCCTGCATCTGCGCCGGTTTAAAACGGGAACCCCGATGCGTGTTAATGCCCGATCGCTCGACTATTCAAAAATGCAGTTACAGCCCGGGGATGAAAAAGTAGTCCCGTTTTCGTTTGATACCAAAATACCGCCGCACAATCGCGCGGTATGCTATATGACGGCGACCAATGCGCAAACCCATGCGGTAATTCGTCGGAATCTGCATCGTTCCCCGCTGTATTCCGGCACGATTGAAGGTGTCGGACCTCGTTACTGTCCGTCCATCGAGGATAAAATTGTGCGGTTTGCTTCGCACGATCATCATAATCTGTTTGTCGAGCCCTGTGGTTTGACGACGAAGGAAATGTACATTCAGGGCTTTTCTTCCTCTATGCCGGAAGATGTCCAGATTGAAATGCTGCATACGCTGCCGGGGCTGGAGAACGCGGAAATCATGCGGCCCGCCTATGCGATAGAATACGACTGTGTAGACCCGACCCAGCTTGCACCGACGCTCGAGTGTAAAAAAATCCCGGGCCTCTATGGCGCCGGGCAGTTTAACGGCAGCTCGGGTTATGAAGAAGCTGCGGCGCAGGGATTGATTGCAGGACTTAATGCCGCTTTGAAAATACTAAAGAAGGAACCGGTTATCCTGGACCGTTCCCAGGCATATATCGGTACTTTGATTGATGACCTGGTGACAAAGGGGACGCAGGAACCGTATCGAATGATGACTTCGCGTTCGGAATATCGGCTGGTGCTGCGCCAGGACAACGCAGATCTCCGCCTGAGCGGCATTGGACTGCGCGCCGGTTTGGTCAGTCCTGAGCGGCATGCGCAGGTATTGGAAAAATACAGGAGCGTTGATGCGGAAATTGCGCGGCTGGGCAAGGTAATTGTGGCGCCCGGTCCGGCTTCGGATGCGCTGATGGATGCGCATGGCTCCGCGCGCCTGAAGACCGGGATGCCAATGACGGAACTGGTTCGCCGGCCGGAGCTTGGATATGCGGCGCTTGCACCGTTGGACCCGCAGCGGCCCGCGCTTTCAGAGGATATCCAGGAAGCGGTGGATATATCCATCCGTTATGAAGGGTATATCCGGCGCCAGCAAGCACAAATTGAACAGTTTAAAAAGATGGAAAACCGTAAGATTCCAAAAGGTCTGGATTATTCTCGGATTGAGGTACTCCGTTTGGAAGCCAGACAAAAGCTTGCGCAGATTCAGCCGGATAATTTTGGACAGGCTTCCCGGATTTCGGGTGTTAGCCCGGCGGATATCAGTGCATTGATGATCTGGCTTTCAGCACATGGCAAGGAGGCAAGAATGGATGAATGAACAAATCCTGATGCTTTTGCGGGAAGGTCTGCAACGGATGGGACTGGATGCACAGCGTCCGGGTGTCATCCAAATTGCGGAATATCTTACTCGGATGCTGGAAAAGAACCGCGTGATGAACCTCAGCGCAATCCGGGACCCGGATGCCGCGGTGCGCCTGCACGCGCTGGATGCGCTGGGACTTTTTGCTTGCCTGAATCTGGCAGGGAAACGCGTGTTGGATGTCGGTACCGGCGGCGGAATACCCGGCGCGATACTAGCGCTGTATGAACCGGAGTCCCAGGTATCTATGCTGGATTCAACTGCAAAAAAGCTTGCCTTTGTGGAGCAAACCTGTAATGAGCTCGATGTAAAAGCGGATTTTTATGCAGGACGCGCAGAAGAATTGGCGCAAGGGGAACTTCGGGAACAGTTTGATGTGGTAACCGCCCGTGCAGTAGCGTCGCTCCCGCTGCTTTGTGAGCTATGCCTTCCGTTTGTAAAAATCGGCGGCGTTTTTGCAGCCTATAAGGCAAATGCATCTGAAGAAATCGCTGCTTCCCGTCATGCGGTATCCATGCTTGGAGGGCGGATCTTGACCCCATATGCCTATGCTATTCCCGGTGAAATGGCGGTGCGCTGTATTGTTTTGATTGAGAAAATCGACATGACTCCGCCGGCCTATCCGCGTACCTGGGCGAAAATCAAATCAAAGCCTCTGTGAAAGAAGTATAGGTGTTGGGTTGCACTGTGTGGTTTTTACCTATGCGTATGGTGTGCCTGTTTGCAACGGCCGTTGCGCTATCTGATTTGCATAGGAAGGAAGAAAGGGTTGAAACAATAAAAATAAAGTCCTGCAAGCCAAATCTTGCAGGACTTTTGATATTTCATTTTTTATTTAATAATATTTAAAAGTAGTGTGGTAACGCACAAAATAATTGCTAGTACGATGGTGATTTTATTGAGTTTTGCATCCATTGAGTTTGCTTTGTTTTTTCCAAAGAAAGTTTCTGCGCCACCGCCGATGGCTCCAGATAGGCCAGCACGCTTACCCTGCTGCATAAGGATCAGAGCCGTCACGCCCAGCGCAAGAATTACCTGGATGATAGTGAGAATCGTATTCAAAGTTTCCATTATTCAAAGCACCTCTTGTTAATACATAAGTGAAAATATTTTAACACAAACAAAAGCGATTTGCAAGAGTTTTTTTAAATATTTTCAGATTTTTACTTCTTTTCTACATGTTTCTGCAAGAAAGCAGATTCCAGATTAAGTTCCAAAGGGGGTATAAAGTGCATCTTACGGCGCATCTGTCTGGACTAGCTTCATAAAGCGGGAAGCAGTATTCGCCATAATGCGGCGTTTTCCCGCCCGGTCGAATTCAATCGTCAGCAGCATATCGCCGCCCATGGGCGCCATCTCGGTGACGCGTCCGGTGCCGAAAGCCTGATGGGAAACGATGGAACCGATCCGATAGAGTACCGGCGTTTTTGATTCGGTATGTTTCTCCAGGATGGAATTGGTAAAGCTTGCCGGAGGCTGATAAGCAGGCCTGCGGCGTGCAGCTGCCGCCGGCCGGGCTGCCGCTGCGTCTTCTGATTCATCCCGGTGGGGATGTACCGTTCCGTTCAGCAGGGTTTCCGGGATCTCTTCGATAAACCGGGACATACGGTTATAGGCTGTCCGGCCAAAGATCATACGCTGACGGGTACAGCTGAGATAGAGCTGTTTTTCCGCACGGGTAATGCCTACATAACATAGCCGCCGTTCTTCCTCCAGCGCGCCGGGATCGTCGAGGGAGCGGACGCCGGGGAAAATTCCCTCTTCCATCCCGCAAAGGAACACAACCGGGAATTCCAGGCCCTTTGCCGCATGCAGTGTCATCATGACCACTGCATCTGCACCGGCGTCGTATCGGTCGATGTCGGTAAACAGCGCGGTTTCTTCCAAAAATCCTTCCAGCGACGGGGTATCGTGCGTGCGGACGTAATCGACAATGTTGCTCTTCAATTCCCGCACGTTTTCAATCCGGCCGATAGATTCGGCATCGCCTTTTTTCTCCAGGGCTTCCACATAACCGGTTTTTTCAATCAACAGGTCGTAAAAGTCGTCCAAGGGCATGGTTTCCGATTGAATCCGCAACTGTTCGATCAGCCGTGCAAAATCTTCCATTGGCGCGGCCGCCCGGTCAAAACGGTTATAAGAGTGCGCATTGGCGATCACCTCAAACAGCGGAACGGAAAATTCCCGTGCAGTTTCGAGCGCAGATTCTACACGCTGCGCACTGATTTTGCGTGGCGGATTGTTGATAATACGCCGCAGCCGCAGCTCGTCGGAATGGTTGACGACAACCCAGAGATAGGAAAGAATGTCGCGGATTTCAGCACGGTCGAAGAAGCGCAGACCTCCGACGATCCGGTAAGGGATGCCCGAGCGTTTGAATGCATTTTCAATCGCGTTGGATTGCGCGTTGAGCCGGTAGAGCACGGCAAAATCCCGCGGCGTGTGGCCTTTGGAGTATTCCGAAAGGATATGGCTTGCAATATACATTGCTTCTTCCTGTTCATCACGGGCGCGATAGAAGCCGATTTTTTCTCCCTCGCCGTTTTCTGTCCATAGGTTTTTCCCTTTGCGGCCTTCATTGTTGGCGATTACCTGGTTGGCGGCATCGAGAATACGCTGGGTGGAGCGATAGTTCTGTTCCAGACGAATGGTTGCAAGCGCCGGAAAGTGCCGTTCGAAGTTCAGAATATTGGTTACGTCTGCGCCGCGGAATCGATAAATCGACTGGTCGTCGTCTCCGACCACGCAAATGTTGGATTCCGGGCCGACCAGCAGCCGGGCGAGCTGATCCTGCGCCCGGTTGGTATCCTGATATTCGTCGATCATAATATAGCGGAACTTGTTTTGGTAATAACTGCGGATCTCCTCGTGGTTGGCAAGCAGCGCGACCGTATATAAAATCAGGTCGTCAAAGTCCAGCGCATTTGCCTCTTTCAAACGGCGTTGATATTCTGCGTAAATCTGAGCGATTTTCGTCAGACGATAATCTCCCTCGTGATCACGCGCGAAACGCACCGGGGTTTTGAGCTCATCCTTGGCTCGGCTGATTGTATTGGAAACCGCGCGCGGGTCGTAAATTTTGTCGTCTAAATTCTGTTCCCGCACAATGGCTTTTATGATATTTAAATGCTCTTCATTGTTATAAATGGTGAAGCTGCGCTCGAAGCCGAGACGGTCGATATCCCGGCGAAGGATGCGGACACAGGCAGAATGGAAGGTAGAAGCCCAAATATCATTTGCTTCATCGCCGAGTACGCGCATCAGACGGGTCTTTAACTCTTCGGCGGCTTTGTTGGTAAAGGTAATTGCCAGAATATTCCAGGGTTTTGCGGGATGTACTGCACAAAGGGCACGAATATGTTCAGCATTTTCCGGTTTTGGATTGTCTATATATTCGGCTAGTGCGAGCAGTTCCGTTTCTCCGGCGCCTTCCGGTGCTTCCGTGGCATGGTAGCCATCCCCGTAACGAATCAGGTTGGCGATCCGGTTAATTAATACCGTTGTTTTTCCGGACCCTGCACCTGCGAGTACCAGAAGCGGTCCTTGCGTGTGGAACACCGCTTTTTTTTGCATGTCGTTGAGACGGGTATAGTCGCTTTCAATGATTTCTCTGCGTAGGGCGGTATACTGCTCATCAAAAATTTGTTTATCCAATGCTTTTTACCTCATATTTTCCGGAATTGCTTACAATCAACAATAGAAAATTATACCGCTTTTTTTGTTGAAAATCAATGCCTACATCTTGTAGTTGCAAATGGATTTTTTGCGTTTTAATAGACTTTGTTACAAGTATCCGGCATATAAAAAATTTGAATTGAAAAAAGAGAAACACAGTGGAAAAATGACGCTTCGGAACTCAACGCATCGTTGATATTCCAAAAGAAAACATAAATACAACGAATCGTTGATGCGTAAAAATACAACTCAACGCTAATTTGATTGACTTTTGTACACAATTTTGCCTATAATAAAAATGTGATCACAAAAACAAAATAAAAATAGGGAGGATAAAGATATGAGTGCAAGAGTGGATATTGGAGCAATCGGGTTGCGGATTCGGGAAAGACGAATGGCGATTGGCCTGACACAGGAAGGGCTTGCAAAGAAACTGGATGTAACTGCGCAAGCGGTAAGTAAGTGGGAGACGGGGGTTGGCTGTCCGGACATCTATGTCCTGCCGGATATCGCAAATGTATTGGAAATGAGTGTCGATGAATTGCTGGGAATCCAACAGGTGAAAGCAGACTTGGAAACCGACGCTGTGACGCCGACGCCCACGCCGATGCCGACATCGCAGGAAAATTCGGCCGATGAAAAAACAGTAGAAGAGGATACGCAGCAGTCTGTATTTTTTGAAGAGAGCAACGATGTTTTCAAAGAGGCAGAGGAATGGGTTGAAAGCAAAGAAGCGCAATGGGAAAAGACTGCGGAATGGGTTGAAAGCAAAGAAGCGCAATGGGAAAAGACTGCGGAAGAAGCGGAAAGCAAAGAAGCGCAATGGGAAAAGACTGCGGAAGAAGCGGAAACCAAAGAAGCGCAGTGGGAGTGGGAGAAGACTGCGCAGGAAACGGAATGGAAGGCAACGGCGGAAGAAGTAAATTGGGAAGAGATATCCCAGAAAATACAGCAGAAAATCACGGATGTTTTGGGGGACTCTGGGTTTGGGGCAAGTTTGTCCCGTTATGTCAGTGCTAATGTGCGTTCCGCTATGGCTTCAGCCAAAAAAGCAACCAAGCCAGATGCAGGCAGACGGCCAATTGTAACACGCGCTTATGCAGATTCCGACATCACGCTGCGCGGATTGGATATTGAAGTTTCCGGAAGCGGGGAAATTGTCGTGGATGAGGGGCATCCGGGCGTATGGGAAGCCAAAATCAGCGCGCCGGAATTTATGTTTGAACAGATCATTTGCCAAACGAGGAATGGTATTCTGTATATTAAAGTGCCTTCAATTTCCCGGTTTGGGTATCGCGGAAGCAGCCCGAAGGTGCGCGTGGCAATTCAAACCGGGTTTACGCTCGGCGAAAGCCTGTGCTTGAACGTTCATGGAAGCGCAGATACGGAGATTCATCCTGACTTTGAACGCAGCGAAGTGCATATTGCCGGTTCCGGCGACGTAGAAATGGCCAATGCAGGAATCCTGACTTATTCAGTTTCCGGTTCCGGGGACCTGAGCTTCGGGGATGCACAGGATGCGTCGATTCGGATTTCCGGTTCCGGCGACGCGCATGGCGGATGCCTGACAGGACGCACGATTGTGCATATTTCCGGTTCTGGTGATTTTAGCGCGGATGCGGTCAGCGGGACGTTGGAAGCGGTTGCAGCCGGTTCCGGCGATTTCAGTATCAATGAAGGCGTGCTCGACAGCTTGAAGATCAGGACTTCCGGTTCGGGCGACTTTTACGGCCCCAATCTTGAAGTTCAGGATGCTGAAATTCGGATTACCGGCGGCGGAGATGCCGTTCTTGGCCGTGTAAAGGGAAAACTTATTAAAAATGTGTCGAAAAGCGCCTCTGTACGGATTCGGCAGCTGGGATAAAAGGTTTGCGCATCGGAAGAGATTTGCCGGACGGTATGGATTCCATACCGTCCGGCTCTTTCCTGTTAGAGAAGCTTTGCGTTTCATACAAAAAATACTTGCCCCGGCCGGATAAGCAGGATATAATAAATAAGATGATAAAATGGCGGGGAGTATAGTAATGGAACGAGTATCGATCCTTGGTGTAGAATTTGATCCGTTGACGCCGGACATGGCGCTTTCCCATCTGGTAAAGGGGATTGAGCAGGGTGGGCAGGAATATGTAGTTACGCCGAACCCCGAATTTGTATATGCCTGCAGGCAGGACCCGGCATTGCGGCCTTTGCTTAATAATGCGGGGTTGTGTGTGCCGGATGGTGTTGGGATCATTTACGCGGCGAAAATTTTGAAAACACCGCCGTTGCAGCGGATACCGGGGATTGAATTGGGAGAAGCATTGCTTGCCTGGGCGGCGCAGCATGGACGGACGGTATTTCTTCTTGGCGCGAAGCCGGGTGTTGCGGAAACTGCGGCGCAAAAGCTGCAGCAAAACTATCCGGGACTTGCTGTTGTCGGAACACAGGATGGCTATTTCACGGACGATGCTCCCGTTGTGGCGAAGATTGCTGATTCAGGAGCGGAAATTGTGCTGGTTTGTATGGGCTTCCCCAGGCAGGAACGCTTTATGGCGCAGAACCTGGAAGCCTCGGGCGCGCGGGTGATGCTGGGCCTGGGCGGATCACTGGATGTGTTTGCAGGGACCGTGCGCAGGGCGCCGGAATTTTACCGGAAAGCGGGACTGGAATGGCTGTACCGGCTTTTGAAGGAACCCTCCCGAATCGGACGTATGATGAAGCTGCCGGTGTTTTTGTGGATCGTAATTCGGGAAAGCTGGAAAAAGCCAAAAAAAAAGGTGGAAAAATGATGAAAGTGATGTTGATTGCCTATACCCCAATGCCGGAAGAGATCGTGGCTGCAGCGGCCAAAACCTGCTATTCTGCCCGGCCGGTAGAAACGGTTATGGAAAATCTTGATGGTGAAAGCGCAGCTTCATTTGTGGAAATGCTGTCGTCAATAGGCCATGAAAGCCCAATTGAACATGCGTCGTTTACGTTTGCAATTGAAGGTGTTTCCCGTTCGCTGTTGGCGCAGATCACGCGCCATCGAATCGCCTCGTTCAGCGTTCGCTCCCAGCGTTATGTTTCGGAGCGGAAATTTGCGTATGTGACGCCGCCGCAGATTGCGCAGGACCCGGAAGCAAATGCGATTTATGAAGAGATAATGGAGAAAGAACGCGAGGCATATAATCAAATAACGAAAATCCTGCTGGATCGGAAGCTGGAAACTTTGCCGGAAGACCAGCGGGAAGATAAAGCAAATGTGGCTGCGCTGCGCCGAAGCGTGGGAGAAGACGCGCGTTATGTGCTGCCGAATGCCTGCTGTACGCAATTGGTGATGACGATGAATGCACGCGAGTTGAAAAATTTCTTCCGCCAGCGCTGCTGTATGCGTGCGCAATGGGAAATACGGGAGCTTGCAACACAGATGCTGTTTCAGGTCCGTTCGGTGGCGCCGACGCTGTTTGCAAATGCAGGTCCGTCGTGCATCAACGGCCCATGCCCGGAAGGAAAGATGAGCTGCGGACGTGCCATGCAAATGCGGGAAAAATTCAAGGCGAAGGAGCGATGAAAGTATGCCGGGACGGCTTATTGTTTTGGAAGGCTGTGATGGGAGCGGGAAAAGCACGCAGCTTTCCCTGCTGGACAAACGGCTGAAAGCACGGGGCCTCGCACCCCGTACACTATCTTATCCGGTATATACCAGCGATTCTTCTGCACTAGTGCGTATGTATCTATCCGGCCAGTTTGGATCCGATCCGAATGCGGTTATTCCTTATGTGGCCTCTTCTTTTTATGCGGTGGATCGTTGCGCCGATTTTCTTGCAAATTGGAAATCAGATTACGATGCAGGTGCATTGTTTATTTCTGGGCGGTATACGACGTCCAATGCTGTCCACCAGGGTGCAAAATTATCGGGTTCGGATCGAGATGCATATATGGATTGGCTGTTTGAGTATGAATACCGGCTTTTGGGCCTTCCGGAACCGGATCTTGTACTGTTTTTAGATGTCCCGCCGGAACTGGCGATGGAAAATATCCACAAGCGCGGGCAGAATCTGGATATTCATGAGACCCGCGCGTATATTGAAAAGAGCCGCGAAAGCGCGCTTTTCGCCGCGAAACGATATGGATGGACAGTGCTGGATTGCTCTTGCGGCGGCAGGATGCGTTCCGAATATGCGGTGTGCGGTGAAATCCTACAACGAATGAAGGATCGAAATTTATGCTGAATTTTAAAGCGGTTGCGCTTGAGGACCGAATGCTTCTGGAACCAGTGCTGCGCGCGCAGCCGTATCGAATTTGCGACCATTGTTTTGCATGTCTGTATATTTGGGAAAACACCTATCCGGCGCAGTTTTGTCTTGATGAGGATATTTTATATATTTTGTATTCGTATCCCGACGGCAGTATTGCATATCAGTTACCGTATTGTACGCATATGCAGTTGCCGGGGGCAATTGAGAAAATCCGCCGCCATGCGGCCGCTATGGGGCATGTGTTGAATCTGGCTACATTGAACGAAGAACAGAAAAATCAGTTGGAGTCGGCATTGCCGGGCGCTTTTGTTTATATCCAGCAGCCGGATTACGCCGATTATATCTATTATGCGCAGGATCTGATTACCTTGCGCGGCAAAAAATTTCATGCCAAACGCAATTACATCAACCGCTTTGTTCAGCAGTATGCAGGCCGCTTTTCGTTTGAAGCAGTAGGTTCTGCCAATGCGGGAGAGGTGCTGGCGTTTAACGCGCAATGGGACGTGCTTCATCCGGGAAATGGCATTGCAAATGAAGCAGATGCTGTCCGCCGCGCTGTGCAGAATCTGGACGCGATTGGTATGTTTGGCATTGCGATGCGGCTTGACGGGGAGATTGCCGCGTTTGCGCTGGGGACGCGTCTGTGCGCGGATACCGTGCTGGAACAGATAGAAAAAGCCTCCGATGTTACAGGCGCTTATCAGATGATCAATCAGGCGTTTGCTCAGCGCTTTGCAGCGGATTGCCTGTATATCAACCGGGAAGAAGATTTGGGCCTTGAAGGGCTGCGGAAAGCAAAACAGTCCTATAATCCGGCTTATTTGAATATGCGTTACCGTGCATTATGGGCGTTATGATGGATAAGATTATGTTGGAAAAGAAAAAACTGCGCCAAACGCTGCTGCAACAGCGCAGGAATATGGGCCGTAATATGCAAATGGATGCTGCAATAACGTGCGCATTGGTTGGCAGCAGCGTGTGGCAAACGGCACGCAGTATATTTGTTTATCTTCCGTTGGCTTGGGAAATAGATACACGGGCGATGGTATCTTTGGCGTTTGAAGAAGGAAAGAAAGTGGCTGTACCGATCAGCGGTTTGGCTGGAGAAATGAAAGCGGTGCGTATAGATGCGCAGACCCGTCTGCATCCGGGACGTTATGGAATTTTGGAGCCGGAGACGTCTGATGAAATTGTTTCACCGCAGGATACGTCTCTGATTATAGTTCCGGCACTTGCCTTTGCTCGGGACGGCGTACGGCTCGGCCGCGGAGGCGGATATTATGACCGCTGGCTTGCAGACACGCAGGGGATAAGCGTGGGATTGTGCTATACGCAATATTTGTTTCCTTATTTGCCGTCTGAAGGGCATGACCGTCGAGTTGATGCGATTTGTACGCAGGAGGGCATTCTATGGACAAAAGGCTGAGTTCCTATGCAGGCTGGCTGGTTTTTATTCCAATGTTGTTTGTGTCCGTGTTCTATCTGCTGGCTGAAGATTTTTTGTTAGAAACTGTAGGGGCGGGTGCAATCCTGTGCGTGGCGGTGAGCATTTTTGTTGCGTTTGCCGGAACAAAAATGGCGGTTCGTTTTTACCGTCCGCTGAGTTCCAAAATTCGGAAACGGCCGTTTAAACTTGCGCGTGTCTATATTCCGTTTGTGTTTTGGGTATCGCTGAGCTGCGCACTGTTTGCTGTTTTTTTAAATATATTGACTTCTATTTTTGCCGGCGTATCTTTTTGGGGACTGCGTGGATTTTATCCAATGCTGGCGGACTCGATGCCTGCACATCCGATCTTGGTTTTTTTTGCGCTGGTTTTGCTCCCTGCCGTATTGGAGGAAATTTTATTGCGGGGAACGGTATATCCGTTGTGCGAGCGGGAGGGAACGGCTGCAGCGGTGTTTTTTTCTGCGCTGATCATGCCGCTGCTGTACGTCTATCCCCAGGCATCGATGACGGGTCTGCTGATCGGGACTGTCAGCGCGGTAATGAGCTATATGTGTGATTCCCTTTGCGCGGCGATGGCGGTGCATTTTGCTTGCCGCGCAGCACTCTGGCTCGGGGATCTTATGACGGCAAATCAGAATTTTATGAATTATGCAGGCATTTTTGTCTGCATCCTGTTGTTTTTCTTTTTTATTTGTGTCTATCGAAGCTTGCGGAATTACGAAGGACTTATGCGGGATGAATTGCTTTGCCCGGCAAAACGGGGTGCTTCGGATGCAACGGTTAACCTGCGGCGTTTGTTTTTTTCGGTTGGCTTCGGTTTATTTGTTGTAGTGTTTGTTATTCGTTTTATTTCCATGGTCCTTCGCTATCTGTAAGCACTGTGACAAGGGAAAGGCAAGGCGTCTATGAGTAATGAAAAAAATCAAAATTCAGAAGAATTGATGCATGAACAGAACAATCAAATTCCTGCCATGGATAAGGACAACGACGCTGAAAATTTGCCTCCTGCTTCGGAAGTACCGCACGAGGAGGAGCAGAAAAAAGATGCGCCTGTCCGGGATGAAGTGGAAGTGTTTGAGGAATATGAACGCCGTTGGAGCCGTGCAGTGGAAAACCGTGCGGATAATTATCGACGGGAAAGAGGGGAACATGCAAAAACTGTGCCCCTGTTTGCGCGCCTGCAAAAATGGGTAAAGCAAAGGCAGGAAGAGAAGCTTGCGGCACAACGGGAAGCGGAGCATATTGAGTTCCCGGAAGCCGACGAAGATCTTGATTATACGGATCAGAAGCCGGTGCGCGGAATGCGCCGCGGCCGCAGGATGCACCATGATTTCGGGTATTCCTGCTTAGCCGCGATTTTATATGCGGCTTTTATTCTGGGCGTTTCCATGTTCTGCGCGGCCTTTATTATCATGTGTGCAAACGAGGTGTTTGCGTTTGTAAAACCGGATGTTACTTCGGTTGTAGAAATTGATGAAACGGACAGTTATGCAGTGGTTGCTGAGAAACTGGAAGATGCCGGTTTAATCTCCCATCCCTGGTTATTCCGGCTGTACTGTAATATTTCCAATCCGACTTTTCGAACCGGGAAGTTTGAGCTTAATGCAAACCTGGATTATAATGCAATGAAAAAAGCACTGACACGCGTTTCCACATACCGGGAAACGGTCTGGGTTACAATTCCGGAAGGGTATACAGCAGAGCAAATTGCTGCGGCACTGGAGGAAAAAGAGGTTTGTACGGCGCAGGATTTTCTGGATGCGGTAGAAAATGGCGAGTTTGACTATGATTTTATTCCGCAACCCAATGCGGACAGTGTCTGCCGGCTGGAAGGGTATTTGTTCCCCGACACCTATCAGTTTTACGTTGGTGATGATCCGGAAAATGTAGTAAAAAAATTTTTGAACAACTTTGAAGTGCGGTTTACGGATAAACTGGTAAATCGAATGACGGAACTGGAGTTGAATATGGAAGAGGTAATCATTATCGCTTCCATGATCGAACGTGAGGCAAAGCTTGATTATGAACGTCCGATGATTGCGTCTGTTATTTTCAACCGTCTAAACGACCCGCAGACATTCCCGTATCTGCAAATTGACGCAACAGTGCAATATATTCTCGGCCGTGCGCCAACCAGTGAAGATCTTTCGATAGACAATCCGTATAATACCTATGTTAACCCCGGTTTGCCGCCAGGGCCGATCTGCAATCCGGGTATTGATGCGATCACAGCGGTGCTGTATCCGGATGAAACCGCTTACTATTATTATGTAGCCTGTGCAAATGGGACGCATATTTTCTCCGAGACGTATGACGAACATCAGGCTGCAATTGTGCAGGCACGCGAAACCTTTGATCAGGCTTCGGAGGAAACGCAGGATTAGTGCCCGATTGGAAAATCTATGATAAAACGACTTTTTAACAGACTGACTGCCCTTGTGGTGATTATAACCGTGTTGGGCGCTGCGCTTTTTGCCTGGGCGCACTTTGTGGAACCGGCAATGATCCGCGTAGAGCAGGTTGAAATTACGGCAGAGGATTTGCCTGCTTCGGCAGACGGATTGAAAATCGCTCTGTTTTCCGATGCGCATCTTGGGTTTGGCCTCGACGTGGAAAAGCTTGCAGATGCAGTTGCGCTGATTAACGAAGAACAGCCGGATCTTATTGCGTTCACAGGGGATCTTTATGACGATTACTCAAAATCTGCGCCGGATGATGCAGAAGTGATCCAGGTACTGGCGGGACTGTCAGCCCCGCTGGGGAAGTATGCGGTGCTGGGGAATCACGATTATGGTCCGCTTGCACACCGGCGCACAGATGAAATACTGAGCGCCGGTGGGTTTAAGGTTCTGTATAACCAGAGCGTTCAGCTCCCGGAATACGGATTGTCTGTCTTCGGTATGGATGATTGCATGTTCGGCGCCGGGGATGCTTCAGCGTACCAGCCGCAGATGGATTATTATAACCTTGTGTTATGCCATGAGCCGGATGTATTTGCGCAAATGCAAGATGTGGATTTGATGCTCTCCGGCCATACACATGGCGGACAGGTCCGGCTTCCGTTTATCGGCGCGGCTGCCCTTCCCGGATTGGGGAAAACCTATGTTTCCGGTTTGTACGAGGAGGGGAACGGCAGGATTTATGTAAACCGGGGATTGGGTACGACTATTCTGCAATTGCGGCTGATGTGTACGCCGGAAATTACCATCCTGACATTGAAAAAAGCCGGTTAGAAGAATAAATAGCAGCAAAGGGCGGAGGAAGCAGGTTCCTTCTGCCTTTTGCTGCTTTTGCTGTACGGGATTGTAAGGAATGTACGGAAAAGCCATAAAAAAAAGATGGAATTTATAAGAAAATCTTGTAAAAAGCTATTGACAAGATGGATTTATGGGTTTATACTAGATAAGCTTGTGAAAACAGGTAAAGGTATTCGTGCGCCGGAAAAGCACGAACGCGATGAAGCTGGAGATTGCTCGTATTGATACGAGGTAACTTCGGCAGAGTATGTCCGCGCACCGCCAAAAGTGCGGTGAGTATGACGGGCGGCTAGAATAGTGTAAAACGCGCGTACGCATACGCATAGACGGATGCGGACCTACACGTGGTTGAAAAAGCCGGGATCTGTGCCGAGCTTTTGGCCTGCGTTTTATCATTTGTAAAGCCAGTCGAAAAACTTGAAGCACGTAACCGGCTTTTATTGTGTATCGTTTTTCAACACACGGCGCGGTTGCAGTATTCTATGCCGTACTGATCTTCCGTCGGGAACAATAATAAAAAAGAAGAGCACGAGCCGGCGGATAGCAAAAGTACGTGCAGGAAGGAAAGAACATGGAAAAAATCAGAGTGCGTCTGAAAGCCTATGATCATCAGTTGATTGACCAGAGCGCTGAGCGGATCGTGGAGACTGCCAAGCGAACCGGATCTGCAGTATCCGGCCCGATCCCGCTGCCGACCCATAAGGAAGTGGTCACCATTCTGCGTGCGGTTCATAAGTATAAGGACAGCCGCGAGCAGTTTGAACGCCGCACCCATAAACGTTTGATCGACATATCCAACCCCTCGCAGAAGACCGTTGAGGCCCTGATGAGCCTTGATCTCCCGGCGGGCGTAGATATTGAGATAAAAGTGATCTGAGGACAGGAAAGTTCACAACCGGCCGGATAAATCCGGCCAAGGTCAAGTTGGCACTGCCAACCAATAACCACAAGGAGGAAACTTAAGCATGAAGAAAGCAATCATCGGCAGAAAAGTGGGTATGACCCAGATTTTCACCGAAGAGGGCAAGGTAATCCCGGTAACGGTTATCGAAGCTGGTCCATGCACCGTGATTCAGAAAAAAATTGCGGAGAAGGACGGCTATGATGCGGTTCAGCTGGGATTCGAAGATGTACCGGCCAAGAAGCTGAACAAGCCGCAGCTGGGCCATCTCAAAACCGCCGGAGAAGACATCAAAAAGTATCTCAAAGAGTTTAAGCTCGAAGACAGCGCCTCGTATAATGCAGGCGACGTTCTGCTGGCAGATGTATTTGCTGAAGGCGATTTCGTCGATGTAACCGGTATATCCAAAGGTAAGGGTTATGCTGGCGTCGTAAAGCGCTGGGGACAGCATGTTCAGAATCATACCCACGGCGTTGGCCCGGTTCACCGCAGCGTCGGTTCCATGGGTGCGAACTCAGACCCGGCCCGCGTTATGCCCGGTAAGAAAATGCCTGGCCATATGGGTGTCGAACAGGTTACCGTACAGAACTTGCGCGTTGCGAAGGTGGACCCGGATCTAAATCTGATTGCCATCTGCGGAGCTGTTCCCGGCCCGCGCGGCGGCATTGTTTATATTAAAGATACGGTTAAGACTCATAAGGTTAAGAATGTACAGGCCCAGCCGGCAAGCGTTAACCCGCAGAAGGCTTCGGCTAGACGCTAAAGAAAGGAGAGTTTGAACCATGCCTAAAGCCAATGTTTATGACATGACCGGAAAGGTCGTCGGCGAAATCGAACTTTCCGAATCCATTTTCGGCCTTACGCCGAACACAGTTGCAATTCACGCTGCTGTTAAGAATCATCTGGCAAACTGCCGTCAGGGCACGCAGAGTGCGCTGACCCGCGCTGAGGTTTCCGGCGGCGGCCGTAAGCCGTGGCGCCAAAAGGGCACCGGCCGCGCACGTCAGGGTTCGACCCGTTCCCCGCAATGGACGCACGGCGGCGTTGTATTTGCCCCGAAGCCCAGAAATTATTCCTATCGCCTGAACAAGAAGTATAAGCGCCTGGCGCTGTGCTCTGCGCTCAGCTCGAAGGCTCTGGCTGAAGATATTATCGTGATCGACAACCTCAACTGTGAAGAGATTAAGACGAAAAACATCGTTTCCATGCTCGGCGCAGTCGGTGCAGGCGAGTGTAAGAGCCTGATCGTGACCCCTGAGGTCCGCCGTAATGTAGTTCTTTCGGCGCGCAACATTCCCGGCGTCGTCACGACAATTGCCAACACCATTAATGTCTATGATATTATGAACGCCGACAAGTTCATCGTAGACCGCGCCGCCGTCGATGTAATCCAGGAGGTGTTTGGAAAATGACATCCATTTATGATGTAATTCGCCGCCCGATCGTCACGGAACGTTCGGTGGCTGCCGCGCAGGAGAAGAAATACACCTTCGAAGTCGATCGCCATGCCAATAAGATCGAAATCAAGGAAGCGGTCGAAAAGATTTTCGACGTCAAAGTGGCAAGTGTGAACACGATGAATTTCAAGGGCAAGACCCGTCGCCGTGGTTATACCAGCGGCAGTACCGCTGCCTGGAAAAAGGCAATTGTCACGTTGACCGCTGACTCCAAGGGCATTGAGTTCTTTGAGTCGTTCACCTGATGCGCGTTTTTCAGCAGATTTTAGAACAGGGAGTGAGATAGATGCCGATAAAGACCTTTAGACCCACGACCCCGTCGCGGCGGCACATGACGACGCTGGACAATTCGGGTCTGGATAAGGTAAAGCCGGAAAAGAGTCTTCTGGACACCAATAAGAAGAACGCCGGCCGTAACAGCTATGGCAGAATTACCGTCCGTCACCAGGGCGGCGGAAACAGACAAAAATACAGAATCATCGATTTCAAACGCGATAAGATGGATATGCCGGCGAAGGTTTTGTATATCGAATACGATCCGAACCGTTCGGCAAATATTGCGCGCGTTGAATACGAAGACGGCGAACGCCGTTATATCCTGGCACCGGTAGGCCTTAACCGCGGAGATAGTATACTTGCTAGTGCGGGGGCCGATATTAAGCCGGGCAATACCCTTCCGATCGGGAATATTCCGGTTGGTACCATTATTCACAACGTAGAACTCTATCCGGGCCGCGGCGCACAGCTTGTCCGTTCCGCCGGCGCAGCTGCACAGCTGATGGCAAAAGAGAACGGTTATGCGCAGGTTCGTCTTCCGTCCGGTGAAGTTCGTCTTGTACGTCTTGACTGTAAAGCGACGATCGGTCAGGTTGGTAATCTGGATCATGAGAATGTCCAGATCGGAAAGGCCGGCCGCAAACGCCATATGGGCATTCGCCCGACGGTACGCGGTAGCGTCATGAACCCGGTCGATCACCCGCACGGCGGTGGTGAAGGCAAGAGCCCGGTCGGCCGTCCAGGTCCGGTTACCCCCTGGGGCAAGCCGACACTTGGTTACAAGACCCGATCCAAGAAGAATCGTTCCAACAAGTTCATTGTTAAACGCCGCAACAGCAAGTAATTGGAGGTTATTTGAATGAGCAGAAGCATAAAAAAGGGCCCGTTTGTAGCGCCCGAGCTCTACAAGAGAATCGCCGCGATGAACGCTGCAAACGATAAGCAGGTTGTAAAAACCTGGTCCCGCGCCTCCACGATTTTTCCGGAGTTTGTAGGACATACCATTGCGGTTCATGACGGTCGCAAGCATGTTCCGGTTTATATCACTGAGGACATGGTTGGTCATAAACTCGGCGAGTTTGCTCCCACGCGGACCTTTAAGGGTCATGCGGGAAGCAAGACTACGGGTAAATAAGGAGGAGTTACGATGGAAGCAAGAGCCTATGCAAAGCAGATTCGCATCACTCCGAGAAAGGTTAAAATTGTCTGCGATCTTATCCGTGGAAAAGACGTTTCCGAAGCCGCTGCGATCCTTGTAAATACCCGTAAAGCTGCCAGCGAGCCGCTGATTAAGTTGTTAAAGAGCGCGATCGCAAATGCGCAGAACAATCATGAAATGGACGTCGATAAATTGTATGTCTCTCAGATTTTCGTAGGCCCCGGCCCGACGATGAAGAGACTGATGCCCAGAGCCCGCGGCAGCGCGGACAGAATCTTGAAGAGAACCTCGAACATAACGCTGGCTCTCTCCGAGAGAGAATAAGCAGGAGGTCAGACAATGGGTCAGAAAGTTAATCCTCACGGACTGCGAGTGGGCGTGATCCAGAACTGGGACTCCCGCTGGTATGCAAAAAATGAGAATGTCGGCGATCTTCTCGTCGAAGATTTCAAAATTCGTAAATTCATCAAAGACACTTTGTATGATGCCGGTATCCCGAAGATTGAAATTGAACGCAATCCGAATCGGGTCCGCATCTTCATCCACTGCGCTCGCCCGGGTATCGTAATCGGGCGCGGCGGCGCAGATATTGAGAAACTCCGTCTTCAGCTTGAGGGCATGATCGGCAAGCGTGTAGCGGTCAATATTGTGGAGATCCGCAATCCCGACCTGAATGCGCAGTTGGTTGCTGAAAATATTGCTGCCCAGATTGAAAAGCGTGTAAGTTTCCGCCGTGCGATGAAGCAGGTAATGGGCCGTGCGACCCGTGCCGGCGCCAAGGGAATAAAGACCTGGGCATCCGGCCGTCTTGGCGGCGCGGAAATTGCCAGAACGGAAGTTTACCACGAGGGAACGATCCCGCTTCAGACCTTGCGTGCAGATATTGATTATGGTTTTGCTGAGGCAAAGACCCAGTATGGGCGTATCGGCATCAAAGTTTGGATTTATCGCGGCGAAGTGCTGACGAGAGGACCGCGGCAGACATCCGTCGAAGCGCCCAGAGCAGACCGTCGTGACCGCCGTGACCGCCGTGACCGTCGTGATGGCGATAAGCGTGGCGGATATAATCGCGATCGTTCGCAGGGCGGCTTCAACCGTGGCGGAGATCGTACACCGGGCGGCCACCGCAACAATAATGCAGGCGCACAGGGTGGCCAGCGCAGCGGTGGTTACAATAATAACCGTGCAGGCGGCCAGGGCGGTTTTAATCGCGGCCCGCGTCCGCAGGGCACTGCTCCCCGCGCTCCGCGGCCGGCAGCAGGCGCTCCCGTCAAACCGGAAGGAGGCAACAACTAATGCTTCTGCCAAAGAGAGTAAAATATCGTAAGCAGCAAAGAGGCCGCATGAAGGGTGTTGCACACAAGGGCAACAAGGTTACCTATGGCGAGTACGGCATCATGGCGATGGAGCCGGCGTGGATCAGCTCGAATCAGATCGAAGCTGCCCGTATAGCAATGACCAGATATACCCGCCGCGGCGGTAAAGTATGGATCAAGATATTCCCGGATAAGCCCATTACGAAGAAGCCTGCTGAGACCCGCATGGGTTCCGGTAAAGGTTCGCCGGAATACTGGGTTGCAGTTGTCAAGCCGGGTAGAGTGATGTTTGAGATCGCAGGTGTTCCGGAAGAGACAGCACGTGAAGCGCTGCGTTTGGCCGGATATAAGCTTCCGATCAAGACCAAGTTTGTAAAACGCGAAGACCTGCCGGCGGATGCGGCAGAAGAGGATGGCGGTGAAGTAGATGAAGGCTAATGAGATCCGCGAAATGTCGCTCGAAGAGTTGAATGTGAAGTTAAACGATCTGAAAAAAGATCTCTTCAACCTTCGGTTCCAGAATGCGACCAACCAGCTTGAAAATCCGAAACAGATCACCCAAGTCCGCCGTGATATTGCCCGGGTAAAAACCGTTATCACTGAAAAGACGGCCGAATAAGGAGGGTATTTTAAATGGAAGAAAGAGCTTTCCGAAAAACTCGAGTAGGCCGCGTCGTATCGGACAAGATGGATAAGACCATTGTAGTGGCGGTCGAAGAACGGGTAGCACACCCGCTGTATAAAAAGATTATCAAGAGCACATATCGCCTGAAGGCGCACGACGAGAAGAACGAGTGCGGCATTGGCGACCGAGTATTGGTTATGGAGACTCGCCCCCTTTCTAAGGATAAGAGATGGCGTCTGGTCGAGATAATCGAAAAAGCACGCTAAAGGAGGAGGCTGGCTTACATGATTCAACAGGAATCCAAATTGAAAGTAGCCGACAACACCGGAGCAAAGGAGCTGAAATGCATTCGAGTGCTCGGCGGTTCGGTACGTAAGTACGGCAATATTGGCGATGTAATCGTGGCCTCTGTCAGAAAGGCCGCACCGGGCGGAGTTGTAAAGAAGGGCGAAGTAGTAAAAGCTGTAATCGTTCGTTCTGCACAGGGCGTCCGCCGCGCAGACGGCAGCTATGTCAAGTTTGACGATAATGCTGCAGTCATCATTCGTGAAGATAAAAACCCGAGAGGCACGCGTATTTTTGGACCGGTGGCCCGCGAGCTGCGTGATCGCGACTACATGAAAATCCTGTCTCTCGCCCCCGAAGTTCTTTAAGGGAGGGCGCAGAAAATGAATTCGCTTAAGATCAAAAAAGACGATAACGTTCTGGTGATCGCCGGCAAAGACCGTGGCCGTAGTGGAAAGGTTATAGCTACCGATGCCAAAAACGGTACCGTGATCGTATCGGGCGTCAATATCGCCACTAAGCATAAAAAACCCCGCAATATGCAGGAACAGGGCGGTATCATCAAGCAGGAGCTTCCGTTGGAAGCCTCCAATGTGATGGTTGTCTGCTCGAAGTGCCATAAACCCACCCGAATTAAGACTGAGGTTTCCGCCTCCGGCGAAAAGACCCGCATTTGTAAAAAATGCGGCGCACAGCTGTAAGGGAGGATAAAAGAATATGGCAGCAAGAATGAAAGTTATGTACCAGAAAGAAGTTGCACCGGCGCTGATGAAGAAGTTTGAATACAAAAGCCCGATGCAGATTCCGAGACTGGATAAAGTGGTAATTAATGTAGGTTGCGGCGAGGCCCGTGATAATGCGAAGGTGATTGACGCAGTGGTTGCAGATATCACGGCAATTTCCGGGCAAAAACCTGTAGTGACTCATGCTCGTAAGAGTGTTGCAAACTTTAAGCTGCGTGAAGGCATGCCGGTGGGTGTAAAGGTCACACTGCGTGCAGACCGTATGTGGGAGTTTTTAGATCGTCTCTTTAACGTTGCACTTCCGCGCGTTCGTGATTTCCGTGGAATCAGCGCGAATTCCTTTGATGGGCGCGGCAATTACGCACTCGGTTTAAAAGAGCAGCTGATTTTCCCGGAGATAGAGTATGACAAGATTGATAAAATCCGCGGGATGGATATCGTCATTGTCACAACCGCCAATACAGACGAAGAAGCCAAAGAGCTGTTGACGCTTTTGGGCGCTCCGTTTGCAAGAGAGTAAGAAGGAGGCAGGAACAAGTGGCTAAGAAATCAATGATCTTAAAGCAGCAGAGAACGCCGAAGTTCTCTACTCGAGGCTACAACCGCTGCAAACTTTGCGGCCGTCCGCATGCCTAACTTCGTGATTACGGCATCTGCAGAATCTGCTTCCGTGAGCTTGCTTACAAAGGCCAGATTCCGGGTGTGAAAAAGGCAAGCTGGTAAGGAGGATTGAGGAAATGCATATTACAGATCCCATCGCCGATATGCTGACCCGTTTGCGCAATGCGGGGAGTGCGAAGCATGAATCGGTTGAAGTACCGGCCTCTAAAATGAAAAAGGCGATCGCCCAGATCCTGCTCGAGGAAGGTTACATTAAAAATTATAAGATAGTCGACGAAGGTGCGCAGGGGATGATAAAGATTGCGTTAAAGTATACCGCAGACGGTACGCGCGCAATCAGCGGTCTGCGCCGTGTATCGAAGCCTGGTCTGCGTATTTATGCACCGGCAGATGAACTTCCCCAGGTTTTGCGCGGACTTGGTATCGCGATTATTTCTACTTCCAAGGGCGTTATGACCGATAAAAAAGCTCGTGAAGAGCATATTGGCGGCGAAGTCCTCGCCTTTATCTGGTAAGGAGGAGGAAGAGCGATGTCCAGAATTGGTAAAATGCCGATTGCAGTTCCGGCAGACTGCCAGGTTGCAATTGATGGAAAGAATATAAAAGTAAAAGGTCCTAAAGGCGAACTGAGCATGACGGTGCATAATCTCGTTTCCATCACACTCGAAGATGGTGTTGTGCATGTCCACTGTGAAAACGATTCCAAAGAAGCAAATGCATTACATGGTCTGACCCGTGCGCTTGTGCACAATATGGTGGTAGGCGTACATGAAGGCTTTAAAAAAGAGCTTGAGGTAAATGGCGTTGGATACAGAGCAGCCAAATCAGGCAATTCACTGGTCTTAAACGTTGGATACTCGCATCAGGTCACGGTTAATGAAATCCCGGGGATCAGCATTGACGTACCGGCACCGAACCGAATCATCATCAGCGGACCGGATCGGCAGGCGGTAGGACAGTTTGCAGCAGAAGTTCGTGAAATCAGACCGCCGGAACCCTATAAGGGAAAAGGCATTAAGTATGTCGACGAGACCATAATCCGTAAAGTCGGTAAGGCCGGCGGCAAGAAGTAAGGGAGAGTAACCGATGGTTAGCAGAAAAGATAGCAATAAGCAGCGCATCAAGCGCCACCGCAGAGTACGCGGAGCCATCTCGGGCACTCCGGAGAGACCGCGCCTGTGTGTGTATAGAAGCCTTTCTAATATTTACGCTCAGGTAATTGACGATGTCAACCGCGTGACAATCGCAAGCGCATCCACCACAGAAAAAGCGTTCAGCGAATACGGCGGGAACTGCGAAGCAGCCAAGAAAGTCGGTCTTGCGGTTGCCGAACGTGCCGGCGCCAAGGGCATAAAGACTGTTGTCTTTGACCGTGGCGGCTATGTTTACCACGGCAGAGTGCAGGCATTAGCCGACGGCGCCCGTGAGGGCGGCCTCGAGTTTTAAGTTGGAGGGCAGGAAATGGCAAAGTTAATCGATGCGTCGACCCTCGACCTGACCGAGAAAGTCGTCGCGCTGAATCGTGTATCGAAGACCGTAAAAGGCGGTCGTATTTTCAAGTTTACCGCACTGGTGGTAGTCGGTAATGGGAATGGAATTGTTGGATTCGGCTTAGGGAAAGCTGCGGAAGTACCGGATGCAATACGAAAAGGTATGGAAGATGCCAAAAAGAACCTTAAGCAGATTGCACTGAAAGGGACCACGATTCCCCATGAAGTAATCGGAGAGTTTGGAGCCGGCAAGGTTTTGCTCAAGCCGGCTGCTCCTGGTACGGGAATTATTACCGGCGGTGTCGTGCGTGCAATCATGGAAGCGGTTGGCATTCAGGATGTACGTGCAAAGAGCCTTCGCTCGAATACCCCGCAAAACGTCGTGTCCGCCACCATGGCAGGCCTGATGCAGCTGCGTAATGCAGAGCAAGTCGCAGCGGTCCGCGGCAAGAGCGTTGACGAAGTTGTCAAGGGCTAAGGAGGACGTCATGGCTAAAGTAAAAGTTACGCTCGTAAAGAGCTTAAACGGCAGACATAAAACGCACATTGCCACGGCTAATTCTCTAGGGCTGCGCAAAATCGGCGATTGGAATGTCCAGCCGGATAACGAGCAGACCCGGGGCAAGATTGCACAGATTTGCTATCTTGTCAAGGTAGAAGAGGCATAAATACCCCGGTAAGAAAATTTCTTATCGTGCGAGCGAAAGGAATGTAACAATATGAAATTATATGAACTTTCACCGGCACCGGGGTCTGTCAGCGCCCCGAAGCGCAAAGGCCGCGGAATCGCAACCGGTAATGGAAAGACAGCTGGTCGCGGACACAAAGGGCAGAAAGCGCGTTCCGGCGGTGGCGTCCGTCCGGGATTTGACGGTGTATCCCTTCCGTATATCCGCAAGCTGCCGAAGCGCGGTTTTACCAATCATTTTAAAATCAACTATGCAGCGATCAACCTTGAAGATCTGAATGGATTTGAGGCTGGAGCTGTTATTGATGCACAAGCATTAAAAACTGCAGGCATCATAAAAAAAGAGCTTGATGGAGTCAAGGTTTTAGGTCGCGGCGAGATTCGTAAGGCGCTTACGATCAAGGCGGCGGCATTCTCCGAAAGCGCCAAGACTAAAATTGAAGCAGCCGGAGGAAAGGCAGAGGTGATCTGAGATGTGGTCGACGTTTGTGAACGCGTGGCGTAGTAGAGATGTACGCCAGAAACTTCTCTTTACCCTCTTTATCCTGGTGATTTACCGATTTGGTTCAGTCGCCATTCTAATTCCGGGTATAGACACAGACGGACTTCGCCTTTTGTTCGACCAATATTCGGAATCCGGGAATTTACTGGGATATTTTAACGTATTATCCGGCGGTGCTTTAAGTTACGCAACACTTTTTGCACTTTCCATAACTCCGTATATTAACGCGAGTATTATTATTCAACTTTTAACAGTTGCAATTCCCGCACTTGAACGGCTGAGTCGGGACGGCGGTGAAGAAGGAAAGAAGAAATTAGCTGCAATAACCCGGTATAGTACCGTACTCATTGGTCTGATCCAAAGTTTTACCTATTATATTCTGTTAAAGAATAATAATTTGCTGACCCAGTCCGGAGTATGGCAGGCAATTGTCATCATTATCAGCTTCACTGCAGGATCCGCCATTGTGATGTGGCTTGGAGAAAAAATCAATGAAAAGGGGATTGGGAATGGTATTTCCATGATCCTTTTTGCCGGTATTCTTTCGAGAATACCATCTCTCGTCCGCTATATAGTCGGATATATTTCTTTAGGCGGTTGGTATATCCTCGGTATGGTTGCGCTTATGGCTGGCGTTTTGGCCATGATTGTGTTCATCGTGTTTATGACCGATGGTGAGCGCCGAATTCCGATTCAGTATGCCAAGCGCATGGTAGGCCGTAAGATGTACGGCGGACAGTCGACAAACTTGCCGATGAAAGTCAATATGTCGGGTGTTCTTCCGGTCATCTTTGCTTCAACGCTTTTGTCTCTGCCATCAACGATTATCGGCTTTACGCAGCCTCGTGAAGGCGGATTCTGGGATGGCGTTGGAAAAGTTTTCACCAGTACGCATCCGGTTTACATTATTCTGTATATTCTTTTTATCGTAGCATTTGGTTATTTCTATGCTATGATTCAGTTTAATCCGGTAGAAGTTGCCAATAATATTAAGAAAAACGGCGGTTTTGTAACGGGTTACCGGCCTGGTAAACCGACGTCAGATTATTTGACGCGAATTGAAAACAAAATTACCTTTATTGGTTCAACATTCCTGGTAATTGTTGCTGCATTGCCGCTTATTTTTGGCGCCATAACGGGGATGACGAATATTGCTATCGGTGGTACGTCCCTGATGATCGCAGTTGGTGTGGCAATTGAGTTCTATGAGCAGATTGAGACACAGCTGATGATGCGTCACTATAAGGGATTCCTTGAATAAGGAGTAACACATGAAATTAATATTATTAGGTGCACCTGGGGCAGGAAAGGGAACACAGGCTGAAATGATCTGCCAGACGCTTTCCATTCCTCAGATTTCAACGGGGAACATCATTCGTGCCCAGATCAAAAGCGGTACGGCGCTTGGCCTGCGAGTGAAAGCGATCGTAGAGTCCGGAGCGCTTGTTCCGGATGATCTGGTAATTGAATTGCTGAAAGACCGACTGGCGCAGCCTGATTGTGCGAACGGATTTGTTTTAGACGGTTTTCCGCGTACAATCCCGCAAGCAGAGGCTTTGGAAAAAATCTGTGAAATCGATGCTGTGCTGGAGATCTATGTTCCAGATGAAAAAATAATTTCCCGCATGTCTGGTCGCCGCACTTGCCCTGCCTGTGGCGCGAGCTTCCATATTGAATATAATCCTCCCAAGACGGAAGGCATTTGCGATATGTGTGGCGCGCAGCTGGTTTTACGGGCAGATGACGATCCAAAGGTAGTTGCTTCGCGTCTGCAGGTATATCATGATCAGACAGAACCGTTAATCGGGTTCTACAAAACCCGCGGTCTGTTAAAGACAGTGGAGGGCCAGGAGGAACTTGCAGATACCACGCGTTTGGTAAAAGAGGCATTGGGTATATAAAATGATTCAACTCAAGAATCAAAAAGAAATTGCATCCATGAAACGATCCGGTGAAATTACAGGCGGGGCGCTTAAAGCGGCCCAGTCTGTAATTCGGCCGGGGATTAGTACACGAGAAATAGACCGTGCAGTTCATGAATATATACTTTCCTGTGGAGCAAAGCCATCATTTTTAGGCTATGCCGGATTTCCCGGCAGTGCTTGTGTAAGCGTAAACGACGAAGTGATCCACGGGATTCCCGGCGGCCGGATTGTGCATGAAGGGGATCTTGTGAAGGTAGATGTCGGCGCATATATCGATGGTTTTCATGGGGATGCAGCGGCCACATTCCCGGTAGGTACGATCAGCGAACAGGCCCGAATGCTGATGGATGTAACAAGACAGAGTTTCTATGAGGGCATCAAATACGCAAAAGTAGGATATCGTATATCGGATATATCCCACGCAATACAGACATATGCCGAGCGTTTTGGTTTTGGAGTCGTGCGGCGCTATATTGGTCACGGAGTTGGCAGAGAGCTTCATGAAGATCCGGAAGTCCCCAATTTTGGGAAACCAGGACATGGCCCGCGCCTGATGCCGGGGATGACGATTGCGATAGAGCCAATGATTACGGCCGGCTCGTATGACGTCTATGTCTTAGAGAATGACTGGACTGTCGTGACAAGCGACCATAGCCTGGCAGCCCATTACGAACACAGTGTTTTAATCACAACGGGAGAACCTGTGCTTCTGACCCGATGGGATGAGGCAGGGCAGTGAGCTTGTGTATCGGAAAGGGAGGAATACATTTTGGCTAAAGAAGATGTTATAGAACTCGAAGGTACCGTCATAGAGGCGCTGCCGAATGCAATGTTTACGGTAGAGCTTGCAAATGGGCACCGTATTTTATCCCATATTTCTGGAAAACTCAGGATGAATTTTATTCGTATTTTGCCGGGTGACAAAGTTACGGTTCAAATGTCTCCGTATGACCTAACGCGCGGCAGAATTACCTGGCGTTCCAAATAAGGGACGCAAAGAAAGGCAGGAGAAAAACATGAAAGTAAGGCCGTCAGTAAAACCGATGTGCGAGAAGTGCAAGCTGATTCGCCGTAAAGGTCGTGTAATGATCATTTGCGAGAAGCCGAAGCACAAGCAGAGACAGGGTTAATTAGGAGGAAGCTTATATATGGCACGTATAGCAGGCGTAGACCTTCCGAGAGAAAAAAGAATTGAAATTGGACTTACCTATATTTATGGAATAGGGTTGAAGAGTTCGAAGGATATCCTTGCAGCGACCGGAATCAATCCGGATATACGCGTGAAGGATCTGACTGAAGATGACATTTCCAAACTGCGTGAAGTCATCGACAACCAGTATGTGGTTGAAGGCGATCTGCGCCGTGACGTTGCGATGGACATAAAACGGCTCATCGAAATAGGCTCCTATCGTGGCGTCCGTCATAGAAAGGGTCTTCCGGTTCGCGGCCAGCGGACGCGTACAAACGCAAGAACCCGTAAAGGCCCGGCCAAGACCATCGCCAATAAGAGAAAGTAAGGGGGCAGTTGTAAATGGCACCGAAAGGCACTAAAAGAAACAGCGGTATCAGACGCCGCCGTGAACATAAAAATATTGAGAAGGGCCAGGCGCATATTCGTGCTTCCTTCAACAATACAATCGTGACCATAACCGATGTACAGGGCAATGCAATAGCATGGGCATCGGCCGGCGGACTTGGTTTCCGTGGTTCCCGAAAGAGCACACCGTTTGCAGCGCAGTCTGCTGCCGAAACCGCAGCGAAGAATGCAATGGAGCATGGTCTGAAAACGGTTGAAGTATACGTTAAAGGACCGGGTTCCGGACGTGAAGCAGCTATCCGCGCATTGCAGGCGACCGGTTTGGAAGTCAGCCTGATAAAGGATGTTACGCCGATCCCGCATAACGGCTGCCGTCCGCCGAAGCGCCGTCGTGTCTAAAAGAATTGGAGGTACTTGAATCATGGCAAGATATACCGATGCAGTTTGCAAGCTGTGCAGACGCGAGGGTGAGAAGCTCTTTTTAAAGGGTGATAGATGCTATTCTGCGAAGTGTTCAATCGTGCGCCGGAATCAGGCACCGGGCGATCATGGACAAAGCCGCCGTAAGCGCAGTGAATATGGTACGCAGTTGCGCGAGAAGCAGAAGGCAAAGAGATATTATTGCGTTTTGGAGAACCAGTTCCATCATTATTTTGAGCTTGCCACCAAGAAAAAAGGTGTAACAGGTGAAAATCTTTTGATTATCCTGGAATCCAGATTGGATAATATTGTATATCGTCTTGGTTTTGCAATGTCCCGTCCGGAAGCCAGACAGTTGGTTACCCATGGTCATTTTACCGTAAATGGGAAAAAGGTTGATATTCCCTCTTATTTGTGCAAAGCCGGCGATGTAATAGCATTAAAAGACAGCAGCCGCTCCTCTGATAAGTTTAAGGCTGTATTGGAAGCAAATTCCGCCAAGCCTGTTCCGCAGTGGCTTGAAATGAATCTCGAAACGCTTGAAGGCAAAGTCGTTACAATGCCGACACGCGAAGATGTAGATCTGCCGATTGAAGAGCACTACATCGTTGAGTTGTATTCCAAGTAATTTTAAGTTGGTATCCGGGAAGAACTGCGCCGTGTCGCAGTATAGTTGCAGTTTGATAAACCCGATGGTGCTTCGGCATCAAGTGACAAGGAGGGTAAGACAATAAATGATAGAGATCGATAAGCCCCGCATAGAGTGTGCAGAAAGTTCCGAAGACGGGTCCTATGGGAAGTTTGTCGTAGAGCCGCTGGAAAGAGGCTACGGCACGACTTTGGGCAATTCTTTGCGGAGAATTTTACTCTCTTCATTGCCCGGTACAGCGGTAACAAGCATTAAAATCAATGGCGTTCAACACGAATTTTCAACAATACCCGGCGTTAAGGAAGATGTAACAGAAATCGTCCTTAATGTAAAGGGCATTATTGCAAAGCTTCATACGCAGGGCCCGAAAGTTGTTTACATCAATGCTTCCGGTGAGTGTGAAGTGTGCGCAGGGGATATTAAGGGTGATGGCGAAGTCGACATTTTGAATCCCGACTGGCATATTGCGACCCTGGGTCCCGACGCGCGACTGAATATGGAGCTGACATTGAACCATGGCCGAGGCTATGTGCCTTCTGAGCGGAATAAGCCGGCACAATCGGTAATTGGTTTGATACCTGTAGATTCGATTTATACGCCGGTATATAAGGTAAATTATGCTGTTGAAAATACCCGTGTAGGCAATGTAACAGATTACGACAGGCTGATTTTGGAAGTTTGGACCAATTCTACGCTGACAGCACAGGAAGCAATTTCCTGGTCTGCTAAAATTTTGAGTGATTTACTGGTGCACTTTATAGATCTCTCGGAAGAGGTCAGTTCCAGTTCAACGGTTGTTGAACATGTGGAAGCGCAGTATGAAAAGGTTCTGGAAATGACGATCGAGGAACTGGATCTTTCCGTGCGTAGTTTCAATTGTTTGAAACGTGCAGGGATTAATACGGTAGAAGACTTGATCAATAAGACGGAAGAAGATATGATGAAAGTCCGTAACTTAGGCCGAAAGAGCCTTGAGGAAGTCATCAATAAGCTCAACGCCATGGGCCTGTCGCTTCAAAAGAACGATGATTAAGGGAAAGTGATTTTTCGCTTCCAATCCAAAGGAGGAAATGTCTATGCCACGTAAGCTCGGCAGAACGACCGATCATAGAATGGCGATGCTCAGGGCAATGGTGACCTTCCTGCTTGAAAACGGCAGAATAGAGACCACCGTAACCCGCGCCAAAGAAGTACGTCCCCTCGTAGAGAAAATGATTACACTTGGCAAAAAGGGAACGCTTGCAGCCCGCCGCCAAGTAATGGCTTTTGTAACGAAGGAAACTGTCGTTGTAAAACTTTTCGATGAAATTGCCCCGTCTTACAATGAGAGAAACGGCGGCTATACGCGGATTATAAAAACCGGTCCGCGTCGTGGCGACGCAGCCGAAATGGCAATTATAGAACTCGTCAAATAACAAGTGGTAAAAAGAAACCGAGCTGCAACATACAGCAAATCTTGCTGTGTATTGCAGCTCGATTTGTTTTGTATGCAAATGGGAATTTACTGTATCAGCAACAGCAAACTGAAATGTCCGGATTCAGGGGGCTGTAGAAGGTGATAACGAAAAAAAGACAGCAGATCTCTTTACGAAATCATACTGTCTATTTTCGTTTTTGTATCACATAGCGAAAAGGATCGACGCGCAATTCCCCTTGATTTAGGTGAATATGCGGGCAAAAAGAAAAGGGGACTATAAATTTTATTCTTCCGCTTTGGAATACAGGACGTCTGAAAGCTTAATAGAATAAAGTTCCTGTCGGAAACGTTGCGTCAAAGAACAAAAAATGCTGTGATAACGACAGGGATCCTCACTATCATATGCACGCGGACAAGTATACTCATCCTGCGTACAATTTGATATTCGAATCTGGCCTTCAATTACCTCGATAATCTCTCCGAGAGATATTTCAGAGGGATCTTTCGCAAGATAATATCCGCCAGACGCTCCTTTTTTAGAAGCAACGATACCAGCAATACTGAGCTTACGAAGGATCTTTAGAGCAAAACGTAGGGATACAGCGGTCTGCTCTGAAATATCGGCAGCACTGGCAACGCTGGAGCGCCGCGCGTCGATGTTGGCCTTTGATAATTCATACAAAATGCGTAAAGCATAATCGCTTTCATTTGTAATTCGCACGCAAACACCTCCATCCATACATTATATTGCGAATTCTCCAAAAAGTCAATAAAAACGTCCGGGCAGTTTAAAATTCTACAGTGAATAATTCGATTTCTATTTTTATGCAAACAGGAACTTGACAAAATTCCGGATCGGGTATAAGGTAGGAAAAGAAGAAATGTGAGGTTGAGAAAAAAGTGAAACACAAAACAATTCAAAGAAGTACGATTATGACAGAAGGCACAATTTGGAAGCAAATCCTAAATTTCGCCTTACCGCTATTAATCGGAAATATTTTTCAACAATTTTATAACACGGTAGATTCAATTGTCGTAGGAAATTTCGTAAGTACGGAGGCGTTGGCAGCAGTTGGGTCAACTGGTCCGATTATCAATACACTCATTGGTATTTTTATGGGACTATCAACGGGTGCAACGGTTATAATTTCCCAATTTTTCGGTGCCAGGGATGAGAATGCAGTGCATCGTGCGGTTAGCACCACAATTTTGATGACATTTGCTTTAGGTATTATTTGCACGGGAATCGGTGTTGCATTTGTCCCTTTCATGCTGCGTTTTATGGACACACCGGAAAACGTGATTCCGGAGGCAACAATATATCTGCGGATCTATTTTGGTGGCATTTTAACGTTAATGCTTTATAATATGGGTTCCGGAATTTTGCGTGCAGTGGGGGATTCTCGACGTCCGTTGTATTTTTTGATTTTCTCTGCCTGCACGAATGTCGTTCTTGATTTACTGTTTGTGCTTGTATTTGGTATGGGTGTAGACGGTGTTGCATTGGCTACTGTGATCGCACAGCTTTTGTCGGCAATATTGGTACTGTTTGTATTGACCCGAAGCTATGCGTGCTATCGGCTGGTTTGGAGCCATATGAAGATCGATTGGCAAATTTTGAAAAAGATCTTTGCAATAGGGTTCCCAGCTGCCGTACAGTCCGCAATTACGTCTTTTTCCAATGTTTTCGTACAGTCGTATATTAACCATTTTGGTTCGGCTTGTATGGCAGGATATACTTCTTACAGCAAAATTGATCAATTTGTTATGCTCCCAATGCAGTCTATTTCGCAGGCCTCGACAACTTTTGTTGGCCAGAATCTGGGTGCGGACCAGTTGGAACGCTCCAAAAAAGGCGTTACAACTTCCGTGCTGATTGCGGTTGGTATTACAGCATTTTTGACGATTCTTTTAAATATTTTTGCGCGCCCATTGCTGACTATGTTTAGTCAGGAAGCGGATGTGCTAGTTTATGGTGTACAGTTTATCCGTGTGATGTCACCATTTTATGTTTTGTGCGTATTAAATCAGATTTATGCGGGTGCGCTGCGCGGCGCTGGGGATTCGCAAGTACCAATGTTTATAATGTTGGGTAGTTTCGTTGTGTTCCGTCAGATTTACCTGTTTGTGGGAACCAAGATTTTCCCGGAGTCGTTGACCTTCGTGGCTATGGGTTATCCTGCAGGCTGGATTCTGTGTTCGGCACTGGAGTTTATCTACTACAAACATGGAAGATGGGAAAAGAATTACCAAAAAATACGGAATTTACGAAAAGAACCGGAAAAAGCAAAATAAGATTCACGAATCGTTTACAGCTTTTAATGGAATATGTGCTATAATCAAGCTCAGATAAATGGTTTACGGAGTGAGACGGAATGAAAAAGATTATTGCACTTTCCACGGTGCTTCTGGTATGCGTTATTCTTAGCGGATGCGAAGCGCTGAGCTTGGCAGAAAATGCCCAGCCATATTTTGCGGGAGCGGAATTTGAAAATAACGAAAATTATTATAAAGATTACTATTACCCAATGGTTGATTTTGAAGCGGCCCCGAGCACCCTTTTTCAGCCAACAAGCTACGGTTCAGAATATCTGGATAAGCCGCTGTATTTATCGGGGACTGTAGAAGATACGGTTCGTGAGGATGGAATTAAGTATTATCTTTTCCGTACGGAATATGGCACAATGTATATCAGCAATCAGTTGTTTACATTGGATAAAATAGAAGACGGGACCTCCGTGCGAATGTATTTTGTATATTCCGGTTATAACGAGACGCTGGAAAGCATAACAGGTGCATATGTGAATTACTCGAATCTTGAATAACAGAATAAAGCCTGCTGATGAAAATTGGCAGGCTTTTTTCATAAGCCCGCTGTAAAAAGAATCAAACATGTTTCTATGCCGGATACAAATGGTTCTTTTATGCGGAATAAAGGTTTAATATTTTGAACTTTTGAAATATTTCAGGTGTATAATGCGGCTAGAGGATATTGCTAAGGAGGATTTTATGAACCAGTGCTATCAGATCCGGACCAGATCATATGCGCGGGAGGGAAATATCGTAAAGGGCGCACAATACCGTTTTACGATCCTTACACCCAGCCTGATACGGATGGAATACGATGAAACGGGTAGTTTTACAGATGCTCCGACACAATGTGTGTTTTTCCGTGACTTCCCCGAAACAGATTTCCGTGTAGAAGAAACGGAAACCCAGTTGCGGATTGATACAGGACGGCTTTTGCTGGAATATACAAAGGGGCCGTTTTGCAGCACGGGCTTATACATCCATCTCAGGGCTCAGCCAGGCGAACGGGGACTTGCCAATGGATGGTATTATGGAGAAACACCCCGTACACTTGGCGGCACTGCACGCACGCTGGATACAATCGATGGGTCTTGCCCGCTGGAGCCCGGTTTGATGTCGAAGTATGGATACAGCTTGCTCGATGACAGCCGCTCTTTATGCTTATGTGAAGATGGCTTTGTTGCGCCGCGCCGCAGTGATTGTATAGATCTGTACTTTTTTGGATATGGGCATGCGTATCGCGCGTGTCTGCAGGATTTCTATAAACTTTGCGGATCAACGCCGATGCTGCCACGGTTTGTATTTGGAAACTGGTGGAGCCGGTATTACGCGTATACGGAAGAAAGTTATTGCGCGCTAATGGACCGGTTTGCGCAGGAAAAAACGCCATTTTCAGTCGCCGTTATTGATATGGATTGGCATCTGACGCGCATTGATCCAAAATATGGAAGCGGCTGGACCGGGTATACGTGGAACCGGGAATTATTTCCGGATCCTGCACGTTTTTTGAATGGGTTGCATCGTAGAGGTTTGAAAACAAGCCTGAATCTGCATCCTGCAGAGGGCATTGCCGCTCATGAGGATGCGTATGCGCAAATGGCAAAAGCAATGGGGATTGACCCGGAAAGTGAACAGACGGTATTATGCGATGTATCCGATCCGGCGTATCTTGAAAATTATTTCCAATATGTTCTGCATCCGCTGGAAGAACAGGGTGTAGATTTCTGGTGGATAGACTGGCAGCAGGGGACGCGGACAAAGCTTGCAGGCTTGGACCCGCTTTGGATATGGAACCATTATCATTTTCTTGACAGCGCCCGCAATAATCGACGTCCGCTTACATTTTCCCGCTATGCAGGTCCGGGTTCCCATCGATACCCGGTGGGGTTTTCCGGTGATACCGTCATTACCTGGGAATCGTTGCAGTTTCAACCGGAATTTACGGCAACAGCTGCCAATATCGGATATGGCTGGTGGAGTCATGATATTGGCGGACATATGGGCGGATACAAAAATGATGAGTTGGAAGTACGCTGGTATCAGTATGGCGTATTTTCACCGATTAATCGCCTGCATAGTACGTCGAGCCCCTTCAATGGAAAGGAACCCTGGCGTTTCGGCATAGAGGCTTGTGAAATTATGAAAAAATTCCTGCGCCTGCGTCATAAGCTTGTGCCCTATCTGTACACGATGAATTACCATGCCTGGCAGGATGGCCGGGTATTGTGCGAACCAATGTATTATGCATATCCGGAAGAAGCAGAGGCATATAGCGTACCGAACCAGTATTGGTTTGGTACCCAGCTGATGGCTGCGCCGGTGACGACGCCTCGGATTCCCGGCCTTAATCGGTCGTGCACGCAGGTCTGGCTCCCGGATGGGCTGTGGTTTGATGTGTTCGCCCGCCGTCCGTATCAGGGCGGACGAAAAATGCGTATGTATCGGACATTGGATACCTTTGCATTATTTGCCCCGGCAGGCGCTATTGTGCCGATGGCGGAATTGGAATGTGCGCAGTATGCAGACCGGAACCCGGAACATTTGGAAATCCACATATATCCGGGTGCAGACGGACAATTTGTGTTATATGAAGATGATAATGTATCTACAGATTACGCAGAAGGCATAAGCGCGCGTACACCGATGAAACTGGATTGGTCAGCGCGGCGCTTTACGGTCGGACCGGCAGAGGGCTGCTGCAACCTGCTTCCTGCGCAGCGCAGGTATACGCTGGTTTTTGAGGCGATTGATGCACAGACGGCCCAGGTTCAGGCAGATCAGATACCGGTTGATGCTCAGTGTGCCTATGATGCGTCAACACGCAGCCTCTCGATATCGGTCGAACCCATCTCTCCGGATACGGTACTGTCGGTTTCTTTGCCCGCTGCATGCAAGATTGCCAAAGCGGAATATGAAACAGAATTGTTCGATTTCCTCAACGATGCGCAGATTGATTTTTCCGTAAAAGATCAGGTATACCGGATCGTGTCTGCAAAGGACCCGCTTGGCGTAATGCTCAGCCGGATTTATCAGCTGGATATCCCGGAAGATTTGAAAAATGCTGTGCTTGAATTGCTTACCGCATAAAAACAAATTACGAGAAGAAGCCTACCCGGCAGGAAACGGTTTTCTGTCGGGTAGTATTATGCTGGAATCCAAAACCTTTAATCTTTGTATTCGTAGATCGGCTCATCATCGGTCTGTTTTCCGGAACCGTTGAGATCGATGGGATCGCCGAGATAAGTTGGAGCGGGTTTAAAGATGGCAAAAAGTAAATCTTTACAGCGCGCAAGGGATTCACGGAAATTGTTATAAATATCATTTTTATAATCGCGCAGATCGGCGCTGACACCATAGGCTTCAATGCCCAGCATACGTGCAACGAAAATACTGCGATAAAGATGATATTTTTGTGTCACAAAGATTACGCAGTCCGCGCCGAATACCGCTTTGGCACGATAAGCAGATTCATAGGTGGAGAAACCGGCATGATCCATAAAAACATCTTCAGCCGGTACGCCAAGTTCAACGGCTGTGCCTTTCATCGCATTGACTTCGTCGTATTCGCTGGCGCCGTGGTCTCCGCTCATAATCAGTTTTTCAACAGCGCCGTCGGAATACAGGCGAACACCTGTATATACCCGGTCGTAGAGCATATGGCTCAGTTCCCCGGAAGCCAGTACATTTGCGCCGAGAATAAGCGCACAGTCCGCGTTTTTTTCTGCAGCTTGCTGCGCAGTGAGAATATATCGGCTGGAATAGAGCAGGATAAAGGCGTTGATGCCAAGATAAAACAGCAATCCAAGGGCAAAAAGCCATGCTGCGATCCGAAGAATAAGCTGCCATATAGAAGAATTTGTCATAGAAGTGCTCCTTGTGCAGGGATAAATGTTATGAAGCCGGGTGTTTGTGCGTCTAATAATGGCGAGGGACATGTGTATGCATTCGACACCGGCTTAATTATATATGGGGGTTTTATGTTTGAGGCCAGGCGGCTCCAATAAAACCATGATAACAAAAGATCAGGATATCTGCAAGAAAAATGAGGAAAATGCCGTAAATTATAGAAATCTTATGGATATATTGTGCATATGCAGTTTACTGGTGCAAATGCAAAGATGAAACAGGGAAGGAAACTATGAAACACACGCGAATCAGTATTTTTATTTTAACAGTTTTGCTTGGCTTTATGCTTTGTGCTTGTACTCCGGCAATGGATACACAGGATGCGATTATAACCCCGGAAGAATTGGAACCGGAAGAACAGACACCCGCATTTTCTGTGCTTCCCGGGATACAGGAAGAAGAAACGGACGTATCT
The DNA here is from genome assembly GCA_944380935.1 of uncultured Clostridia bacterium. Lineage (GTDB taxonomy): Bacteria > Bacillota > Clostridia > Oscillospirales > QAMX01 > CALWJF01. The sequence continues at coordinate 54,330 of CALWJF010000027.1, forward strand.
TCCGATACAGGAGAGGGGGAAACGGAGGAAATAGCGCCGGATCCGGTGGAAATATATGTTCAATCTCTGATAGATTCCATGTCTGATGCGCAGCTTGCCGGGCAAATGATATTATGTGCCTGTCCGACGGAGAACGCGGGGGAACTGATTTCTGCAATAGAGCCGGCAGGTTTGATTTTATTCGGTAAAAATATAGACGGAAAAACGCCGCAAACCCTTTCACAGGAATTGGCAGCGTATCAAGAAACTGTAAAAATTCCGCTTTTGATTGCAACCGATGAGGAAGGCGGTACGGTTGTCCGGGTCAGCGCCAATTCGGCATTCCGGGAGAGCCGGTTCCGCGCTCCGCGCCAAATCCTTGCGGAAGAAGGGGTGGACGGACTGATTGCGGAGATGCAAGAAAAAGCGCAGCTTTTGACGTCACTGGGAATCAATGTAAATCTTGCACCGGTTTGTGACCTGGCGCAGCAGGAGGACAGTTTCATGTATGCGCGCGCACTCCCGGGAAGTGTGGAGGAAGTATGCAGTTATGTTGAAGAAATGGTTTCGGCGATGCAGGGTGAAGGGCTGGGTACGGTTTTGAAACATTTCCCCGGCTATGGGGAAAATGGGGACACCCATACTGGCTCCGTAAGCGATACAAGACCGGAGGAAACGTTTTTTAATACCGATTTTCTGCCGTTTCAGGCTGGCATTGCTGCGGGTAGCGGCAGTGTTTTGGTCAGCCATAATATTGTTACGGCCTTTGATGGGCAAATGCCTGCATCTCTGTCAAAAACGGTACTGGATGTCTTGCGGCTGAATTTGGGGCAGGATATCGTTGCGATGACAGACGATCTGCAAATGGAGGCAATTAGCGGGCAATGGACGCTTGCTGAAGCCGCCATGCTGGCCATCGAGGCAGGGGAGGATCTGGTAGTATGTTCGGATGGCGCAACGGCAGCTTCCGCACTGATAGAGGCATTGGCGGATGGACGCATTTCTCGAGAGCGTGCGGAAGAATCCGTACGGCGAATTCTGTTGTGGAAAATAAAGCTTGGATTGCTCACGGTAGAATAGTAGACGCTGCGTTGAGAAACCGATAAAAATTTTGTAGAAAAAGCGCAGGTTTTTTCGAAAGCTTGCGCTTTTTGTCTTGACAAAGTAGAGGATGTCCGTTACACTAGCTGACGGGGAGAACCCAAAAGAAAACAGAGTAGGGTATGGGGCGTTAAGTGTTGTCCGGACGGGGAGTTGCCGGACAGACGAAAATGGCGGAGAAAGCTGTTGCGGTCCTGTTCCCGCATCCCGCTGTTGCATAGGAGTATGGATGAAGTGCCTCCTTTATGCGGCAAACGGTGCAAAGGAGGTATTTTTATGCAATTTTTTAAAACTCCATTTTCTCGTGCATACTGGCAATGCGCTTTTTCGGAGCTGAAAAAGCCGCGCATGATTGTGCTGGCCGCTTTGATCGTTGCTTTGCGCGTCGCGCTTAAGTCCGTGTCGATTCCGGTTGGTGAAAGCTTGAATATAACAGTGGGCTTTTTTGCAAATGCGTTGGGCGCAATGCTTTATGGTCCGGTTGTTGCAGCATTGTCTGGCATGGTCAGCGATCTGCTCGGTTGCCTGCTCTTTCCGAGCGGCCCGTTTTTTCCGCCTTTTACGCTGGTGGAAATGCTGGGTTCGCTGCTGTTTGCATTATGGCTGTATCGGGTGCGGTTGACCCCTTTGCGTGTTTTTGCATCCAAATTGAGTGTCAATGTGATTTGCAATATTCTGCTGACGCCGATTTTCCTGTCGTGGATGTATGGAAAGGCGGTAACCATTTATTTGATTCCGCGTATTGCCAAGAATCTATGTATTTTCCCGATTGAAGGGGTGCTTTTGACGCTGTTTTTGGATTTAGTGATCCCAATTTTGCAAAAAATGGGGATTGAGACTGGCATACAGGATAAACTGAAGCTGGATCGGGTCCATATCGCATATTTGGCGCTTTTGTTTATTGCAGCTGTGGCGGCAGTATTGCTGTATTATTTTGTTTTATGCTAAGAAGTATTGGACATGGCTGAATAAAAAACAATCTAAGTATAGAGAAGCTCTTGAAATTTTGGAGCGATTGTGATAAAATTATTCTAATTTCATAAGAGAAAAAGCGAAGATCGGGAGGCGAAAGCCAAAAGACCGCTGTGCATTTTCGCGCAAAGAGAGGCTGTGCCATAGGCTGGAAGTACGGCTGCGCAGAAGCGGCGGAGATATTCCCCCGGGAGCTGCCCTGCTTAACGTGAATAACCAGTAGGCGGGGACGAATCCAGGCGCGTTAAGCCTGTTGCGGATGGCAGTCCGCAAAGAGAGTTTCCAGAAATTGGAAAAACCGGGGTGGTACCGCGGAAAAAGCTTTTCCGTCCCCGGCGCGTTGCGGCGCGCCGGGGATTTTTTTTGCCCGGCGGCGAGGCGAATAGATTTTTGAAGATGTACCTGAAAAACCGGTACGCAGAAAAATTGAAAACAAGAGGTGCTTGAAAGGTGAGTATGAAAGAAGAGCTTGGGCGCATTCAGAAAGAAGCGCTTGAAGCGATCGCGTCTGCGGCAACAGATGTGGAACTGGATGCCGTTCGAATCCGCTATTCAGGGAAAAAAGGCGCGTTAACTGCAATTTTAAAAAGTATGGGCAAGCTTTCCCCGGAAGAACGTCCGGTTATGGGGCAGTTGGCAAATGAGGTACGTGCCAAAATAGACAGTGCGTTGGAGACGCGTTTTGCTGAATTGAAAGCGCGTGCACTGGACCGGCGCCTTGCTGCAGAAACCCTGGATGTAACGATGCCAGGCAAGGCCGTGCAGCCTGGACATCGCCATCCCCTGACGACGACCATCGCGGACGTTCGCCGGGTATTCGAAACGATGGGGTTTGAAACGGTGGAAGGACCGGAAGTGGAACTGACGCATTATAACTTCGACCTGCTGAATACGTCGCCCAATCATCCGGCCCGTGATCCGCAGGATACGTTCTACTTCGAAGATGATATTGTGCTGCGTACGCAGACTTCGTCGGTTCAGGGACGCGTAATGGAAACGCGTCAGCCGCCGATTCGAATCATTGCACCGGGCCGCGTTTATCGGAGCGATGATCTGGATGCAACGCATAGTCCGCTTTTCCATCAGATCGAAGGTATGTTGATTGATCGTGATGTGCGTATGTCGGATTTAAAAGGGTATTTGGAAGTCTTTGCACAGGCGATTTTCGGACAGGAAACACGGGTGCGTTTCCGTCCCCATCATTTCCCCTTCACAGAACCTTCGGCAGAAATGGATGTATCGTGCTTTGTCTGCGGCGGGAAGGGCTGTCCGCTGTGCAAAGGTGAAGGATGGATTGAAATCCTTGGCTGCGGTATGGTGCATACCAATGTTTTATCGGCATGTGGAATCGATCCGGAAAAATACACCGGGTTTGCTTTTGGCATGGGCGTGGAGCGTATTGCCATGCTGCGGTATAAGATCGATGAAATGCGTCAATTTTATGATAATGATCTGCGCTTCCTGTCGCAGTTTAATTAAAGGAGGGGGATTGTAATGCTGCTTTCCATGAATTGGCTAAAAGCCCTTGTCCCCTATGCGTATGACCCGCATCGGTATATTGCGGATATGACGATGTCCGGTTCCAAGGTTGAAACATTGCAGTATCTTGGCTCAGAAATTGAAAAGGTTGTCGTTGGACGCGTGGATGCAATGGAGCGTCATCCTGACTCTGACCATCTCTGGGTTTGCATGGTGGATATAGGCTGTGAGGAGAAGCTTCAGATTATTACCGGTGCACAGAATTTAAAGGTGGGGGATATCGTTCCAGTCGCGTTGGATCAGTCCCGTTTGCCCGGCGGCGTAGAGATCCATAAGGGTAAACTGCGCGGGTTGGAGTCCAACGGAATGCTGTGTTCCTATCAGGAGCTGGGTTTGACGGAGCATGATGTACCTGGCGCCTGCGAACATGGGATTTTAACCCTTAACGATGATCCTGATGCGGTCCTTGGCCGCGATATACGGGAGGTTCTTGGTTTTGACGATTGGGTAGTAGATTTTGAGATTACGCCTAACCGTCCGGATTGTCTGTCGATTATCGGCCTGGCGCGGGAAAGCGCGGTGACCTATGGTCTGCGTTATGTTCCGGAAACGCCGAAGGTCCGCGGCGGAGCAGGACGCATTGAGGACGTTTTAAAAGTGCGCGTCGATGAACCGGCATTGTGCCCTCGTTATACAGCGCGGGTTGTGAAAAACGTTCATATTGAACCGTCTCCGAAATGGATGCGGGATCGTTTGCGTGCCTGCGGTGTGCGTCCGATAAATAATATAGTGGATATTACCAACTATGTAATGCTGGAATATGGGCAGCCGATGCATTCCTTCGACTATGCCTGCCTGGATGGCGGGGAAATCGTTGTGCGCCGCGCATTGGAAGGCGAACAAATGCAGACATTAGATGAAAAACCCCATAACTTGGATACCGATATGCTGGTAATTGCCGATTCCCATCGTGCGGTCGGCGTGGCAGGCGTGATGGGCGGCGCCAACAGCGAAATTACCGATGCGACCCGGATGGTCGTATTTGAATCTGCGAATTTTGATGCAACATCGATTCGTTTGACTTCCCGCCGGCTGGGTATGCGTACGGAAGCGTCTGGGCGTTTTGAAAAGGGATTGGATACCCGCAATACGCTTGCTGCGGTAGAGCGTGCATGTGAATTGATCGAAATGCTTGGCGCAGGCGAGGTCTGCGACGGAATCATTGATATTGATAACGCCGACAGTACGCCGCGTGTGCTGACGCTGGATGTTGCGCGTATCAATCGTTTCCTGGGCGTCGAGGTATCGCGAGAGGAAATGCTGCATATTTTTGACCTGCTTGGGTTTGAACTGAACGGTGACCTTTTGACCGTACCTTCTTGGCGGCTGGATGTGGAACAGTTTGTCGATTTGGCCGAAGAAGTGGCGCGTTTCCATGGTTATGATAAAATCCCCACTACGCTATATGCCGGCGCAACGCGTTTCACGCCAAATGCGGCAGTAGATTTTGATGATCGCCTGCGCGAGATTCTCTGTGCGCTGGGTTATACGGAAGCCCAGACCTTTTCCTTCATCGGACCGAAGAGCTTTGACCGGATCCGACTGGCTCCGGACAGCCCCTTGCGCCATACCGCACGGCTGCGCAATCCGCTTTCAGATGAAATGAGCGTCATGCGGACAACGATGCTGCCGTCAATTTTGGATGTAGCAGCGCGCAATGCCAATATGAAAAATAAGAATGCGCGGATTTATGAACTTGGATCGATTTATACACCCGTTGAGGGAGAGCGTCTGCCGAAAGAATCCAAGGTGCTGACAATCGCTGCCTATGGTTCGGTGGATTTCTTCGCTGTCAAGGGAATCGTAGAGGCGCTGGCAATGGAGCTGGGTATGGATAGACTGGAGTTTTCCGCTTGTCGGGATAATCCCTCCTATCATCCGGGACGCTGTGCGCGCATCAGCGTGAATGGGGATGAACTGGGCGTAATGGGTCAGATCCATCCGTTGGTTGCGCAGAATTATAATACCAGTGCGGAAATTTATACAGTAGAATTGGATGTCCCCGCACTTTTTGCGCATAAGGGCGGATTGACCCAGTATAAGCCGCTTGCAAAATTCCCTGCAGTCAGCCGGGACATCGCGCTGGTTTGCGCGGAATCTGTTACGGCCGCGCAGCTGGAATCCTGTATCCGCGCGGGCGTGGGTACGCTTTTGGAATCTGTGGAATTGTTCGATGTCTATCGCAGCGAACAGATCGGCGAAGGACGCAAGAGCATGGCATATACCATTACGATGCGCGACCCGACCCGGACCTTGACGGACGCAGACGCAGATGCCGCAGTTTCGCGTGCACTCGCTCTGCTGGAAAAGGATACCGGCGCAGTGCTGCGTGCATAAAAGGAAAAAGATGGGTTTCTGACGGGAATCCCATCTTTTTTGTTTGCAAACACATGCATAATTTCCGGAAATTGGATGTATAGCTTCCGCAGCGTAGGACAAACTAGCTTTGAAATCGCTTGGGAGGTAAAAGAGTAATGACGACGAAAGAATTGCTGTACGTCGAAGATGCGCTCGGACATGCAAAATATTTTCAGTCCAAGTGCAAGGAAACCGCAAACCAACTCCAGGATGATGAGCTGAAGGCGTATGTCGAACAGATGGCGCAGAAGCATCAGCAGATTTTCCAGAGTTTTTATGGCTTACTGTGAACAGGAGGAATCGACAGATGAACGATAAAAGTTTAATGGAGAACCTTCTCCTGCTGGAAAAAGGCGTATGTGATTTATTCCTGCACGGCACGATAGAGTCCCCCACGGATAACGTGCATCAGACCTTTAATACTGCACTGAGCGATGCGCTGTGCATGCAGGATACAATTTATGACAAAATGGCGGCCAAAGGCTGGTATCCAGCGGAACAGGCCGATCAGAATAAGATCACTTCTGTAAAACAGAAGTTTCTGGCCCAGTAAATTTTGTCAAATGCCTGTGTTGGCGCGGCCAAACGGTCCCCGGTTTTTTCCGGGGACCGTTTGTGTTTGCATTTTTTTCTTTTTTTTGCTATAGTATAAAGGCTTAAAACACCAAGCCGCGCCATCAGGCGCAAAGAACTGCTGTTATGACAAGCTTACATAGTATATCCCAATGGTTTGCCTGTGAGGAGAGTGAAACAATGCGATTTCCTTGTCTTGTATTGGATCACGACGATACCGTCGTGGATTCAACTGCCTCAATCCATTATCCTGCCTTCCGGGCTTATATGGAAAAGAATCGGCCGAACCAAATTTATACGCTCAAAACCTATTTTGAAAAAAGTTTTGAGCCGGGATTTTTCCGCTTTTATACGGAAGAATTGGGATTTTCACAAAAGGAGTTGGAAGAGGAGTTTTGCTTTTGGCAGGAATTTGTAAAAGATCATCTGCCAAAGGCATATCCGGGGATGCAGGAACTGCTGTTGCGGCACCGTCGGGCCGGCGGGAAGATCGCGGTGACAACCCATTCGCTTTCCGCGATCGTTTTGCGTGATTATCGTGAAAATGGATTGCCGGAACCAGATCGGATTTTTGGCTGTGAACTGCCGCCGGAGCAATGCAAGCCCTATCCATGGCCACTGCATCAATTAATGAAAATGTATGGGTTTTCTCCTGAACAGCTTTTGGTAATTGATGACTTAAAGCCGGGTTATGAGATGGCCCGTGCGGCTGGTGTGGCTTTTGCAGCAGTCGGATGGGCAAATAACATTGAACAGATTTATCAGTTTATGCATTCCCATAGTGATTTTTATTTTCGAAACGTAGCAGAACTGGCTGCTTTTCTGCAAGAACAAAATGAATATCCGGCATAAAAATGAAACAGGCGTTTGAACGGCATTCGAGTTTTCAAGCTCGTGTAAGCCGCGCAAGGATCTGCTGAATTGTGCGCATGCCGGAAGTTTGAGAATGTGTGATTGTATGCAGGACAGGTGCAAGTTGGGGACAGATGTGGAAACGCAGCGCATTTTCTGCCATACGGACAGCGCCTGTATGGTGCGGAATTAATTCCCGTAAAAAATCGGCATTTATGTTATTGCTCTCTTGCGCGTTTTGCATTTCATAGAACATGGTACGGATAATGCGCTGATTGCTTTTCTGATATAGATAGATTTCCTGCCGTGTGTTTATCGGCGTTTCACAGGCGGGGCGTATTGCCTGCAGATCGGCGATGTTTTTGGTTTGCGTGGAGAGGATTGTTTCTGCAATATCTTGTACTTTAATATGGGTTGTATACTGTAAAATGTTGCGTGCCATTTCAACGGCAGCTTCATGATGCGGCAGTATTTGTGATATAAAATAACCGGATATACTGGATTCGGCTTCAATCCCCGTCATTTTATGCACCATTTTATCAAGAATCTCATAATATTGATATAAATAGGCGTTGGTGACATTGCTGAAATAGTTTTGACGGTCCATTGTTTACCTCCTTTCCCGGTTTATACTATGAATAGGATGCAGGGAAGGTTACGCAAGATGGTATGGAAACTGTGTTCAGGATAAAGAAAAACGGCCGGCAGGAATATATATTCCTGCCGGCCGTTTATTCGAAAAATCTGTTTTTTGGTAAGGCTGATGCGTTAACATGCGTCTTTCTTCCAAACCGCAACACAATGACGATTCCAAGCAACGCTGCAACGCATCCCATAAGGATACCGAAACGGCCATTGGTTTCCGGGGGAACAGAAATTCCATCTGCGGAAAAAGAAAGAATGGCAGTTTGCGTTAAAACCAGACAGATTAAGGATGCTGCAAGATTAATGCATTTTAAAGTGAAGGGAACCGGCGTTCGGCTCTTTCTTGTCAGAAAGACGCCTCGGATATCTAACGTAAGTTCCGTGAATGTGAATGCGGCAATCCCAAGGGCCAGATAAATGGGATAATATATGTTGCTGGGATGAAACCACTGATGCAGGGAGTAGAGCATATACAGTAGACTTGACGCAATTAAAACCCATCCTGCATAGCGGCAATAGCGTTTTTCGGCGGATAAATCCAGACGCTTTGCCATTGCCGGAAATAGACAGAGCTTTGCGGTCAATATACCAAAGGTGTAAAATGCGTTTATACAAGTAAAAAAAGAGGAAGATAATAGCCCGATGACAAGTTTCCCGATTCCGATCAGAGCACTGCCGGTCCAAACGATATAGGTTTGCCGGCGGAGTTTATTCGGCCTTTTGGAGGCAGAATCTGGGTCGTTTGGGTACTTTAACATAGCGAAGTCTCCTTGCATTTATGAAAAATCGGGGATGTAGCAGGAAGGCTTATGAAAAAAGCAGGTAAAAATATAAAGCGGTCTCCTTCGCATAGGGTCCGGCGGAATACAGCATTTGATCAATACCACCCAGACGAAAACCGTATTTCATATAGAATCGGCAGGCAAGCAGATTCCAGTCCTGCGTTTCCAGACAGATGCCGCAAAGCCCGCTGCCTTTTGCCCAACCTACCGCTGCATCCATCAACCGTGTCCCTAATCCGTGTCCGCGAAACGACTGATCAACTGCAAGATTTTCTATAAACGCCAGTTGATTCCAGTTGCGCCGCACACGTATGTCACCGACACAACATGCATCCCATAAAGCCAGAAAAATTATCTGATCCGGATTTTCCAGATATGTGTCCTGATCATAGATGTCGTCGGGATAAATCTTTTGGCAGGGTTCTTTTAAAAGCTGTTCAAATGTTGACCAGTTTTTTCCGTCGTATTGTGGGACAAGACGTCCAATGATGGGAAACGGCTCTTGTGCATGCGGGAGTAAGGTACGTGTCTGTGCGGTAAAGGGAACGACTAACTCCATAAAACAGATCCTTTTACAAAAATAAATCGTTTAAATTGGAACATTGAGGACGCAGACTGGTAAGTTTAGATTTGGTTAAATGGAAAAATCGGATACGAAGGAAAAAGTCAAATAAAGCGTACAGGATTGAATTAAAGACGTACATGGCAAACATGGATATCTGGCTCACGATCCCAAACGCATACGGCGGCAGCGAGGCCGGGATCCGGAAGATAGGCGCGAAAACGCCAGCGCTGCACATTGCTTCTGCCGTCCGGCAGGACCCAGAAATCGCTTCCAAGACCGGGCAACCCCGATCCCAACGCTTTGGCATAGGCTTCCCGCAGGCACCAGATCTGCGCTGCTGCCACCATTTGTTGTGCCGGCATGCATCCGGCGAGAAAGCTGCGTTCAAGCGGATGGAAAAATCGCCCGATCACGGCTTTGCTGACGCGTCCAACCGCTTCCAGATCTACACCGCAGACGGCGTCATACGCTGCGCACAACGCATGACTGTGGGTGTGGGAAAGGGAGAACTGAAACTTGGGATATTGGGGAAAATAGGGTTTCCCCGTTTCCGTACGTGCGTAATCGAAGGGAAAATCCTGGTCCGGACAGGCGTTGGAAAATGCATACCATAATAGCGCTTCGGCGCCACGCTTCTGCCGGAATACAGAAGGGTTACACAGCGTTTCCAGTTCTCGAAGGCGCGCAGGGGAGCAGGGCGTATGAATTGGCATATCCATGAGATTGAGCAAATAAATCATACCCCTGCATACCGATCAATATCATCGTTTTGCAATTGGAGCCGGGCCTGCGCTTCAACCCCGGCCAGACCCATTTGCGCGGTGTACATTTTGTAATAGAACCCGCCAAGCGCCATCAATTCATCATGTGTACCGCGTTCCACAATATGCCCGCCTTCCACAACCATAATGATATCAGCATCACGGATTGTTCCCAGCCGGTGCGCAATGACAAAGGTTGTGCGGCCGCGCATTAACTCGGCCATGACCTTTTGAATGTGCATTTCCGTACGCGTATCGATGTTGGACGTCGCCTCATCCAAAATTAAAATGGGCGGGCTTGCCAATACCGCTCGGGAGATGGCCAGCATTTGCCGCTGACCGGCAGAAAGGTTTTGTCCATTATCTGCGATAATGCTGTCATACCCGTTTTCCATGCGGGAAATAAAGCTGTCTGCTCCGGCAATGCGGGCTGCTTCCATAACTTCTTCGTCGGTGGCATCGAGTTTGCCATAGCGGATGTTATCGCGAATGCTGCCTTCAAATAAATAGGTTTCCTGTAATACTACGCCGAAAGTCGATCGGATAAAATCGCGTGTATAATCCCGCAGATCAATGCCGTCGAGGGTAATGGAACCGTCATTAATATCATAAAACCGGGTGAGTAAATTAATGATGGTTGTCTTTCCCGCACCGGTTGGCCCGACAAAAGCAGCCCGCATATGCGGCCGGATATCCAGAGAAACATTGTCAAGCACTCGGACATCTTCCCGATACCCAAAACTGACGTTGTCAAACCGGACATGCCCGATGGTCTTATGTTCAGCAACTGCACCGGGTCGGTCGGCAATTTCTTCCGGTTCCGACATGATTTCAAAAACGCGTTCCGCGCCGGCAACTGCTGAAATGAAGTTGTTATAAGTATTAGCAAGTTCGTTCAGCGGCCGTGTGAATTGCTTGGCAAGGCTGACAAACGAAGCAATAACGCCAACTGACAATACCTCATGAATACAGAGCACGCCGCCAATGGCACTGATCAAAGCATAACCGAAATTATTGATAACATTGAGTACCGGCATCACAAAACCCGACCAAATGTGTGCGCGTGTACCGGAAAGGCGCAACGATTCGCTGAGTGCGTCGAAACGAGCAACAACCTGGGCTTCTCTTCCATAGGCACGTACCGTTTGAATCCCCGTGATAGATTCCTCGATATGGCTGTTTAATTCCCCAAGATAAGCCTGTTGTTCGCGGAAATAACGGCCGGTCCGCTTGGTGACGATTTTGGTCATTAAATAGATTAATGGGGTTGTTAATAGGACTGTTGCTGCTAAAATGGGACTGAGCACAAACATAGAAACCAGGGTGCCCAGAATGGTCAGTCCACCGGAGATAAGCTGCGTGACGGATTGTGCAACAGAACCGGAAATATTATCCATATCGTTGGTCAGGCGGCTCATGATATCGCCCGACTCATGGGTGTCGAAAAAAGCAAGCGACAGTTTTTGCAGCTTGGCAAACAAGGCAGTGCGCAAGCGGTTGACAAATTGTTGGGATACTCCTGCCATAATGTAACCACGCAGGAAAATCAAGATTAAATCTGTCAGATAAACGACAGCGAGAATCAGGATAATCTTATGCAACAAAGTAAAATTTGCCTGCCCGGGGATTAGTCCCATTGCATCTACAATTCTGCCGACCAGAATCGGGATGGCTACGCCAAGCGCGGAAATTGCTGCAGCAATACCGACCACAAGAAAAAGCCAATATTTTAAATTTCCCATAAAATGCCAGAGCATTTTACAGGTACCTTTGAAATCTTTGGCATGACGCACCGGTGCGCCACGCATGCGCCCGCCGCCGCCTCCCATGCCGCGCATACCGCCAATGGATGCGCGTGCGTCGGATTGATACCGATCCATCAAAGCACCTCTTTCCCGTCTACTGCCTGGGCTAACGCTTCACGCCCATATTGGCTTGCATATATATCCCGATAGACCTGTGACTTTTGCAAAAGCTCTTCATGTGTGCCGACACCGTCGCAAATGCCGTCATCCAAAACAACAATGCGGTCACAGTCCAGAATAGAACTGATTTTTTGTGAAATAATCAGGAGCCCGCGTTCCTGTGCTTCCTCTGCTAACGCTTGCCGGATGGATGCTTCTGTCAGGGCATCTACAGCGCTGAGACAGTCGTCTAGAATCAAAATTTTTGGCTTTTTGATCAAGGCACGTGCGATTGCGACACGTTGGCGCTGCCCTCCGGATAAATTAACGCCGCTATGACCCAGCATGGTTTCGTATCCTTCCTGGAAATCCTGGATAAATCCATCGGCCTGTGCGGCCTGTGCGGCGGCACGAATTTCTTCCATATCCGCATTCTCATTGCCCCAACGAATATTTTCCAAAATGCTGCCGGTAAAAAGCGTGATACGCTGCGTAACGACAGCGAGATGGTCACGCACCTCTGCGGGAGAACAACATGTTGCATCCGCACCAAATATGCGGACTTTACCTTCGCTCGGCTGGTAAAACTGCAGGATCAGGGAGATTAATGTTGTTTTCCCGGACCCGGTAGAACCGATTACACCAACTTTTTCCCCGACACCGCAGGAAAAGCTGATATTTTTCAACGCAGGTTTTTTGCCACGATAAGAAAAACTTACGTTTTTGAACTCAATTCCCTGTTCTAAATCAAGAGGCTGCGGATTTTGGGGATCGAGCTGCAGATGATTGGAATCCAAAACCTCATTAATTCGCGCAATACTTGCCTTGACGCGTACAACGCGGTTGAAAATGTTGGAAATCATGTTTAGGGACATCAGAATTTGGGTCATATAGGAATAGAATGCAATAATATCGCCGCTTTGCATTGCACCTTCGTTGACCAGTGTTCCGCCGCGTGTAAAAATCATCACAATGCCAAAGTAAATAATCAGGGTTACAGTGGGATTAAATATGGAAATAACGCGTGCAGCATGTACGGAAGTTCGGCGCAGCTCTTCATTGGGTACGGCAAAGCGGGAGACTTCATATTTGAAACGATTAAACGCTTTGACTACACGTACACCGGACAAATATTCCCGCATGACCGTGTTAACACGATCAAGCGCGGCCTGTACTTTTGCATAGAGCGGGAAGCCAATGCGCAGGTTGAGATAGATGACGAAGAAGATCACCGGGATTAGACACAGCGGAATAATGGCCAGACGTGCATTAATACGAAAAGCCATAATCACGCTGCCGATGCACAGGATAGGAGCGCGGATAAAGGCGCGCATCATGCTGTGCGACAGGTTTTGGATCTGCGTAACGTCATTGGTCATACGTGTCATCAGTGTACCGGTGCCAAAACGGTCCAGTTCATCCGGGGCCAGGGTTTGAATTTTCCGGTAGAGATCGGAACGCAGCATATAACCGACCCGTTCAGAGCCTATACTGGAAAAAACCGAACGTCCGACAGCAGCAAAACCAGTCACAGCAACAATGGCGATCATGATTGCTGCAGTGCGTAGTACATAGGGCATGTCATTGTTCGCAATTCCTATGTCAACAATATCGCTTAAAAGGGAAGGCTGTAACAGATCGGCGACCGCTTCTGCGACCACGCATAGTACGGAAAGCAGGTATACCGGCCATACTTTTTTTAAATAAGTAAGCAATAGTTTCAAGGTTCTGTTTCTCCTTTAAAATCAACTGCGCCACCCGGCGCTAAAACAGGAAAGAAAAAAGAGCGGAGTCCGTACGAATCCAGAAGAAAAGCACAAGGCTGATTTGCAACGCGAGAATCACAGGAAGCCCGACGGTAAATTTTTTGTGCAGGGTTTTGTGGTGAAACACCCGCATTCCGAAAAGTGCGCCGACACTGCCGCCGATAATGGCTGTTAAAAGCAGGAATTTTTCGGATACTCGCCAAAGTTGCTTTTTTGCTTTATATTTATCCAGCCCGTAGAGAAAAAAAGCAAAACAATTGACGACGAGCAGATAAAACGCGATCAGATACCAGCCTTGTTTCATTCCGCGTTCCCGGAAAGTCCCAATTCTTTATGATAAGGACGCATACCGTCGATGCATAGCTGCATCACTTCGGCCAGCTCCATTCCCAGCATTTCACAGCCTTTTTGAATCAGTGATCGGTCGCATTTTGCAGCAAAGCGGCGGTCTTTAAATTTTTTCTTTAAGCTTGAAACGCTGAGATCAGAAATACCGGTCGGCCGCATCAGCGCTGCTGCGGAAATGATGCCGGTGAGTTCGTCAACGGTATACAGGCTTTTTTCCAGATTGCTAATCGGTTCTACGTCTGTACAACTTCCCCATCCATGGGATTCGATAGCGCGCAGATCTGCTTCATCGAGCGAATATGGTTCCAGAAGCTGGCGTACATGTTGGCAGTGCTCATCTGGAAAACGCTCAAAATCCACATCATGAACATATCCGATCGCAGCCCAGTAATCCGGATTTTCGCCAAAATGGCCGGCCATAGCTTCCATAGCGGCGCTGACTGCCTGTGCATGACGCAACAGATGTTCTTCTTGTACGTTCTGTTTGATCGCGCTGCGTGCGATATCCATGGTGATTTGCATAATTTTGCCTCCTGCTATTGTTAAAAAATATAATAGATAGGGTATCAACATACTTTTGTATGAGAATGCAAAAGAGAATACGGATTGAAAAGCAGTGAAAAGCTTTTCAATTTTGAAAATTTCGATTATAATAAATGGTACAGATCGAGAGGTGATATCCTATGGCATTTTTAAGAGTGGACTTTTTTTCGGATGCGCTTGGGATGTGTTCACAAATGCAGGTGATTCTTCCGGAAACACAACGGTATGATCCGGCCATTGGGTTTGATCGGCCATATCCGGTTCTGTATTTATTGCATGGCATGGGAAACGACCATACCGCTTGGGCACGCTTGACTTCGATAGAACGGTATGCACGGGAATATAAACTGGCGGTGATCATGCCCGCAACACATCACGGCTGGTATACAGATATGTATTGCGGCTATGACTACTGGACATTTCTATCAGAAGAACTGCCGCAGATCTGTTTGCGATTTTTCCCCCATATTTCTTCGGCGCGTGAAGATACCTTTGCCGCCGGCGTTTCCATGGGAGGATATGGGGCACTGAAATGCGGGATTTTGGCGCCAAAACGATTTGGCCGTGTTGCTTCTCTTTCCGGTGCGACCGACCTTGCGTCGATATGCGCAGATCTTGAAGATCCGGATGGGTATTGGGAAGCGATCTTTGGTCCGGTAAAGGACTTTGCTGGCAGTATTAACGATTTGCATGCCCAAGCCAGGCGCCTTGCAGCGTTGGGGGACCCGAAACCGGAGATCTATATGTGGTGTGGGCAGAGCGATGCGCTGCTGACGCTCAATACTGCAAGTGCAGCGTATTTAAAAAACCTCGGATTTGCGGTAAATTTTACAACAAGCCCGGGAGGGCATGAATGGAAATGCTGGGACGTGCAGATTGAAAAGGTGTTGGACTGGCTCCCGGTAGAAAAAATAGGGGGATGGCGCAATGGCCCTGATGCATGTTGACTGTTTTTCAAAGGTTTTAAACCTTGCTGTCAATGTGGAAGTGATTCTTCCACAGAGAGCCGTTTTACAGGTAGGGATGGCGTCGGCTGATCGAGGTGGACGGCATCCGGTGCTGTGGCTTCTGCACGGTGCCGGCGACGATGAAACCATCTGGCAGCGCCGTACATCAATCGAACGTTATGCGGCGCGGTATGGTCTTGCTGTCGTGATGCCGGCGGCACAGCTGTCCAGTTATGCCAATATGGCGTATGGGGGACGATATCATGATTATATTGCCTATGAATTACCCGAGCTGATGCGCTCTTTTTTTCCGCTTTCCAGCCGGCGTGAGGACAATTTTATTTCCGGCCTTTCGATGGGAGGCTGCGGCTGTATGAAAATTGGGCTGGCACATCCCGAAAATTATGCGGCAATCGGCTGTCTTTCTGCCGGGATTTCGCCGCTCTATCCGCCTGTAGCCCATGCGGACCCGCGCCGCGCCCGCCGCAACGCGATGGTCATCGGAAATCGTGACCTGCGTGGTACCCAGGAAGATGCGTTTGCTTCTGCCCGTCGGATTTTGCGCGAAGACAAGCCTGTGCCGCGCATCTATCATGCCTGTGGACGTTCGGATTTTCTGTTAGATTCGGCCCGGGCAACCCGTGACTTTTTTATTCAGATTCCCGGAAATCCCTTTGGATACGAATATCAGGAAACCACCGGTGCCCATACTTGGGAGTTTTGGGACGAGCATATTCAGTATTTTTTGCGTTTTATCGGCCTCAAAGAAGCCGATGATATAAAAAATTAAAGCTGACGAAAGGAAGAGAGGCAACTATGATTTCTTATCTTGGAAAACACACCGGACGGGTGCTGGTTATTGCATTGGAACGCGGCGAACTGCTGTTGGAGAGCATTGAAGCGGAATGCCGCAAGGCGGGCTTTGCGTATGCAACGGTGGAGACTGCGGTCGGTACGCTGCAAAAAACCGTGTATCATCGTGTATTGACCCTGGAACGCAAATCAACACAATATTTTGAAACCTTGGAAACCCCAATAGAATTGGGAAATATTGATGGTATCATCGCAGAAGGTCATGCACATCTGCATTTTGCAGCTTCGGACCCGGAGAAGAGTTACGTTGCCCATCTGGAATATGGCTGCGAGGTACTGTATCTTGCGGAAATTGTACTGGCAGAGCTGGAACCGATGCCGCTGGGACGCCGTAAAAACGAGCTTGGGCAAAATCTCATGGCTCGTCTGGATGAAAAGGACTCATAACGATTTAAAACAGGCGGAGGAATCACCGCCTGTTTTTTCTATCAGGACTCAGCGGTTTGATGGCTTATCTTGTGCCTGTGATGTTTCCGTATGATACCGGTACTTCCAATCTGTGTTGAGTTTTTCCAACAGGGCAAGCAAAGTATCCTGTTCTGCTTCGGTTAGGCAGGAAAACATTTCCTGCCTGCGTATATACGCCTGTTGCGCTGCCTGACGCGCTTGCGCAAGTCCCGCTTCTGTCAGCTGAATATCACAGGTTCGGCGATCGGCAGGATTCGGCGTACGCAGAATCAACCCGGCAGCTTCCAACTTTCCGACTACTTCGCTGACAGAGCCGGGCTGAACTCCCAAACGGTTTGTCAACGCATGCTGCGTAATACAACCATATTCTTCCAGTAAACGAAGAATCCGTTTTTGACTTGCCCGTCCTTCGGACAGTGCACGAATTGTGCGCCCAAGACTACGAATATTGCGCAAAAGTCGTCGGCTTTTGTCCAGTTCGGCTGGCTGCGGCGCAGGATGCTGAGTTGCTTTGGGAGAATGGGTGGTATCGTCTGATTCCCAGGCAGGATTGGAACGCATGCCGTGCCCTCCTTTTAAAATGATTAGGTACCTTGACATCATAGCATAGCTGCATATAAATGTCAAGGTACCGAAAAAATATAAGCCTATGCCATCAAGCAGAAACGCTGAATGGCATAGGCTGGAAGCGGGTGTTCAGTTGTCTTTAGATGGATTGTTTTCCTGATCCGGATTTTGTTTTTTGGCTGCCTCCCGTCTGGCATGGTACTCTGCTACGGCGCGGCGTTGACGTTCAGCACGTTCCTCACGATGTGCGGCGCGCCGCGGGGCAGTACGGCGAAGAATCAGAAGGAGTATAGTGATGAAAACCGCTAAGATTATAAGTACCGGGAGTGCTCCGACCAGGAATACCAGTGCATCTTCACAGAAATTCACAAAATTTTTCCATGAGCTTTGAAGGGTCTGACGAATGCGTTCGCCAAGCGTTCTCGGAGGTGCGACAATATCGGTCAGATCGCGGACTTCTTCAATATAAATATATGCGGTTGAATACTGGATTTGATCGTCATAAGAATTGCGCTGCCCGGTCAGGGATTCAATTTGATAGATTGTATCGGACAGAGCACTTTCGAGTTCAATGATATCCGCCATTTCGGTGGCCTGTTCCATTAACGCAAGTAAACGCTCTTTTTTGGTTTCCAGGGTAGCCAGGCGCGTTTCAATATCGGTATACTTTGTTGTAACGTCGTCTTGCCAGATATTTGCATTGGTGACATTGCCCATTTCTTCGCTTTCTGTAACAAAGGCGCTGAAATTTTCCACCGGGATGCGTACTGTATATTCTGCTCGATGCAGGGAATAGGTGGAATTGTAGACATAGGTATTGGCCCCGGAGATGTAACCGCCCAAATTTTCAACGGTTTGTTGCAAAGCTGTAATGGAATCATTAAAATTCTTGGTTTCCATCGAGATTTCCGCAGTCAGGATAATTTTGCGGGATGATTGCAGCGCCGACTCTATTGCCATAGATGCGAGAGAACCGCCGGAATCGCTTTCTTGCGTGGCTTCGTCATAGACTTCTTCGGCGGTCGAACTGTTGGATTGCGGTGCACTGTCATATCCATAATAATAGGAATCTTGTGTACTTGCAGCATTGTCGGACTTGTAACCGGCAGAACATCCGGCAAAAAGCATAATGAGCAAAAGGGAAACAAAGAAAAAGGCGAATCTTCTTTTTTTCATAATTTGTTCCTCCGAAATAAAAATATTCAGGATCCATCTGATCGTTTGGACGTAAAGGAAAGCAAAAAGTTCCCGGGCCTATTGAAAAAAATAAAAAAATGTGTTAAAATAACGTGGAAATTTGAATACAGGGGATGTAATCCCTAAAATCAGGAGGAAAATTATGGCAAAGGTTTTGGTAGAAACTTCGGCCAGACATCTGCATGTCAGCCGCGAGGCACTGGATATATTATTTGGGAAGGACTATGAGCTGACGGTAAAGAAAGATCTCTCTCAGCCCGGCCAATATGCAGCCAATGAGCGTGTACGTGTTATCGGGCCGAAGGGAGAGTTCCCGGCAATGTCCATTTTGGGCCCGGTGCGTGCTGCAACGCAGGTGGAAATCAGCCTCTCCGATGCGCGTACGCTTGGGGTAAGTGCCCCGGTACGGGAAAGCGGCGATATCGCCGGCAGCGCAGGTTGTACATTGGTTGGCCCTGCCGGTACAGTAGAGATTGAAGAAGGCGTTATCGTTGCAAAACGTCACATTCATCTGCGTCCGTCGGATGCGGAAGAATACGGTTTGGAGAATGGGCAGATTGTCAGCGTTAAGATTGATGCCGGCCGGCCGCTGATTTTCGGGGATGTGGTTGTGCGTGTGAGTGAAAAGTTTATGCCTGCTATGCATATTGATACGGATGAATCCAATGCTGCCGGCGCTTCCGGCGTTGTATATGGTGAGATCATAAAATAAGGGGAGCAAGAACCATATTAAAATTTCGGCGGAAGCAATTCCGCCGAAATTTTGTATAGTAAGAGTTTTCCGGCTTATTCGACAGGAAAAGAATAAAAGCCCTGAGGAGGCTGAAAAATGCAAACAAAAATAACAACAAATCTGACCATGCTCACCGATTTTTATGAATTGACAATGGCCAACGGCTATCTGCGTCGTGGTTTTGGAGAGCGGGAAGTCTGCTTCGATATGTTTTTCCGGACTGTACCGGACCATGGCGGTTATGCAATCATGGCAGGTGTCGAACAACTGATTGAGTATCTGAAAAATCTGCGATTTGACGAAGAGGATCTTGCGTATTTGGCATCGCGCGGATGTTTTTGTAAGGAATTTATAGAGTATCTGCGCGATTTTCGGTTTGCCTGTGACGTGTGGGCGATACCGGAGGGGACGCCGATTTTTCCGGGTGAACCTATTGTGACTGTACGTGGGCCGGTGATTCAGGCACAATTTATTGAAACGATGCTGCTGCTGTTGATCAACCATCAGAGCCTGATCGCAACCAAAGCGAAACGGATTACCCGTGCCGCACGAGGCAGCGCCGTTATGGAATTCGGTTCCCGGCGTGCACAGGGCGGCGACGGCGCGATATTGGGCGCCCGCGCGGCGTTTATCGGCGGTTGCGGTGCAACGGCCTGCACAATTGCGGATCAGAAATATGGGATTCCTGCGGTTGGGACAATGGCGCACAGCTGGGTGATGATGTTTGATTCAGAGTATGAGGCTTTTCGCGCATATGCAGAAGAATATCCGGACAATTGCACATTGTTAATAGATACCTATAGTGTTATGCATTCCGGTTTGCCGAATGCAATCCGTGTATTTAATGAGGTGCTGGTGCCGAAAGGATATCGTCCAAAAGGAATTCGTATAGATTCCGGCGATTTGGCCTATCTGTCCCGACAGGTAAGGGCGAAACTGGATGAAGCCGGATTCCCGGATTGCGGTATTGTGGTTTCCAATGCGTTGGATGAATTTTTGATTAAAGATTTAATGCAGCAGGGAGCGCCGATTAATTCCTTCGGCGTTGGCGAACGGCTGATAACCTCTTCGTCTGCACCGGTTTTCGGCGGGGTTTATAAACTCGCCGCGGTAGAACGGGACGGCGTATTGGAGCCGAAAATGAAGATCTCGGAAAATGTCGGTAAAATAACAACCCCGGCATTCAAGACGGTATGGCGGCTGTTTGACAATCAGACCGGAAAGGCGATAGCAGATGTAATTACCTTGTTTGATGAGGAAATTGATGGTGCAAAGCCGTATATGCTGTTTGATCCGGAACATATTTGGAAACGTAAGAGCGTCTCTGATTTCACTGCCGTACGGTTGCCTGTGCAATTGTTCCGAAAAGGGGAATGTTGTTATACTTCGCCGGACATTCGTCAAATCCAACGGTATTGCACCCAGCAGTGCGATATGCTTTGGGATGAGGTGCTGCGTTTGGAAAATCCGCATCGGTATTATGTAGATCTTTCCCAGAAATTATGGGATATAAAAGAATCGCTAATAATGCATTCGCGTCAAATGGAGGAGGAAACGGTATGATTCTATCGCATCTGTCTGAGGCGGTTGGGAATACGCCGCTGGTAGAGTTGACCGGCTTCGTTGCAGCCTGGGGCCTGCAAGCCCGTATTGCAGCAAAATGTGAATTTTGTAATCCGTTGTCTTCTGCGAAAGATCGTGCGGCGCTTTATATGATTCGCGGAGCGATGGAACGCGGGCAGCTGCGTCCGGGTATGGTGATTGTGGAACCGACATCAGGGAACACGGGCGTGGGGTTGGCTTATATTGCGAAACGGTTCGGATTTCATGTTGTGTTGACGATGCCGGAAAGTATGTCGGTGGAACGGCGCAAATTACTGTCTGCACTGGGCGCGGAACTGGTGCTGACCGATGCAAGCAAGGGTTTGGCAGGAGCAGTTGAAGCCGCGCAGCAAATTGCCGCAGAGCGAGGCGGATATATCCCTGATCAATTTTCCAATCCGGATAATGCGCGTGCGCATTATGAGACAACAGGCCCTGAAATTTGGCGCGACTGTCTTGCTTCGGGCTGGAAGCCGGCGGCATTTGTTGCGACTTTTGGGACCGGCGGCACGATTACCGGTACAGGACGTTTTCTAAAACAGCAGGATCCCGATATCCAATTGATTGCAGTAGAACCGGAAGATTCTCCGCTGTTGTCACAGGGGCATGCCGGTGCGCATAAAATACAGGGGATCGGAGCGAATTTTATTCCGGAAGTGCTCGACCGTAGTCTGCTTGATCGGGTAGAAACGGCTGGTACGCAGGAGAGCTATGAAGCAGCGCGTTTGGCAGCGCGGGAGGATGGAATTTTTGCCGGCATATCCTCCGGCGCAGCGTTGGCGGTTGCGGCGCGATTGGCGAGGACTCCGGAGTTTGCGGGAAGACAGATCCTTGTACTATTGCCGGATGCAGGCGAGCGCTATCTGTCTACAGAACTTTATGAGGTGTAAACCATGAGGTTTGGCGAAAGGCTTGACCAGGAATTGCCCGAAGTATCCACACAGATCTATCGGCAATACCGTGATTTTACCGATCGGGAGCCGACCATTGGTGCAGCAGGAAAAATACGTGTTCATGCGTTGGTCGGGCTTTTGCGTTCGGTATTATTCCCTGGCATATACGAAAGTTTTCCCGATGATGCGGATAATGTGGATGTTTTTATCGCAGCGCGGCTGCGTGATGCGGGGGTTGAGTTGCGTTCGCTTGTTTATGCGGCGCTGCGTGGGCATGGCCAGTGCAGTGAAGACTGTCAATGCCGTGCCGATGAGATCAGCCTGGCATTTTTAAAGAAGCTTCCGGAAATTCGAGCATTGCTTGGGCTGGACATCCAGGCAGCATATAACGGCGATCCGGCAGCGCGCGGGCAAGAAGAAATAATCCTATCGTATCCGGGATTTGAAGCGGTGATGGTTTACCGGCTGGCGCATGAATTGTATGTACTGGGCGTACCGACAATCCCGCGTATCATGACCGAATATGCGCATACAAACACCGGTATTGATATCCATCCGGGCGCGACAATTGGAAAAAGTTTTTTCATCGATCATGGTACGGGTGTTGTGATCGGTGAGACTTGCACGATTGGCGATCGCGTGAAAATGTATCAAGGGGTAACCCTTGGCGCACGCAGCTTTGCGCTGGATGCGGATGGAAACCCGGTTAAAGGGATCAAGCGTCATCCGGATATCGGAGATGATGTTGTCCTATATGCGGGAGCAACGGTATTGGGCGGCGATACAAAAATCGGAGACCGCAGCGTAATTGGCGGTAATGTTTGGCTGACGCGTTCCGTCGCGCCGGATTCAAAGGTGTATAATACGCCTCCGGTGTTGAAAATTACCAGACTTTGAAAGAAGCGTTTTCATCTTCCCTATTTTAGGATGATGAAAACGCTTCTTGTCGTATAGAGCTTTTTATACGAGCAGGATTATAAAACCAAATAATAGAGCACAATATCTTCGTAATGCCCATCAGGCATTAAAAAGCCGCCGGGTATACTTCCAAGCCGTACAAAACCAATTTTTTCATAGAGCTTTTGGGCAATCGTATTGCTGTGCACGACGGCATTAAACTGTAAAAGCCGAAATCCAAACAGGCGGGCACGTATAATACAATCGCGCACCAGTGCTTCTCCGATCCAATGTCCACGCCAACGAGAAGCAACTGCGTAACTCGCATTGCCGATATGGCCGCACCGGCCGATGTTATTGGGATGCAAGATATAAAAGCCGATACAATTGCCCTGCTGGTCGAGTGCAACACGGCATTCGCTTTGCTGCGAAAAGAATGCCTGCGCGGCAGTTAAATCCAGTTCTTCCAACTGAGGGAAAGCGCTGCCTGCACGCACGACATCATTCCAGATTTCGGCCATTTCGGGCACATCAAGTTCTGTATATGTACGGATTTCAAGAGGTGTTTTATAGTGCATTGTATAAACTCATTTCTCCGGCTTTACTCCTTTTGCCGGTGTTTTTTCCGATTTTGTGTTTTTTTCCTGACGTTCGGCTGCGGCCCGCTCCTGTATGGCTAATTCGCGTGCGGTCTGGATTTGCGCCAATAATCCTTCAGCAAAAGACTGCTGTGCCCGCGCCGAAATGGCGCTATGCAGGATAAGGCCCGCATAATTTGCCATGGAAGGCGCAGGATTTTTTTTCATACTATCGGCGTGTTCTGCACATACCTGCGTATAAGCGCTGGTGTATTTGGCGCTGAACTGACGATAAAATTCGGTTTCTCCTAACCTGCGGATTTCAGAAAATATAATATCCCGGATCGATGCGATCGGCACAACCTGCTTAAGTGTGCAGATGACCAATAAATAGACAAGATGGCTGCGGGTATACCGCTTTTTAACAGGCGGCGGCATTGCTTTCATCTTGACATAGTTGTTGACCATTGCAGGTGTGAGCTGGCGACCTTCCGAAGAAAGCCCAAGTCCGAGATATTTTTCCATAAGGGAGATAACCTGATCCATATACAAATCAATATCAGGTAAATCCTCATATTTCGGCAGATGCGCAGAAGGTAGCGCAGCGGCTTTTAATGTTTCCTGCATGACATTTTCCTCCTGTGGTTCCGGACAAAAGACAACCGGAAAATAGGAAAGCTTTGTGTTAATTATAAAATAGCATAAAGTTTACACGGTTGCAATAAAAAGTTCTAAAAATCTCTTGACAGAGACAGGAAAATAACTTAACATGGTATTGGAAACTAGATCAGGACGGAACGGGGATGAGTAAAAGATGAATTTAACAATATACGGAGATTCCATTATGAAGGGCGTTGTGCTGGAGTCGGGGCGCTATAAAATTGGATCCAAGATTGAAACGTTTGCAGAGAAGCTTTTTCAGGCAGTGTCTAACCGGGCTCGTTTTGGTTCTACAATTGCAAAAGGGGTTGCGATGTTGGAAAAAGATTTGGCGCGCAGAAGCGTACCGGATGGCGTAGTGCTTTTGGAATTTGGCGGGAATGACTGTGATTTTGACTGGAGCGCGATTTCACAGCAGCCGGAGCTGGATCGGGATCCTAATACGGCAATTGACCGGTTCATTGCATTGTATCACCGTGCGATCCGGATGGTGCGTGAAGCAGGAAATATCCCGGTGCTTGCGAATCTTCCGCCGATCAGTTCGGAAAAGTATTTGCGTTGGATTTGCCGTACCGGCCTTTCGAGAGAGAACATTTTGCATTGGCTTGGCGATGAAAATGCGATTTACCGCTATCAGGAACGATATTCGCATGTTATTGAAGAAATTGCCGAACAGGAACATGCCGGTATTGTGGATTTGCGGGGAGCATTTTTATCGGATCGGAAATTGGAATCCTATTTATGCGACGATGGGATTCATCCAAATGCGCAGGGACAGAAAATTATAATACAGACTTTTGAGAATTATTTTGAGACCCATAAAATGGCATAAGAGAATATTTTGTAAATTTTGGGCACAGGTTTTACGATTTAGGACCTGCACCTGTTTAAAGATAAAAGATAAAAATAGTAAAATTAGCCGAGAAACCTTATGAAAAGATAGCGGCTTTAGCAAGGATTCCTCTTGTTTTTTAAGAAGTGCGGTGATAAAATAAAAAAGCGGTGATGTGTCGCCGTATAATTTTCCGGCTTTTGGTCGAGGCTTTGATAAAAGAGGTGAACTAGGATGGATGCAGGAAGTAGACAGGGCACAGACACAGGAAAAATCCGATTATATCATGTGCCGGGACTGTCTGGCGGTGCATCCAGATTCCGTGGAGGGCTGTGCTGCACGGTGACAGGGTTTGCATGGAGATGTAGCATACGTCCGGCTGTTTTGTATGCCCATAGGCAGGGCTGATGTATAATCGAAAATTTTCTGCGTGAGTGTCGCGCTTCCTACCCGCTATGTGAAAAAGGCTGCATAGCGGGATTTTTGCGGGTTTATTCCGCAGATTACGGAAAAGATGGAGGAAGAACCGATGCTTGAAAACACAAAAGAATTGCTGGAGGCCCGCCGTTTTCCGGAACTGGCGGCACAATTGAAGGAACTGAATGCTGCAGATGTTGCTGCAATGCTTTCAGATGCGAAACCGGAGGATATTTTGCGTATTTACCGGTTGCTTCCAAAGGAACTTGCAGCGGAAAGCTTTGTAGAAATGAACCCTGATGAACAGGAATATTTAATCAGCGCATTTACCAATCATGAGCTTTCGGAGCTTTTGGACGAGATGTTCGTTGACGACACGGTCAATGTAATCGAGGAAATGCCGGCGGGATTGGTTAAGAAAATTTTGAAAAACACGGATGCCCAGACACGGCGCGTCATTAACGAGATTCTGTGCTATCCTGAGGACTCTGCCGGGTCTATGATGACCATTGAATATGTGGATTTAAAACGGGATATGCGGGTTAGCGACGCGTTTGCACATATCCGGCAAACCGGCGTAGACAGCGAAACGATTTATACCTGTTATGTCACGGATGCACAACGCAAGCTTTTGGGATTGGTAACAGTAAAGGATTTGCTTCTTGCCGACGAACAGACGATTGTTAGCGATATCATGCAGACATACATCATCAAAGTTTCTACACATGACGATCAGGAATATGTGGCGCTGCAATTTGAGAAATATGACTTTGCGGTTATCCCGGTTGTTGATGCGGAAGACCGGCTTGTGGGCATCGTTACCTTTGACGATGCAATGGATGTCATCCGCCAGGAGGATACGGAAGACATTGAAAAGATGAATGCGATTACGCCTTCGGGTGAAAGCTATTTTAATATTTCTCCGATCCAGCATGCGAAAAATCGTATAATATGGTTGCTGTTTTTAATGTTATCTGCAACTTTTACGGGAATGCTAATTACGCATTATGAAGAAGCCTTTGCGGCGGTTCCGCTGTTGGTGTCTTTTATCCCCATGTTGATGGATACTGGCGGAAACTGCGGTGCCCAGAGCTCGACCTTGGTGATTCGCGGCCTTGCATTAAATGAGATCCGGTTTTCTGATTTTTTCCGGTTGTGGGGATCGGAAATGATTGTGGCGATACTCTGTGGCGTTGTACTGGCTGCGGTGAATTTTGTGCGTGTGATGATAATGTATGGAGATATAAAAATTGGTCTTGTTACAGGCATTACGCTTATAGGCGTGGCAATGACGGCAAAAACTTTGGGGTGTGTAATGCCCATGCTGGCAAAAAAATTGAAACTAGATCCAGCCTTGATGGCTTCTCCTATTATTACGACCGTTACGGATTGCATATGTATTTTAATTTACTTTACCGTTGCGACCCGCGCATTTCAATTTTAAATCATGTTGCACTTTTGTCTAATAGAACTGAAAGAGTATAGGATATGTATAAAATTCTGACAAATTGATGTCAGAATTTTTTGCTGGAAAAAGAAAGTGTTTTTCAGAAAATACGTTTACAATCGTAAATTTTCTGGCAGATGCAGTATTCTTTATAAAATAAACACTTTAAAACTTTACTTTTTCGGTTTGTAGTGAGCGCTTTTTGGAATATAATTGTATTATGATAAATATTTTATGGGGCTAATGATGCGTTCAGATAAAAGCAGGAATAGAGAGCATATAATTCAGCATTATGATTTATTGATAGAAGAAAATAATGACCCTGTGCATGATCCGGAACCGCTGAAGGAGTATATGGATCAATGGGACGGACAGGCATTTATTGACCGTATGCAGCTTGACGGCACACAGAGTGTTCTCGAAATTGGCGTGGGTACGGGCAGACTTGCGGTTCGTATTGTTCCTCTGTGCGGTTTATTTTGTGGAATTGATATATCGCCTAAGACAATCTATCGCACTAAGGAAAACCTAAAGAAAAGTAAAAATACGGCTCTGCTCTGCGGTGATTTTCTTGACTATGACTTTGGATGTCGATTTGACGTAATCTATTCCTCTTTAACTTTTATGCACATTGCCGATAAGCATAAGCAGAAAGCAGTAATAAGAATTGCAGATTGGATAAAGCCTTCTGGCTGGTCTTGCGATATCCGAGCTTCCGAAGAAGGTCTGCCCAATCACCCGGTTTTCTGCTGCATCATTTTGCAAAGAGGTTTTTATGTTCATTTTCGCACCTCATAATTTGTCGATCAGTTCCCAAGGTGTAATCAATCCCAGAAGCGGTTCACTTTCCTTTCCGCTTTCCGTCAAAAAAACGTTGCGAATCCGGATGTGCCGGGCATACGCTTCGTCAAACAGGGACTCAATCTCGTCCAAAGGCGCTTGGTACGGGGCAAAACGATAGTATTTTCGGTCAATGGTTAAAAAATCGCGTAATTCGTGCAGGCGTGTGTTTTCATCCAGCGGCGGGAGTCCGGTAGAGAGGGCACGGGCAAATAGGGTTTCCTGGGAAAACACGCCG
This sequence comes from uncultured Clostridia bacterium, assembly GCA_944380935.1. Classification (GTDB taxonomy): domain Bacteria; phylum Bacillota; class Clostridia; order Oscillospirales; family QAMX01; genus CALWJF01. The sequence goes on from CALWJF010000027.1 coordinate 82,147, forward strand.
ATGACTCGGCCTTGCTGTGTTATGGGGACTTTTGAAAGATCACGTTTGACCATATCCCGCATGGTGCGTAGAACGGTTGCCTCCAATCCGCGATGGTAGATGTTCTGAATTTTCAAAGCGGCATCACAGGCACGCGGCGGGTTAACAACGCGTTGAATTACATTCTCCAGAAGGCGCAACATATTATCACTGGGTGTGACGGCATACTGACCGTCAATCTTTGGATTGTGCTGTAAAAGATTGCGGACTTCCCGGCAGTATCGCAGCCCGGCTGAAACACTTTCAAACTGTGGCATACGTTCAAGCCGCGCAATTTGAGAACTGCATTCTTCTCCGAAACGATTGGCAGCGGCATCTTCCAACTGCTTATATTTATCTAAGAAAAGCTCCGTATTGTTCATAATCGGCCTCCATTTAAGGTTGGATATCTTATTGTATCCTATTTTTGCGTTGATTTCAATTACTATTGCCAATGGCAATGTTGTACGCAATACCATTGATTTTTGCAGGGTTGCCTTCCATATTCTTGACAAATGAAAAAGGGCTCTGTAAATGGAATATAGTTAGCCAAAGCTAACTATATATGCATTACGATTTTACAGAGCTGCGTAAAGATACGCATACGTGTTAAGCTTTAAAATCTGGATAGTATTGATGGGAACTGATACTTTACTCGGAAACCTGTACAGGTGTGCATGTGGACAGGGGCAGCTATGAATATAGATGGAGTATTATGCGCGGTTGGGCTGCTTGGCATGGTGTAGAGGCCGGATTTTGCAAGGCCGGGTTGGAGAGTCTATGTCAGATCAAAATTTGGGCTTCTGAAGCGGAAGGAGATTGAAGGATGAGGATTGTAAGCTTAAATGAAAATGCGTGTATGGAACGACAGTATAAAGATCTGTGCCAAGCTTACAGTTGTCAGGCCAGGGTATTTACGAAATTCAATGGTGGTTTAAAAAACTGGGAAACCCGGATCGGCTGATTGGCTTTACAGGAACGATGTCCCATAAAATGCTGCAAGGGGCGTTGCGCACAGTCAAAAGCAGGGTGACGATTGTGGAACGCTGCCGTACCAGTTCGTTGGCTGTACTACGCGGCATGTCGATGGTAAGGGATGTACTGCGCTTCCGGGGAGCAGGAAATAAAGGATCAGAGGGGAAAACACGTTAATACGCTGATAGGAATTGAAAAGACGCCGTGTCAGCCGGATTGATTTGGAGCATACGATCTTGCCTGCTGAGAATAAAAAAGCCTGGATCCGACATCTGCGGATGCAGGCTTTTTTATCTGTTTATATTATAGCCAGTGATTTACCCCAGGCTGCAAGTTCTGCCGCTTCTGCCCGGGTCAGGCCAAGTTTGGGATAGAACCGTTCCCGCGCTTTGACGGATACAAATCCTCGACCGATGATCGAGCTGACGGAAGAAAAGGCCCATTCACTGATAGAAGATGCGTCTCGGAAAGCAGGAACACAGGGATCTTCCGGTGCAGATGCGCCAAAAGAGCGCAAATAATTTTCAAACATGGTATAAAATGCTTCTCGGGTTACACGGCGTTCGGGACAAAAACTTTCCTCTGTCAAACCATGGATGATCCCGTTTTCAAACGCCCAGGCAACAGCAGAAACATACCAGGCATCAGATGGAATATCGGCAAATGTTGTTTTGAGAGTAAGCGGCTCCGGTTCGCCCGCCATGCGCCAGAGAATGGCCGCCGCTTCCGCCCGGGTCAAGCCGGAATTGGGATGAAATCCTGTCCCGTCACCGATCATAATACCGGTGCTTTCCACAAAACTGATTGCTTCATAAGCCCAGTGCTGGTTAAGCTGGGACTCGTCGAAATAGCCAAAGGTTTCACCGGACAATTTGCGGTAAATCGTGGAACTGGCTGGGGTAACGTTTTTCAGATCAAAAAGCTCGTCTATTGTAACAAAGACGTAACCGTCTGCCAATAAGAGATCGATCGCTTCAATGGATGCTTCCAGGTTGGCTGTTGAGGTATCATGCATCAAAATAATAGCGCCGTCATGCGCAGCGGAAACAATGCCATCGCGCATTTTTGCAGCCGGAACAACCTTTCCATTGGTCGGGTCCACAGACCAGAGAATGATAGGGACGTCGATTAGGGATTGGACTTGTTCATTAATGGCGCCGTAGGGAACGCGAACCGGATAATCATCCTCGCCTAAAAGTTCGCAAAGGAACTGCTGGGTACGAGAGACTTCCTCGATCACCTTTTCATTGGACAGTTTGGTCAGCACAGCATGGGAGTAAGTATGGTTTGCAATCTGGTGACCTTCGGAAGCGGCGCGTAAAATAATGTCAGGATATTTTTCAGCATTGATACCATTGACAAAAAAAGTCACGGGGACATTCCGTTCGGCAAGCGCGTCCAGAAGCTTGGGCGTAATGGTCGGATGCGGACCGTCGTCAAACGTAAAGGCTGCAATTTTTATTTCGGGGTCGGCTGCGGAAACACTAAATGCTGGAAATAAATTGAAAAGAAAAACGGTACAAAGGAAACAGAAAAAAATACGTTTCATCATTTCACCTCCTGTAAGCATTCTTTCTTTTAGCGTAGCACAATATACAACCGATTACAACAAAAACCGCCAAAATTTTCCGTGCAATTTAAAAACAATACGCCGCAGCTCCCACTGCGGCGTAAAATACGGATTCAATTGCTATATTTTGATTTTTTTCCATTTCCCCTGTAAAAAGCGAATCCAGCCAGCAATGGAACGCTCTGTAAGGTTGGCCAAATTGCCAAGATAGATGCCTGCAATGCCCCAATCCAGAACGTAGCATAGCAAATAGGTTAATCCAAGGCGTACGATCCAAATTGCAAAAAAGACGTTGTACATAATAAATTTGGTATCTCCGCCAGCCCGAAGTGCAGGATCAATAACATTGGTTGTCACGCATACGGTGCTCATTGCGAGTACCCACCATAAATTTTTCGCTGCGTCAGCAATAATTTGTGCGTCGCTGCTGTAAAAACCACATAAATACGGTCCGGCAAGGCAGACGCCAAGGCTGATTAAAAAAGTGCCGGCGGTTCCGACAGCCCAGACAATAACTGTACAGCGTTTTGCTTTTTCCGGTTCTCCTGCGCCCAGAAATTGGCCGGCCAGAGTCAAGACGGTTGCATTACAGATGGCGTGCAAGATGTTTGTAAAGGTTTGCAGGGTGTTGATAACCTGATATACAGACGCATAATATGTACCAAGCCCGACAACCATGGAATTTGCGATAAGATAACCGGAGTTAATAAATACGCTTTCTCCGCTTACTGGGATACCAACGCGGCAAATGCGTTTGAAGATGTCCAAACGAGGATGCAAAAGGTTTTTTAAAACAATTTGAAATTTACCACGTGTGCGTAACGCGGCGATCAGCATATATATGCAGCCAAAAATACGGCAGACAATATAGGCAATTCCCGCGCCGATTAAATCAAGGCCAAGAAGATTGATGCACAAATATGCCGAAGCGATCTGTACGAGGTTGAGCAGTACTGACGCGATTAATGGAGAACGGGAATTTCCTGCGCTGCGCAGGATACTGACAAGCATATTATAGAGAATAAGGAATGGGAAGGATATCATCAAGAGCCGGAAATACAGTACACTTTCGTTAAAAATGGAAGAATCGTCTGTGCGGATCAACAGGCGCATAATTGGGTTGGCCAGAACAATGGTAATAAGTGCGATCAGTCCAGACATTGCAGCGGTAAAAAAAATAGATTGCTCAATGGTGCGGGACGCCTCCTCGCGATCTGCAGCACCGACATGCCGTGCCATTAATATGGCGGACCCGGTAGTCAAGACTGCACAGGCAGAGATCAGGACGTTAATAGTGGAATTGGCGAGACCAACGGCAGCCAGCGCGCTGGAACTGATTTTACCGACCAATGCGGAATACAGAAGGCCGATGCTGGTCGTTGCAAAATTGTCGATGACTACAGGTATAGTAAAATGTAGGATATCACGTTTCCCCATCGGGACCGGATTCTTTATGGTTTTTGATGCAAGTCCGGATTGAAACTTCATTTATAAATCCTCTTTGTAAAATGGATGGAAGCGGTTACGACGAATATGAAAAAGTATGCGTATTTATTATATACTGTATGATTACTTTTTCAAGTTAATAATTGATATAAAAAAATGTAAATTCAGAGATAAAATAGTTAATGATACAGCAAGAGTATAGCATAATGCCATTATAAGATGATGAAATAGGCACACAAAAAATGTAAAAAAGGGAATAAAAATAAGCGGAAAAATAAAATAAGCAATTCTTAAGGGTTCCCATTTTTTAAAAAATGGATTATAATAACAAAGTGTGATCATTACATTATTTTATTAAAGCATTATAGATAGAAAAGGGAGAAGATGCGGGATGGAGTGGGAAAAGAAACGGGCTTATAAACAAATTGTCATTACTGTGCTGGCAGGCGTATTGTGTTATCTGCTTCTGATCCGGCAGGATATAGCCTCAGAGTGGCTGGAGAAATTGTTTGGAATCCTGGCGCCGCTGCTGGTAGGCGGGTGCGCTGCACTGGTTCTAAATGTTTTTGTCAGCGCGATAGAGACACTGTTGCGGAAACTTGACCGGAAGAAGCGAATGAAGCCGAAAGCCCGAACAGTAATCAGCCTTATAGTAGTGATTGTGCTTTTAATCCTGGTTTTTTCGTTGATTATCTCCATCCTAATCCCCCGTATCAGCGAGTCGGTTACCAGTATATCACAGCTGTTTAATGACAATAAGGATAAGATTGTGGATCTTGCTGCGCAAGTCGGTTTAGATCCGGAAAAAATCAATGAAAAACTCTCCCAGTTGGATTTGGATAATATCTTTGATAAGCTTACGGAGAATATCAGCAATATTGTGGGGACAGTTGTCGGAACGGTTTCCTCTTTCTTCAGCTGGATTTTTGTGGGGATTATGAGCCTGGTTTGCTGCGTATACATTCTTTCCGATAAAGAAAAACTGCAGCGCAATTGTAAAAAAGTGCTGTATGCTTATGTCAAGACTTCGGTGGCGGATAAACTCTGTGAAATAGGGGCCTTATTTATCTCCACTTTTAAACGGTTCCTGTCCTGTCAATGCCTGGAAGCATTGATCCTGGGCGTTATGCTCTTTGTTACGATGCTGATCTTCAGGCTGCCTTATGCGCTGGTCATCAGCTCCATGACCACCGTATTTGCGTTGGTGCCGTATGTAGGTGCATTTGTATCTTGTGCGGTCGGCGCGCTTTTTATTGTAATGGTCAGTCCGGCAAAAGCTTTGATTTTTTTAGTCGTTTTCCTTGTCGTACAACAGATTGAAGGGAATGTGGTCTATCCGCGGGTTGTGGGTGGATCGATAGGGCTTCCGGCATTGTGGACGCTTTTGGCAGTCTATATTGGCGGAGAATTGTTCGGTATTGCGGGGATGCTGCTGTGTATTCCCATTGTTTCTGTGTTTTATACTTTACTGCGGCGGGATACGGGACGCAGGTTGGAAAAAAAGCAAATTAAAATCGATTAATACGCGTTTACGGAGGAAATATGGAACATCGATCGGCACCCTGGCTGCGCTTTTATGGGGATATTCCCCATCATCTGGAGTATCCGGACTGTACCATGTATCAGCTTGTCGCCCAGGCTGCCGGTACGTATCCGAACCGGCCGGCTTATGCGTTTATGGGCGTACGGACGGATTTTAAAACATTTCACCAGCGAATCCTGGAAACCGCATCTGCATTTGCTGCAATGGGAATTGCTGCCGGGGACCGTGTAACACTGGCGCTTCCGAATATACCGCAGGCGCTATGGTGTTTTTATGGTTTAAACCGTCTGGGTGCGGTTCCGAATATGGTGCATCCGCTGTCTGCACCGGCAGAAATTGCGTTTTATCTTCGTGCATCCCACAGCCGTGCCATTGTGGCGGTGGACAGCTTTTATGCGCGTGTCAGTGAAGCCATAATGGAGTTGGAAACGCCTCCTGTAAGTATAGTTGTCCATATTGCCGACGAACTGCAGTTTCCCAAAAACCTTGTTTATCGCCTGTCGATTCGCAGGAAAATGCCTAAAATCGTCTATGATAGCCAGGTGATTGATTGGCATGATTTTATCTCCAACGCGGATGTTTCCAGGCTTGCGGCAGATGCAGGAAAGGGGGAAGATGTTGGCGCGATTTTGTACAGCGGGGGCACAACGGGTACCACCAAGGGGATTTTGCTGTCAAATCGGAATTTCAACGCGACTGCGCTGCAAACCAAGGCTGCCAGTGGTTTTGTTTTTGAACCGGGGATGAAAATGCTGTCGGTAATGCCGATATTCCATGGGTTTGGTTTGGGGATCGGTATCCATACGGCGCTGGTTTTCGGCGTTGAGTGTATCCTAATGCCGCAGTTTTCTGTAAAAACCTATGCGAAGATTTTGCGTACGCGCAAGCCGGATGTGATTCCGGGAGTGCCGACCTTGTTTGAAGCCTTGCTGCGTGCGCCGGGCCTGGAGAAAACAGACCTGTCCTTTCTAAAAGGTGTATTTTCAGGCGGGGATTCTCTTTCCATCGAGCTCAAACGCAAAGTTGACGCTTTTTTAAAGGCGCATGGTGCAGCAGTTCAGATCCGGGAAGGCTATGGGACAACGGAATGCGTAACGGCCAGCTGCTTGACACCGCGGAACAGCTATCGGGAAGGCAGTATCGGCATCCCTTTTCCGGATACGTATTATACCATTTGCAAGCCAGGCGGAACCGAAGATGTGGCGCCGGGTGTGGAAGGGGAAATCTGCTTGCGTGGGCCATCCGTTATGCTGGGTTATATGGACAACCCCGAAGAAACTGCGGCTGTGCTGCGCCGCCACGAGGATGGCTGTATCTGGTTGCACACAGGAGATCTTGGCTATATGGATGCGGATGGGTTTGTTTATTTTCGCCAGCGGATTAAACGGATGATTGTTTCATCGGGATATAATATCTATCCGTCCCAGATAGAAAATATTTTAGACGCGCATGAAAAAGTGCTGCTCAGCTGCGTTATTGGAGTGGACGACCCATATAAGATGAAGAAAGTAAAAGCCTTTGTTGTTCCCAAACCGGGCATTGAGCCTACGCCGCAGCTTCGGGAGGAACTGTTTGCCTGGTGCCGTAAGCGTATTGCGAAGTATGCAATGCCCTATGAAATTGAATTTCGGACGCAGCTTCCCAAAACATTGGTAGGAAAAGTTGCGTATCGTGTTTTGGAAGAGGAAGAAGCCGGGGAATCATAAAAAATCCTGCCTACGGGCTCATTCCGTAGGCAGGATTACGTCTACAACACCTTCATTCCATAAGTATGTAAAAGCTTCTGTAGAGATTGGCGCTTTCCCGAACGCTTCGATAATTTCTTCCATACTGGGGCCGGATTCAATTTTATAAAGCAGTACGTCATAAAATCCGGCGGGACCAAATTCCCGGATTAACCATGCTGCGAATACGAGTATCAGACAGAGGGTTGTTTGAAGCAGAAGCGTTTTGGAAAATAAGGGGCTTTTGTGATTCCTTTTGCCATAGGATTTTTTCAAGAGGTTCACATCCTTCCTGATTATTTATATGCAAGATGGAAAAAAGGAATGCACTTGACTTTTTTTCTTTCGATGATATGATTAAAGATATTCTGTGAAAAAATAGGGAGTTTTTGTGCTTGCTTGTCAGAAATACAGCTTTTGAAGAAGTTGTCAGCAGCTTGCTTGTGGGAAAGATTTATGTTTTGAGGCGTGTATGAAGATCGTAATTGTAGGAAATGGAAAGCTTGGAGCAACTTTGTCGGAACAGCTAGTGCGGGAAAATCATGAATTAACCATTATTGACACGCAAAGTGCAGTGCTGGAAGCGGCAGTTAATTCAATGGACGTTCAAATTGTACAGGGAAACGGTGCAAGTTATGAAATTCAGATGAAGGCAGGCGTTCCCAAAGCGGATTTACTGCTTGCATTAACCGCATCGGATGAATTAAATATGCTATGTTGCATAGTTGCCAAAAAATCGGTGCGAAATATACCATTGCACGGGTGCGGAATCCGGAATATTCGAAGCAGAGCCAACTTTTGCGGGATGAATTAGGATTGAGCATGGTAATTAATCCCGATCGAATTACAGCGGAAGAGATTGTGCGGGATTTGCGGTATTCTTCCGCTATAAATCTAGAATTATTTGCGCGGGGCCGCACGGAGCTAATTGAATTAAAAATCGGGCAACAAAACCCCTTTGCAGGAAAAACACTTTCGCAAATCGGGGCATCTACAAAACCGCATTTTTTGATATGTGCAGTTCAACGGGATGGAGAAGCGGTGATTCCAACGGGAAATTTCCGGTTGGAGGCGGGGGATTATATCCATGTTACCGCAACACCGGAGAATATGTTGGAATTATTCCGGTATCTGGGTATGCCATTGCATAAGTTTAAAAACGCGATGATAATCGGCGGTGGGCGGATTACGATTTATTTAACCCGTCAGTTGATACAGATGGGCGTGCATGTTACAATCATAGAAAAAGATGAACGTCGCTGCCGAATTTTGTGTGAGTATCTTCCCAAAGCGATCGTAATTCATGGAGATGGGACTGACATTGATCTGCTTCAGGAAGAAGGAATTGAGCACACGGATCTGCTGCTGGCGCTGACCGGGATCGATGAACAGAACATCATGATTTCCATGTATGCGCAGCATGTAGGGAAAATGCGGGTCATGACAAAGATTGACCGCATAAAATTCACGGATCTTTTGCACTTTACCGGGATCGAGAGTGTGATTTCTCCGGTAAACACAACGGCAACGCAGATCATACGATTTGTACGCGCAACGGCCAATTCTCTGGAAAGCGGAATTGAAACATTGCATAAGCTGGTCGGAGGCAGGATTGAGGCAATGGAATTTATCGTGCGGCAGCCGACAGACTATCTGGATAAAAAATTGCGAGATCTTCCGATAAAACCGGATGTTCTCATTCCCAGTATTATCCGCGGCGGGATAAGCATTATTCCAAATGGAGATACCACGATCCGATTGCATGACCATGTTGTTGCGGTATCCAAAGATTCGAATATGAATGACTTGAGGGATATATTTAAATGAATTATAGGATGCTCCGCTATATTATGTGCATAATAATGGAAACGGAAGCAGCACTTTTACTTCTTCCACTTGCTGTATCGTTTTTATATGGGGATGGGCATGCGGAGGCTTTTTTAATCCCGATGCTGATTCTTCTGATACCCGGAACGATGGGTGTATTGAAGAAACCGAAAAATACGGTAATCTACGCCCGGGAAGGATTTATAATTGTTTCTATTGCCTGGATTATCCTTTCTTTGGCCGGCGCGTTACCGTTTACCATATCTGGTTCGATTCCATATTATATCGATGCGGTTTTTGAAACAGTTTCCGGATTTACCACAACAGGAGCCAGTATCCTGCGTACAGTGGAAGATATGCCCCATAGTCTGCTGTTCTGGCGTAGTTTTACGCATTGGGTCGGCGGTATATGGGCGTGCTGGTTTTCGTTATGGCGATTATCCCTTTGGCTGGGGGCCAGGGTCTGCATCTGATGCGTGCGGAAAGCCCGGGCCCGTCTGTAGGGAAATTTACGTCAAAAGTCAGATCTACAGCGGTAACGCTGTATGGGATTTATATTTTAATTTCTGCTTTAGAAGTCGTATTGCTTGTGTTGGGTGGTATGCCGCTGTTTGATTCATTAATCCATACGTTTGGAAGTGTGGGAACGGGTGGATTTGGAATGTATTCGGACAGTATCGCACATTATGACAGTGGATATTTTGATCTTGTCATTTCCGTTTTTATGATGCTGTGTGGTATAAATTTTAACGTATTTTATTTGATTTTAACCCGTCAATTTAAAAATGCGTTCAAATTGGAAGAACTGCATTGGTATGTTGGAATTATTGCCGTAGCGACGATCGTTATAGCCTTAAATATTTATCATTTGTTTGGGGATTTTTTGCAATCGCTTCGGTATTCCTTTTTCCAGGTCAGTTCAGTTATTAAAACAACCGGATTTGCTACTGCAGATTTTAATACATGGCCGGAGTTGTCACGTTCCATTCTTGTAGTTTTGATGTTTTTGGGTGCTTGTGCCGGCTCTACTGGCGGCGGCTTAAAGATATCGCGTTTTGTTATTCTCCTGAAATCGGCACGGCGTTATGCGCACCGTGCGCTGCATCCGAATGCGGCGCAGCTTGTGCATTTTGAACATCGTGTAGCAGATGAACATACGGTTACGGGCGTCAATGCTTTTTTTACACTCTATTGTCTGTTACATGTAATATCCATATTGCTGGTTTCGACAGACGGCTTTGACTTTACTTCAACGGTTACAGCAGTAACTGCCTGTTTTAATAATATTGGTCCTGGGTTGGGGCTTGTTGGCCCAATGGGGAATTATGCGGATTTTACTGGATTTTCAAAAATAGTGCTGTCCCTAGACATGCTGATCGGACGCCTGGAGATTTTTCCAATGCTCATGCTCTTTGCGCCCGGAGCGTGGCGGATAAAAAAATCCATAAAAGGAGGAATACAATGAAAAAAGGACGTATCATTATTGACCGTGAATTTCAGGTTGCACAGACGGATCCTCGCATCTATGGTTCCTTTATCGAGCATCTTGGCCGTGCGGTATATGAGGGAATATATCAACCGGGGAATCCGTATGCTGACGAAAATGGGTTCCGCCGAGACACATTGGATCTGATTCGCGAAATCGATGTTCCGGTTGTTCGTTATCCGGGAGGCAACTTTGTATCCAATTATAATTGGGAAGATGGTGTTGGACCGAAGGAATTGCGTCCGAAGCGGCTTGATCTTGCATGGAAAACCATAGAGCCGAACGAATTTGGACTGGACGAATTTGTAGACTGGTGCCGTATAGCAGGGACCGAACCGATGATGGCAGTTAACCTTGGGACCCGTGGAGCGGAACAGGCCCGTGATATTCTTGAATACTGTAACATCGAGAAGAATTCTAAGTTTGCCCATATGCACCGTGCTAACGGGCATGAAAAGCCGCATGATATCAAATTGTGGTGCTTGGGCAATGAGATGGACGGGGTTTGGCAGACCTGTGCCAAAACGCCGATGGAATATGCCCGTCTTGCAGAAGAGACCGCCAAAATGATGCGCGTAGTTGATCCGTCAATTGAGCTGGTTGCCTGTGGAAGCTGTGGAATTAATCAGCCGACTTTTGGTGTGTGGGATGCGACGGTTTTGGAACGTTGCTATCGCTATGTCAATTATCTGTCCATGCATATGTATTTTGCATATGATAAAGCGGCAGGTCCAGCGGATTTCCTCGCAAACACTCTGAAAATGGACGAGTTTATTCAGTCAGTGGTTGCGATTTGCGACTATGTAAAGGCAATAACCCGGTCGAAGAAAGAAATGTATATTTCTTTTGATGAATGGAATGTGTGGTACCATTCAAAAGAAGCGGATGCGAAGCGGGAACCGTGGTGTTTCTATCCTCCGCTGCTGGAAGATGTATATAACTTTATGGATGCATTGACGGTGGGGAGTATGCTTATAACCCTGTTGAAGCATGCCGACCGTGTAAAGATCGCCTGCCTGGCGCAGCTGGTCAATGTTATTGCACCCATTATGACATCGGATACCGGAGCATGGCGGCAGACGATTTTCTATCCCTATATGCACGCCAGCCGTTACGGCCGCGGCACAGTGCTTCAGACTAAGGTGGACTGCGATAAGTATGATAGCCGCAACTTTACCGACGTGCCGTATTTGGACAGTGTGGTTGTGGACGGAGGCGATCAGCTTACGATTTTTGCAGTCAACCGTGATCTGGAAGAAGATATGGAACTGACCTGTGATCTGCGACAGTATAAGGATTACCGTCTTGCCAAGCATCTTGTCATGACCTGCGACGATTTGTTTGCCGTTAACACAGAAGCAGATCCCAATCGTGTTGTACCAACAACAACTAATGCTTCTAAATTTGAGGATGGTGTTTTCACAAGCGTGATCGGGAAACATTCGTGGAATGTAATTGTTTTGGAAAAATAAAAAATAGCAAAAGCCCGGTGCATCCATGGCGGATGCACCGGGTTGATCATTTCCCCTGATTGCATGATGATGGGAGAAAAAGCGCCCAACATAAATAGTATAGCAAAAAGGCAAAAGCAGAGTCAAGTATATTTTGTCAAAACGCGGAAATTCTGCGCTATATACAAGTTTTGATTGTGATAATTGTACAAAACGTCCTATTGCAATTTAAAAAAAGATGTGCTATAGTATAGACACAGAGGAGGAAGTCAAAGAAATAAAGAAGATGAAATCCTCAGGACCCATTGAATGAATGGAAATGAAAGATTTTCAGAATAAAGGGGTCCGATAGACACAGCTTGAAAAAGAAAAAGGTTTGAAAGTTTGTGGGAATCAAAAACAAGAAACCCTGTATGCTGTGTCTGATTCAATAGAAAGAGAGGTAAACAAAATGATGTTAGATATTAAGAATTCAGAGAAATAACCCTTGGCTGTACCGTCGAAAAGATGAAACAGTCAAGGGTTATTTCTTTTTTATAATTCTTTTATGGATGTCCACCGTTAGGGTGGCTTTTTTTGTGGGCTGAACATTTTATGCTGGGTATATATAATATAGACAGAATGGATGTATGAAGGCAAAAGTAAGGCGATTCCCAGTTTTAAATATGGCTATAACCATTTTATTCAGTATCCTTGGGTTGTGTATCCGGGATCGTATTAAGCGGCTTTTTGCACTCTTCATAAATTAAAAAGAATACCAATGCGCATACAGCGCCTTTTATAATCGAAGTAAAAAATTCAGCCGTTCCGGCAGAAGCGAGAACCGGTAGCCATTTGCCGACATAGCCGTTTCCCAAAAGTTGCATACTGGCATAAATTTCAATAAGATAGATAGCATGATGGAATGTGGAAAATGCGGCGGCAGCCCAGGAAAAGCCTGCTTCTAAATGGTTTTGGCGAAGGGTAATCGAGATGAGGACAAAGGTGAGGATTTCCAGGATGGCGCTTCCAAGGGTCAGACAAAAGACCAGCGGTAAAAGTGTTTCCCCGCCCGCATCTTTTGCAGACACCACATAGGTGGCGAATGCTGTCAATTTGGCTATAGAGCCCGCATACATAGCGGTTTTTGCGTTGGCGGTACATCCCCGAGCGCTGCACCACAAAAGAATGCAAGGGATCAGAGAAAATAGACAGGCGGAAAGAACCGATTCTATCTGGAGAAAATTACCAATTGCTCCTGCGCTGCCAAACAATGCGGGCAGGATTCGAGCTGCAAGTGTCCAAATGGAAAATAACAGGTAGGAAACAGCTATAAATAGCGCAAAAATTTTATATTTAAGAAAAAAATGATCCATAGTAACTACCCATATGAAATCAATTCGGGCGCCAAAGGAAAAACTTCAGCGCCCGAATTTTTATTTTAGCTGTAAAATGGCCGCTTGGACAAACTTTTCCCGAACGATCTCAATATCTTCCTGCAAAGTACAACCAGCCGCCGCCGCATGCCCGCCGCCTCCAAAAAGTCGGCACAGTTGCGCGGCATCGTAATCGCGGCTTGTACGGACGGAGACTTTGGCATCTTCACCATATTGTGTGACAATTATGCCAATTTCTACCCCCTCAATATAGCGTACAATGGAGGAAATGTCATCCATATCGTCACGAAGTACGCCGAGCGTCTCCATTGTCTGCGCGCTAATGGTACAGGAAGCAATTCGTCCCTCACCGTCAAAACGTACATCATGGAGGACTTGGGCTTCCAAGCCAATTCGCGCGCGCGTTTTAATCATAAACAACTTCAAATTTAATGTGAAAAGATCTGCACCGGCTTGTGCACAGCGGCGAGCCGTTTCAAAAGTCTGAGCAGTAGTATTGGAAAATCGAAAACAGCCAGTATCAGTAGAAATTGCCGTATAGATAGCTTCCGCAATTTTCCGGTCAAGCGGGACATGGAAATAGTCCAATACTTTGAGTATAATTTCTCCTGTGGCAGCCGCTTCGGGTTCACTGTAAACTGCACGGGAATACTCACTGGCCAGGGAATGATGATCCATTAATAAATCGACACGATTGCAGTACAGTTGTGCATTTGCGGGCAGCATAGATGCAGATGCCGTATCAACAGCAACGACTGTATCAGGTGCATAATTCTGCGGAGCAACCAGATCTTCAAGGATGGAAGCATATTTTTCTCCAGCCTCGGCGTTCTTTAAAACAAAGGCTTCTTTACCGATTGCGCGCAAAATCATACATAAAGCAGAAGCAGACCCCAGTGTGTCACCATCAGGACGAATATGTGTTAAAATGAGAAAACGGTCGCTGCGCTCTAATAACGCACAGGCTTCCTCGAGGGTATAACGAACTGTGACGGCTGGCGCAATGGGTTTTGTTTCGATCGCGTTGAGAATGGACAGGATATCCGTGGCGTGGGAGATGGAATGATCCAAAGCGAAAATTGGTTCCGGTGCGGCGCGCAGGCCGACTTTTTGCGCGACTTCACGACGCAAAAATCCGGCTGCGGAGCGAAGTCCCTGTAATGCGCGTTTTCCGGCGGGTTCATCGCCAAATACGCTGACATATATGCGCGCATACCGTAGGTCTGCGGTGACTTCGCAACGCGTGATGCTGACCAAACCCTGCACACGCGGATCTTTCAGCGTGCGCAGACAGCCAGCCATTGCCTGTTTATATTCACTGGAAATACGATCAATGCGCTTGCCTGCCATTATCTTTTGATCTCCTCCATGACGTAAGCTTCAATAACATCCCCGACTTTAATGTCGCTGTATTTTTCAATTGCGCAGCCGCATTCATATCCGGCGGCGACTTCACGAACATCGTCTTTCATACGTTTTAAGGAAGCTAAATCACCTTCAAAAATTACGATTCCGTCACGAACCAGTCGGACTTTAGCAGAACGCTGGATATGGCCGTCCTTGACATAACAGCCGGCAACGGTTCCGGCGCCGGTGATATGGAAAATCTGGCGAACCTCCAAATGCCCGAGTACAGTTTCCTTGAATTTTGGTGCCAGCATGCCTTTCATGGCTGCTTCCATTTCCTCAAGGCAATCATAAATAACGCGATAAAGGCGAACGTCTACATTCTGTCGCTTCGCGCTGTCGCTGACTTCGCTGCTGGGACGAACATTAAACCCAACGATGATGGCGTTGGATGCAGAGGCCAGCATGACGTCGGATTCATTAATTGCACCGACAGCGGCATGAATCACGTGTACACGAACTTCCTCATTGGATAATTTCTCCAACGATGCAGCAACGGCTTCGCTGGTGCCGCGTACATCGGACTTCACAATGATGTTGAGTTCTTTCATCTCGCCTTCTTTGATGTGGGAGAATAGGGAATCCAGCGATACACGCTGCATGGCACGAGCGGCCGCTTCTTTTTCTTCGGCACGGCGCTGCTCGACCAGCTCGCGTGCCATACGCTCATCGCTGACGACAAAGAACTCATCGCCAGCTTCCGGGACTTCACCAAGGCCGACAATTTCAACTGGGACCGACGGCCCTGCTTCGGTAATTTTTCTGCCGCGGTCATCCGTCATCACGCGAACGTGCCCGACACTTTTTCCGGCAATTAAGGTATCGCCGGCATGTAGGGTACCATTTTGAATTAAAACAGTAGCAACCGGACCCCGTCCGCGGTCAAGCCGAGCCTCGATAACGGTTCCGCTGGCGGAACGGTCAGGGTTTGCACGCAGTTCCTGCATATCGGCGGTCAATAGGACCATTTCCAGGAGGTTATCAATACCAATTCCCTGCGTTGCACTGATTTCACAGCAGATGGTATCACCGCCCCATGCTTCCGGCACCAGATTGTATTCAGTTAATTGTTGCAATACGCGTCCAGGCTGGGCATTTGCCTTATCAATTTTATTCACAGCCACAACAATTGGAACGTTGGCAGCTTTTGCATGGTTGATCGCTTCCACTGTCTGCGGCATAATGCCGTCATCTGCCGCGACAATGAGGATTACCACGTCGGTGATCTGCGCGCCGCGGGCACGCATTTCAGTAAAGGCCGCGTGGCCGGGTGTATCAATAAAGGTAATATCACGGTCATTCAGGCGTACGCGGTATGCACCAATATGTTGCGTGATACCGCCGGCTTCTCCTGCGGCGACGTTCGTTTTGCGAATCGCATCGAGTAAGCTGGTTTTGCCATGGTCAACATGGCCCATCACGACGACAACCGGATCGCGGGGAGAAAGCTGTTCTTCGGTATCTTCGGTACGGTCAATTAACCGGTCTTCTATGGTAACAATGACCTCATGTTCAACTTCTGCGCCAAGTTCCATAGCCACCAAGGAAGCAGTATCAAAATCAATAAATTGAGAAACGCTGGCCATTACCCCCAGCTTCATCAATTGCTTAATAACTTCGCTTGCTGTTTTCTTCAAGCGGGAAGCCAACTCTCCAACCGCGATTTCGTCCGGGATATGCACTTTTAGCGGCTGCTTTTTTGCAATTTCCTGCTGTAAGCGGCGCAATTTTTCTTGTTCATCGTTTGCCCTTCGATTTTTATTGCCTGAAAAATTGCGACGGTCGTTTGTATTCTTTTTTGTTAACTTCTGCTTGGACTGCCCCATGTTTTGTGCACGATCCGGGACAAGAGAGTCAATCCGCTCATCATAACGGGCCAAATTAACACTTGCGCCGCGGGTATCGATATGGTGCTGCTTTTTGGCAACCGTCTGTTGCTGTTCACTGATTACAGTGACTGCCGGTATATCGTCATCTGTTTTAGGAACAGAAGGAATTGTCATGGGTGCGGGACGGGATTTGACAGCAGGCTTTTGTTCT
>CALWJF010000028.1 GCA_944380935.1 uncultured Clostridia bacterium
TGGATGCTACGCTTCGGCGTGGAGATGAGAGCTTACGATCACGGGGATCTGATGAATCTGTCTGCCATGCAATTGAACTGTGCGGTTTGAGTGCATGGTAGACAGATTTATGAGATCCCCGTGATAGTAAGATCTCATCTCCACGCTGAAGCGTAGCATAAAAAGCTGCAAGAATCCCACTTGTTGAACCATTGATAAGAAAGAAACTTTCTTCTGCACCCCAAAGTTTTGCTGCAAGTTGTTGCGCGCGGAGTAGAATCCCCTGCGGCGCATGTAAGTTATCAAAGCCATCAATTTCTGTAATGTCCAAACCGGCAGCAAGCCCTTTTAAATAAGATGCTTGCGTATCATTGCGTTTATGTCCGGGCATGTGCATTGCCAGACGACCGTTTGCGTGATATTGCGTTAATTTTTCATATAAGCTTTCATACGATTGCATCCGACCGACCTCGTATAGGATATACTTTTATCTATTTTTGTAAAAGAATCTATGCAAAATATAGATTTTAATATTTTGTTTTCTTTCAAATTTATAGAAAATGTGATATACTGCTCATATCAGACAGTTTGTTTGGCATTTAGGGAAGCATAAACGATAGGGAAAAGGAGTACATTTATGATTCAAAGACTTAAGTACCTGCATTTGCCGGAAATTTTGAAAATGGATGACGGTACGCCGGTTACTTCCGAAAATTGGATAGCCCGGCAAAGAGAATTGATTGCAATTTTGCAGAACAATTTATATGGTATATTTCCGGAAAAAACTGCCAAAATCACGCGAGTTGAAGTCCTGCAACAGGAAGAAATCTATAAGGAAACCGTAGAGTTTACATTGTATGCAGTCGACTTGACCTTTCCAACGGGGGTTTTTACGCTGGAAATTCCTCTTTTTGTTCCTAAAAATATAATAAATCCTCCTTGTCTGGTTTCCCTGGGAGGGGGAAGCCGGTCGTTTATGAACCGTTATGCTCCAGGTTCGCCATATTTCCCGCCAGAATATGTGTTTAAGCGCGGCATCGCCGTTGCTTATGCAACCGTAATGGATGCTACGACCGACGATGCTGATTTTTCGACTGGAATCAGTGCTTATATTTATCCCAATGGAAGGAATGGCAAGCAAGGGGGGAAGCTGGCAGTCTGGGCTTTAATTGCATCCTATGTTGCCGATTTTCTGGAAGCAGACGGCCGTTTTGATAGAAATAATTTGGCGGTTGCAGGCTGTTCCCGTTTAGGAAAGGCTGCATTGTGCGCAGGCGTATATGACGCGCGTTTCCAATTCGTCAATTCTGTTTGTTCCGGTTGCGGTGGAACTGCAATTTTGCGTGGTAAGGTTGGCGAAACGGTTGGAAGTATTATGAATTATGCTCCATACTGGTTTACGGATACGTTCAGACAGTACGCAAACCGTGAAGAAGAGATGCCTTTTGACGCGCATTTTATTATTGCTGCGCTCGCTCCGCGAAAAGTCCTGATAACAGGTGCAATTGAAGATTTCTGGTGTGATCCGTATATGGAAATGATGGCCTGCATTGCGGCAAGTGAGGCGTACGAGCTGCTTGGGCTACCGGGCTTTATTTTTGAAGGCCCGCATCCAGTTCCAGGATATCGTTACCCGGTTCCGGGTGATTTCTTCAAGGAAGGTTTCATTGGATATTCGCTTCGTTCAGGCGGACACGGATATCCGCCCTATGATTGGGAACGGATTGCAGATTTCCTTGTTCTTCATAGGAATTAAATCTGGTTGTGCTTTAATAAATTAAAAATAGGAGGCAGGGTTGCATTTCCCTGCCCTTTTTGTTTTTATTTGCAGAATTAATCAGGAATGAGATTTTATAAGATGTTAATTTTTTTCGCTTTTTCTTAATTTTCGAAAACCTTCATAAATACGTCCGATTAATTCCGCCCAATCAGATTGGAAGACAAAAAGATCATCTAATCGGGTTATACTTCTATGACTTTCCCCAGTACGAGCATTGTCCAAAACTTGCCAATATCGTTGATATGCATGATGAATACTTTTGTCCCAGGATATGTATAACAGATCTTGAGCATTTTGGCCAATTTGCTGCATAAGTTGTCGATTTAAAATCAGGTGTTTTAATGCTGCATAGATATCCTGGGCATTTTCCTGTACGAGGATGCCGCTGACGCCGTCTTCTACGCCTTCAGCAGCGCAACTCCCGGAGATTAAGAGACTGCCAAGTGCACATGCTGCTGCTTCGCGTACGACTAAACCATTTGTATCAAATGTAGAAGGAAAAAGAAATAAATCGGCACGGGAATATAATGCACGGATTTTTTCCCGATCACGAATAGCTCCTGTAAATTGACAGTTTTTTGCAACTCCCATGGTATGCGCATAGGCTTCTACTTCTGCTTTGTCAGCGCCATCGCCAACAAACAGCATCGAAAATGCATATCCTTCTTGTTGTAAAAGGGACAATGCGTCCAGAATCAAGCGTAAACCTTTATACCACATCATTCTGCCTACAAAAAGAAAAACCGGTGTATCTGTAAGATGATATTCCATCGATATGGCATCGATCTGTGAAGGTGAAGAGCGGCCTTTTGGCATATCAACACCATTTTCCATCACTCGATATGGACCATCATATCCCAGCTCACGCAGATTTTCCCCGGCACCATTACTAACAACCCAGACTTCGTCGCAAGCGGAAATATTATTAACAATAAATTTTATTGCTGCATCTTGTAAAATCTTGGCATTAATGGCCTTTTTGATATCGATATCAAATTTAGTATGATAAGTCAAAACAATTGGTGCGCCGGTCATTTCACGTAAGGTTCGTGCCAGCAGGGTAGAAACTAATGGGCAATGTGAATGAATCATGTCGATATTATACTTTTTTAATGTATTGAGCGAAGCAGAATCAAAAGGATATCCGGTACGATAACCAACAAGTTTCGTAGTATTGAAACTTGGATACCGTATGACCGGAAAAGGATAGTCGTCTACGGCATCATCGTATTCCGGTGTTGCGACAACACACGAAGCCCGCATAGATTGCAACACTCGTGCATAATTAAGCACAGCATTAGCTACACCGTCAATTAATGGAGGGAAAGAATCATTCATCAGACATATTCTCAGTTGCTTGTCCATACGTCACCTATTGCAATTCCTTTTCTGATGAGTATTCAGAAAGCATTTGTATAAAGGTTTGTTCGTCGATTATCCGTATTCCCAAGGTGCGGGCTTTTTCAAGTTTTGTTCCGGCATTCTCTCCGGCGACAACAATACTGGTTTTTTTAGAAACAGAGGAGGAAACTTTTCCAGACCGTTTTTCTATCTGTTCAGCGGCCTCGTCGCGTGTAAATTGCGTCAAAGATCCAGTAAGGACAAAAGTTAACCCTGCAAAACGAAGATCTGTCGCTGTTTCTTCCGAGGAAAAATTCAACCCTGCTGCGCGTAGCTGTTCGATTAGATCTCGAGTTTGCGGTTTGGCAAAAAACTCCACAATATTTGCAGCCGTAATGGCTCCAACATCTTCGATGGCGCAAAGCTCATTTAGATTTGCTTGCATCAGCCGATCCAGGGTTCCAAAGCTCTTTGCAAGCGCTTTTGCACACCGTTCACCAACCTGCCGAATTCCAAAGGAACAAATCAGACGATAGAATTCTCGATTTTTGCTGTCTGCAATTGCATGAAGCAAATTATCAGCACTTTTTTCACCGAATCTCGGTAACTTTAACAGTTGATCACGTGTAAGCGTATATAAATCTGCACAAGAGTGTATAAGCCCTTCTCCTACTAACTGTTCAATAACCGCTTCTCCCAAACCATCGATATCCATTGCAGTACGGGAGGCAAAATACGTAAGATGCCGTAAAAGCTGTGCAGGACAAGATGGATTGGTACAGCGAGTCGCTGCTTCCTGTTCGTCGCGCACCACTTGTGCACCGCAGGCGGGGCAGGAAACCGGCATTTTAAATGTCCGACATTGTACATTCCGTGCCGATAGGTCTACCCGTGCGAGCTCTGGGATGATATCTCCTGCTTTGCGGATAAAAACCATATCGCCAATGCGGATATCTTTTGCGGCAATATAATCTTCATTGTGCAAGGAAGCACGGGATACCAAGCTTCCGGCAACTGTTACCGGTTCTAATACAGCATTGGGTGTCAGCACACCTGTACGTCCAACGCTGACGACAATATCTAAAAGTTTTGTTCGTTTTTCCTCCGGCGGATATTTAAATGCAACAGCCCAGCGCGGTGCTTTCGATGATTCGCCAAGCTGCTCGCGTTCCGGGATGGAATTGACCTTGACAACCGCTCCGTCGATATCAAAGGGAAGTGTATTGCGCAGATCGCCAAGCCGCTGAATTTCCGCACAGACGGCCTCTATATCGGTAAAGCGGTTGTAATAGGGACTGACCTGAAAACCGCATTGCTTCATCCAGTCCAGGGTCTGACTATGCGTCTGAAAGCTGCGTGCAGAATAGCTTTGCAAATTAAAACAAAAAATATCCAAATTACGCTGTGCGGCAATACGACTGTCAAGCTGGCGAAGCGAACCGGCGGCAGCATTGCGGCAATTGGCAAAACGGGGTTGCCCTGCATTTACACGTTGGGTATTGAGCGTTTCAAAGGCGTCATGGCGCATGAAAACTTCACCGCGCACAATCAGTTTTCCAGGTGTGTCTGCAATGGACAGCGGAATGCTGCGTATGGTTTTCAAATTCTGTGTTACATCTTCGCCGACAAGTCCGTTTCCGCGCGTTGCGCCACGGATAAACAGGCCGTCTTCATATTCCAGTGCAACCGAAAGCCCGTCGATTTTCAGTTCAACCACATATTCCGGTTCGAAGACAGAAGCTCGCACACGGCGATCAAAAGCACGGACTTCCTCCAGATCAAATACATCGTTTAAACTAAGCAGCGGAACGACATGTGTATATGGTTCAAAACGTTCAGCAATCTGGCCGCCGACACGCTGGGTAGGCGAATCCGGTGTAATCAGTTCTGGATGCGCTTGTTCGATACGACGTAATTCTTCTAGCATTTCGTCGTAAGCATAGTCTGTAATTTCTGGTGTGTCTAGATCATAATACAGTTTAGCGTTGCGCAAAAGTTCCCGCCGAAGATACGCTGCGCGCGATTTAGCATCCATGAAATCCTCCGTAATATTGGTTTGCCC
>CALWJF010000029.1 GCA_944380935.1 uncultured Clostridia bacterium
CTCATGGAATCCTTTCCGCCAATCGCAGCGACGCCGAAATCCAGTTGCGCCTGAAACGCACCCAGCAGCGCGCTTAACGGTTTGCCCCAGCGCATGGGATCGTGGCCGGGTTTTTCAAAATATTCCTGGAAGGTCAGGTAAACATGCGTAAAATCCGCCCCGGTTGCGATGAGTTTGCAAATTGATTCCACAACTGCGAGATAGGCGCCGTGATAGGGGCTTTTTTCTGTAATAAAGGGGTTGTATCCCCAGCTCATCAGCGAACAGGCATCCGTGTCCCCGTGCTCCACCGAAATTTTATGTGCCATCGCTTGGATGGGCGTAAGCTGGTATCGGCCGCCAAAAGGCATCAATACTGTACCCGCACCAATGGTGGAGTCAAACCGTTCAGATAAGCCGCGTTTCGAGCATACGTTCAAATCGCCGGCTAACTCCTGATACCCTGTCGAAAAATTTGCCGGGATTTTTTTGGCATAGGTCTGCGAAGCAGCAGCTTGAATGGAAATATGCTTTTCCGCGCCGTTGGAGTTTAAAAATTCACGGGAAATATCGACGATTGTATGACCATTCCAGGTCATGGGCAAACGCGCGTCCGCTTTGACATGGGCGACAACGCTGGCTTCCAGATTTTCCTTGTGCGCAAGCGCAATAAAAGCATTTGCGTCGGAAGGTGCGACTACCACAGCCATACGTTCCTGGGATTCACTGATGGCCAGTTCTGTACCGTCAAGGCCTTCGTATTTTTTGGGGACGGCGTTGAGATCGATATCCAGTCCATCCGCAAGTTCGCCAATAGCAACCGAAACGCCCCCTGCGCCAAAATCGTTGCAGCGCTTAATCATTCGGGACGCTTGCGCATTGCGGAATAGGCGTTGGAGTTTGCGTTCCTCAGGCGCATTGCCTTTCTGCACTTCCGCGCCGCAGGTTTCCAGAGACTGGAGTGTATGAGATTTGGAGGAACCGGTTGCACCGCCGATTCCGTCCCGGCCGGTCCGCCCGCCTAAAAGGATCACGACATCGCCGGGTTCCGGACGTTCGCGGCGTACGTTTGCCTGCGGCGCTGCGGCAATGACTGCGCCGATTTCCATACGCTTTGCAGCGTAGCCGGGATGATATAATTCGTCGACCTGACCGGTGGCCAGTCCGATCTGGTTGCCGTAGGAACTGTAGCCGGCGGCTGCGGTGGTAACGAGTTTGCGCTGCGGCAGCTTTCCGGGTATTGTTTCCTCAACAGGTTTAAGCGGATCAGCGGCGCCGGTGACGCGCATTGCCGCATAGACATAGGATCGCCCGGATAGCGGATCGCGGATCGCACCGCCGATACAGGTGGCAGCACCGCCGAAAGGCTCGATCTCTGTAGGATGGTTATGGGTTTCATTTTTAAACAACAGGAGCCAATCTTCTTTTTTGCCGTCAACCTTTATCTTCATTTTTACCGTACAGGCGTTGATTTCTTCACTTTCGTCAAGATCCGGAAGCAAGCCGCGGCTGCGCAGTACTTTAGTTGCCAATGTAGCAAGATCCATCAGATTTTGAGGCCGCGTCTCGCGTCCCAATTCTTTGCGTGCAGCGAGGTATTCCCCATATGCGGCCTCAAGCAGAGGATCGTCAAAATGCACTTCGTCTATCGTGGTCAGGAAGGTGGTATGGCGGCAATGGTCAGACCAGTAGGTATCGACCATCCGGATTTCGGTAATGGTTGGATCCCGTTTTTCCTGAACAAAGTATTGCTGCAGGAACACAATGTCATCGACATCCATAGCCAGCCCGTATTCCTGTACAAATTTTTCCAATTCTTCCCGGGAAAGACTGGTGAATCCATCTAATGTACGCACAGAATCCGGGATTTCGTAGCGGATTGTAAGGGTTTCCGGCTTGTCTAATGCAGCTTCCCGACTTTCGACCGGGTTGATGACATATTTTTTAATTTGTGCAATCTCTTGTGCACTTAACGGGCCGGAAAGAATATAAACTTTTGCTGTACGTACGATAGGCCGTTCACCCTGGGAAATAATCTGAATGCACTGCGCAGCGGAATCCGCACGCTGGTCAAACTGGCCGGGAAGGTATTCTACAGCGAACACGTGGTCGTCCGGCGCATAGCATAGTGTATCAGAAGCTGTATCGAGCTGAGGTTCTGCAAAGACCGTATGGATGCTGTCCTGAAATAGTGCAGGATCAATGTGTTCGACGTCATAGCGGTTCACAAGGCGCAAACCTGTCAGCGTATGGATGCCGAGGAAAACACGGATATCTTCATAAAGGGCGGCTGCTTCATGGGCAAGGCCGGGCTTTTTTTCTACAAAAACGCGATAGACCATTAAAATTCCCCCTCACATTCCAGCGCACGCCGGCCAATATCCCGGCGATAATAAGCATTTTCAAAATGAACCTGTGCCGCCGCAGCGTAAGCGCGGTCAATAGCTTCGCGCAGCGTTGCACCGGTACAACTGACGCCAAGCACACGCCCGCCGGCGGATAACAGCGTATCTGCCTCGCGTTTTGCACCGGCAATGTACACTTGTGCATCCAGATTCTGAGGAATGGTAATGGGAAATCCGGATGCATATTGCGTGGGATATCCGTCAGAGGCAAGAATTACGCAACAAGCCGCCTTGTCAGAAAACTTCACAGGCGTCTGTGCCAGCGTTGTGTTTGCACAGGCTTGCATAATGGTCAGCAAATCGCTTTCCAGTAGAGGAAGCACAACCTGCGTTTCCGGATCTCCGAAGCGGCAATTGTATTCAATAACCTTTGGGCCGTTCGGCGTCAGCATTAACCCGAAATACAGACAGCCGCGGAAAGGACGTCCTTCCGCCTGCATGGCGCGCACCGTCGGCAGGAAAATGGTTTCCATGCACTGTGCGGCAATTTCCGGTGTATAATAGGGATTGGGGGCGATGGTTCCCATACCGCCGGTGTTGGGACCTGCGTCGCCGTCCAGCGCTCGTTTGTGATCCATCGAAGAGACCATCGGCACAAGCGTTTCCCCGTCGCAAAAAGCAAGAACGCTGACTTCCGGACCGGTCATGTATTCTTCGATTACAACACGGTTCCCGCTGTCTCCAAAGACCCGGTCCACCATGGCGGCATGAACGGCCGCTTCAGCCTGTTCGACCGTCATCGCGACCGTTGCGCCCTTGCCCAGCGCAAGGCCGTCTGCCTTGACAACAATGGGCGCACCAACGCGGTGAATATAGGCAATTGCATCGTCTGCATTGTCAAAAACGGCATAAGAAGCGGTAGGGATGTTATATTTTTTCATCAGATTTTTGGAAAAAACTTTGCTGCATTCAATTTGCGCCGCTTTTTGATCCGGGCCGAAGCAGGGAATGCCGACAGCATTCAACGCATCTACAGCGCCGAGCCCCAGCGGGTCGTCTGAAGCGACAACGGCAAAATCGATAGCATGGGTTTGCGCAAACGCCGCAATGGCCGGAATATCTTTTACGCCAATGGGTACGCACTGTGCATCTGCGGCGATACCGCCATTGCCCGGAAGCGCATAAATCGTTTCAACATCAGGGTTTTCAAGAAGCTTTTTAATGATGGCATGTTCGCGTCCGCCGCTGCCGACTACAATTATCTTCATTTTAGACTCCTTGTCAGGCATTTTTGTTCTGAATCAAATCTGTGGTTTTACCTGTTTCCAGATCCACCATACGCACAAAAGCAGAAACCTTGTTGTCTGCGTTTAGACCGCTCCAGAGATCCTGCATGACGCAGTGCACGCAGGAATAGGAACGGGTGTCAATGCACACAGGTTCGCCGCAGAAAGACGGTACGGGGTTTCCGTCGCCGGCGTATGTGTGAAGAAGACGGGCTTCTCCTGCGCGCGGCGCGTCATATTCATAAAAATAGCGTAAAGGCGTTTCATCGCCGCCATTTTTCAAAATACTGAGAGAATACGACATGGCCCCGTTTTCAATCGTCAAAAGGCCGGATATGCGGGGCGTCCAAATCGGCGGGTCCGGTTCAAAAGTACGGGTACGCAGCGCATCCATAAAATTTCCGCCCGCTGCAAGCGTATCGTAAATGGTATCGGTTTGATCGCCATTTGTAACAATCGTATGTTTCCCAAGGACACGCACAGCGCGATAGACATATAAAGAGGGATCCGGCAGCTTTGATTCGTCAAAGGCGCGGGTACGAATGCCGTCTGCATCAGGCTCAAATACACGATTGCGGGAACCGGCTGAGCGTCCCATAATAAAATAGCACAGGATCGCCTGTTTGCCGTCGGCACTGCGGCCAATGGCAAGCCCACGGCCGGGATAATCGTTGCGTTTTAAATATTCAGAAAATTTCATTACGACTCCTCCAAAATTCGAACAATGCGGCCTTCTACACGTAAACGGCCTTCACTGAATAGACGGACGGCCTGTGGCAGAATGACCCATTCACACTGTTCCATCACGCGGCGCTGCAGCGTTTCCGGCGTATCCTGCTCCAGCACCGCAATGGCTTTCTGTAAAATAATCGGACCGCCGTCGGCGACCGCATTCACAAAATGAACCGTCGCGCCGCTGACTTTTACGCCATAGGCCAAAGCCTGTTCATGTACGCGCAGCCCATAATAGCCTTCGCCGCAAAAAGAGGGAATTAAGGCCGGATGTACATTCATTGTACGGTTTTCAAAAGCCTCAAAAAATTGAGGGCTGAGAATGACCATAAAACCGGCTAAAACAACGAGATCAATTTGCGCGTCCTGCAGCGTCTGGCAGATCAGCTGCGTGAATGTTTCCCTTTTTTTTCCGCGGCGTTCGATAATACACGTCGGGATACCGGCTTGTTTTGCGCGAGTCAGCGCATAGGCGTCGGGATTATTGGAAATCACCAGGGAAAATTCTACGTTCGGCAGCATACCGCGCGCTTTGGCGTCAATCAACGCCTGTAAATTGGTACCGCCGCCGGATACCAGTACGGCAACGCGGGTCAGCATAAAATAACACCTTCATCGGATTCTACGATTTCGCCCAGGACATAGGCATCTTCTCCCTGCGCTTTGAGCAGATCAATGGCGCGCGGCGCATCTTCCGCGGATACAACGGCAGTCATACCGACACCCATGTTGAACGTATTGAACATATCGCGCTCAGGAATTGCGCCGGTTTCAGCGATCAGATTAAAAATTGCAGGTGTGCGTACGTCGGCTTTGCAGATGCGTACGCTCAGGCCTTCCGGCAGGCAGCGCGGAATATTTTCGTAGAAACCGCCTCCGGTAATATGCGATACACCTTTGACGTTCACCTCGTCCAATAAAGCCAACATTGGCTTGACGTAAATTTTCGTCGGGGTCAGCAGGGCGTCGCCCAGGCTGCATCCGCCAAGCTCCGCACGCGGGGAACGCAAGTCGGCATTTTCAATATCAAAAACTTTGCGCACAAGGGAAAAACCGTTGGAATGGACCCCGGAGGAAGGCAATGCCAGCATTTTGTCGCCGGGGCGCATTGTAGAGGCGTCGAGGATTTTTGCACGGTCAACAACGCCTACAGCAAAACCTGCCAGATCATATTCGTCTTCCGGCATCATACCCGGATGTTCAGCGGTTTCGCCGCCGATGAGTGCTGCACCTGCCTGAACGCAGCCTTCCGCCACGCCGGAGACAATGGCGGCGATTTTTTCCGGGAAATTGCGACCGCAGGCGATATAATCCAGGAAAAAAAGAGGCTTTGCGCCGCAGCAAATGATGTCATTGACGCACATGGCAACGCAGTCAATGCCGATGGTATCGTGCCGGTCAAGCAGGAAGGCAATTTTCAGCTTGGTGCCTACGCCGTCCGTGCCGGAGACCAGCACCGGTTCGGTTATCCCGTTCAAATCCAGTCCAAATAATCCGCCAAACCCGCCGATCCCAGACAGTACGCCGG
Source organism: uncultured Clostridia bacterium (assembly GCA_944380935.1). GTDB lineage: Bacteria > Bacillota > Clostridia > Oscillospirales > QAMX01 > CALWJF01. The sequence continues at coordinate 5,871 of CALWJF010000029.1, forward strand.
GTGTTTTTGTACGGGCAATGTGGGATTTCATCAATTCCACAGAAGCATATCCGGCTGTAATATCAACACCGGCAGCTTTGTAGCTTGCGCTTTCACTTTTCATGCACAATTCCTCTTTCTAGCATATTTGCTTTATCGCTCAGAAATTTTACTGTCATAACAGTTTTTGCGGCAATCATAGAGAACATAACGCCAGGGTGCTCACCTCGTAGGGACTACGAAAGTCTCATGCCGGCATATTGGAACTTAGACACATATTTCATTTGGTCATACGCTGGAGGCTTTTTCAAAACTCATATTTTATCCGAGCACAAAAGGCTGGTCCATGCATAAATTCATTCTTTCCCATTCCAGCAATAGGTACACAGTTTGCACGGGTCCAGGCCGATGGATTCGATAACCCCTTCAAGCGATTGAAATTCCAGAGAAGAGAAATGGAATTTTTCGCAGATCGCACGGCGCAGATTTTTCCCACGCTCGGTTTTGGAATCGCTGTATTCTTCCAGATATTGGAAACCTTCTTCCCCTTCCAGCTCCATGATTGTGCGGCGGGTAATCAGCTCCATATCGCTGGTTGCACGGGAAAAATTGAGGTATTTGCATCCATACATGATCGGCGGGCATGCAGAACGCATATGCACGGCTTTCGCACCGTTTGCGTAAAGGAAGTCAACCGTTTCCTTTAGTTGCGTGCCGCGTACAATCGAGTCATCCACAAACAACAGATTTTTCCCTTCAATCAGCTCGTGAATGGGAATTTGCTTCATTTTGGCAATTTTATTACGATCCACCTGGTTCTGCGGCATAAAACTGCGCGACCAGGTCGGTGTATATTTAATATAAGGCCGTGCAAAAGGAATCCGGCTCTCATTTGCATAACCGATGGCATGCGGTGTACCGGAATCCGGAACGCCGCCGACATAATCGACGCCCTCAGCATTCCCTTCTTCAGCGTCGTGCCTTGCCATAATCTCACCGTTTCGATAACGCATCAATTCAACATTAACGCCTTCATAAGAAGAGGTTGGGTAGCCATAATAGCTCCATAAGAACGCACAAATACGCATTTCCTTTCCGGGAGGGGCCAGCTGCGTTATACCGTCTGCCGTCAATTGCACAATTTCTCCCGGCCCGAGCTCGCGTAATTTGGTATAACCGAGTTTCAGATAGGCATAGGATTCGAATGACACGCAGTAACCGTCTTCATCTTTGCCAATATGAATCGGCAAACGGCCGAAGCGATCCCGTGCGGCGATGAGCGAACCGTCATCTTTTAAGATTAAAATGGAAGCAGTCCCGTCAATCACCTGCTGCGCGAAGTGAATACCCTCGGTAAAGTCACTTTTCTGATTAATCATAGCAGCGACAAGTTCCGTTGGATTCACGGCACCGCCGGTCATCGCATCAAAATGCCCGCCGCTAAAGGATAGGTATTGATGAATCAATGCGGCAGCATTGTTGATTACACCCGTGACGCAAATCGCATAGGTCCCGAGATTTGAGCGGATCAGCAGCGGCTGCGGCGCCGCATCACTGATGCATCCGATGGATGCGAATCCTTTCATTTCTTCAAAAATATGTTCAAATTTGGTACGGAAAGGCGCGTTTTGAATATTATGAATATCCCTTTGCAATCCGATCTGCGGATCATAGGCAGCCATGCCGCCGCGCGCGGTACCCAAATGTGAATGGTAGTCTGTGCCAAAAAACACATCGCTGATTGCGTCATGATGGCTGACTACGCCAAAAAAGCCTCCCATAGCTTAAAATCCTTTCTTATTCGCCGAATACACGATGCATCATTTCCTGATAAGCGTCTTCTACGCCGCCCATATCTCGACGGAAACGATCCTTGTCCAGTTTTTCATTGGTTTTTGCGTCCCAGAAACGGCAGGTATCCGGAGAAATCTCATCCGCCAATACGATCGAACCATCGGGAAGGCGTCCAAACTCCAGCTTGAAATCGACAAGTTTGACGCCAATGGAAAGGAAAAATGCCTTTAAAACAGAATTCACCTTAAATGCCATTGCTTTGATGGTTTCAATTTCTTCCCGCGAGGCAAGTTTCAAAGCAAGCGCATGATATTCATTGATGAGCGGATCATGCAGCGCATCATTTTTATACGAAAATTCAATGGTGGGTTCGTCAAAAACAATCCCTTCTTCTACGCCGTAACGTTTGGCGAAGCTTCCGGCGGAAATATTGCGGATGATGACTTCAAGCGGGACAATGCTTACTTTGCGCACAACGGTTTCGCGGTCGTTGAGCTCTTTGACAAAATGGGTAGGCACGCCTTCTTTTTCCAGAAGCTGCATCAAATAATTGGACATACGGTTATTAATGGCGCCTTTTCCTGTAATGGTGCCTTTTTTGAGGCCATCAAGGGCTGTGGCATCATCTTTATAGGATACAATAACAAGATTTTCATCGGATGTGGCATAGACTTTTTTTGCTTTTCCTTCATAAAGCTGCATTGTCTTTTCCATAAATATCGTCTCCTTTATTCTTGTATCGTTGCGTTATATTGTTTTTCAATCTGTGTATTTTTTTCCAGAACTTTCTGTGTTGCATTGCGCCGATAGGCAGCAAAATTTTCTGCCAGCGCCGGCTCGGAAAGTGCGAGGATCTGGATAGAAAGCAAAGCGGCATTGGCAGCCCCGTCAATCGCGACAGTTGCAACAGGCATGCCTGTTGGCATTTGTACGGTCGAAAGGAGTGCATCAATGCCGTCTAAATTAGAAGATTTTACGGGTACGCCAATTACCGGGAGAATCGTATTCGCTGCAATTGCCCCGGCAAGATGCGCTGCTTTTCCGGCAAAAGCTATGATAACGCCGAAACCGCAGGCACTGGCAGTACGGGAAAATTCCGCACAGGCATCCGGTGTTCTGTGTGCAGAATATACGTGTGCTTCAAAAGGTACATTAAATTGACGTAGTACCTGCACCGCTTTTTCCACAACGGGAAGATCAGAATCACTTCCCATGATCAAAGCTACTTTTTTCATGTTTTTCCTCTCCTGAAAACAAAAAAGTCCGTCGCATAATCACTATACGCCCGGCCCCTGGTTTGTGTCCGCCGTATTCCAAAAAGCGCCGGACAGCATAACCACAACATACTTGTGTTAATCTTATTTTATATAAAGATCAAGTTTTCGTCAAGATATCTAGATTATTTCCCAAAACTTTGTAGAAAGCAACAATTTTCAAATGGTTTTAAGACATAAATCCGGGAATACCGCTATTGCAGGATGGCAGGTGGGATCATAAA
>CALWJF010000030.1 GCA_944380935.1 uncultured Clostridia bacterium
TCAGCTCTTTTAGGCCCTGATGGGACTGGTAAAACGCCTCCAACCGTCCGGAAATTTCCGCCCATCGCGCATCGGCCTGCCGCTGCGCCTGCTCAATGATCTGTGTGCTGCGTCTGGATGCCTCTTCCTCCATCCGTTCACACTGCCGCTTTGTTTCCAATAACAGACGTTCCGACTCCCGCTGGCTTTCTGCATCCCGTGCAGCACAAATCTCTTCCTGCCTTTGCGACAAAGTCTGAATGTTTTCCAGATACTGCGCCGCAGCTGCCTGTGCCGCTTCGAATACGCCGTTAACCGCCAAAGCAGCCTGTGCGATAGAACCGGCGTTTTCCAGTTGAAGCGTCCGGTCAGAAAGCTTATCGCCGGCAATACGAAGCTGACAACGCAGTTCTTCATTTTCCTGCAATGCTTCCATCAGGCGCTTTCCAAGTTCAGCGCGGCTCATCTTTTTCAATTCTTTCTCTGTCATACAGCATCCTCCCACAGGCCAAAACCCGCCGCAATTCTATCGCAATGCTCCCGCAAAACCTATCGAATTCAGACGTCTTAATCCTTTTTTAATGTCCCTACTATACCGCATCTAGTCAGGACTTGTCAAGCAGCATCCTGCACGCAAATAAACCATGTGCCGCAGGCATAATCCTGCGGCACATAGGTACGAATTACAATTTCTGTTTCTTACCTAAGGGCAATCCCGTTTTATCAAAAACGCGAGGCATTAAAGGCCCATGGCATCCATGAAGCGATCCACACGCGCCTGCTGGGCATCTATGTACTCCTGTAGTCCCAGATTCTCATATGCATAATCGATATGTGTTTGCAAATCTGCAACATTATATTCGCCCATTATGAGTTTTGCGCCAAGTTCCACCATATAGGTCTTTAAATCGGCGGCGTATTCGGACTGGATTGCGGCTTCTTCAGCGGTTGGAAGCGTATCAAAATCATAATACGCAGCTACATTGATGTTTTCCTCACCCCAGGCAGCAAGATTGGAAAGCTGTACCCAGTTGGGCTGATTATAATCCACTTCATTCTGCGCCATCCAGGTTTCCGCTGTAATATTGGCCTCTGCATACGGCTCACCAGCATCCAGAGCTTCCTGCGCAGAATTGTACGTATAGGCTCTCGGGTTCCAGAGGTCATCATCACGAGGCGTCGGGGTGTAAGAAAGGAATCCCATGAAAAATTCATCGCTCATGTTGTCAAAAGGCATATAACCCATCTCGATGTCGCCTTCACGGTAATCTGCAGATGCCGTATAGTCAATAATATTGACGCCATCTTCCGCATATTCCCAAGCCTGACCTTCTACACCGTAGTAGAACAGCAGCCACATTTCATAGGAATAGATGTAGTCAACAAATTTTGCAGCATCTTCAGCTGTAATAGAAGCAGAGTTAAAGCTGATACCCCATTCTCCTGCGGTTGCCTCTTGACAGATGATACGAGCCTTTTCACCTTCTACCGCCGCAATAATCGGCATCGGCTGATAATTACAGTCCTCATCACCGGAGTTGGAACGCCCGGTTGACCAGATGCTATTGGCCTGACAGTACCAGGAAATAACGTTATTTTCGGCAATATAGGTGCCAGAATTTTCCCACGGATGTCCACCTTCATTATTATATACAAGCTGCTCATTATAAAATTGATTCAGATATGTTGCCCAGTCGCCATACCCCTTCTTCAACATGGCAACTTCCACTTCGCCGCTCGACGGGTCGGAGAAAAAGTCCTGATACGGCAAGCCGTACCACTGGCCGATTCCCTGATACTGGTATTCCGTTCCCAGACCGATGATGATGCGTTCATCGTTCATGCCATTGCCATTAACGTCATTTTGATTCATAGCCAGGCAGGCTTCATAATATTCTTCCGGAGTCTGCGGCATTGGCAGATCCAGATCATCCAGCCAATCCTGACGAATCATAAGACCGTAAATCCCGTGCAATTGAACTTTGACGCGCAGCGGGCCGTCTTCTTCTGTTATCTGAAGTCCACGTGCCGGGTCATTGGTAATCATAACATAATAGAATTTACCGTCCGTGTGGGTTGCTTTCGCACGGGCCCAGTCATACAAACCATCGTCGCCAAACGCTTTAATCATATTGCCCGTAGAATATTCCAAAATATCTTCACAGGCAAGGAAGCGGCCCGCATTAATCCATTCTACAATCGTATTATTATCTACCGCACCGTAAGTTCCGTAAACCTGCGGCAGTTGCTGCGCCGCCGCCAAGGAATTGATGGTATTGGTATACACTTCACTGGCTGCGAAGCTGGTATCTACTTCAAAGCCATATTTGTGCTGAACTTCTACGCACTGTCTAAGATTTTCGTAATTCCCGTCAACCGCCTTCTGGTAGTTGTCAGGCGTGCCGGATGCAAGCCAGGTGATTGTCACGATATCCTGTTCATCCGGGATATCATTGTTATCCTCCCCCAAGTCATTGCTTTCATTGCTGTCATTGTTCTCGTTATTCTCCTGCTGCGTAGAGCACGCAGTAAACAGCGCAATAAGCATCAGCAGAGCAGCAAGCAATGCCAAAATACGTTTTGTGTTCATACATTTTCTCCTTTCTTGTTTTTATTAATTGAATAAGAACACACGTAAATACAAACGGCAATAAATTAATTTTAGATTAATGAAAATCACAAATATTTTCATATTATATTAATTATTATAGCGCGATTCAAAAAAATGTCAAGCCGTTTTAGTATAATATTCTAATTTTTCTCGATTTAAAGCATTGTTTTTTTGCCAATAAAACAATGCTTTTATGTGCAAGAAATTAATCATAGATTAATATTTCCATCTATAAAAAGACCGGGATGCACAACTTATGCACCCCGGTCGATCCGTATTTTTTCCAAGTCCTCAATGCTATTATAGACCCATCGCGTCCATATAACGGTCTACACTAGCTTGCACTGCATCAATATATTCCTGCAACCCGATTTCATAGGCATAATCAATATATTCCTGCAAATCCGCCACTTCATATTCGCCGGTTACCAGCTTTGCTGCTACTTCCTGCAAGAAAGTCTTTAAGTCCGTGCCGTACTGCGTCATGATTTCTGTCTCTTCATTTGTAGGCAGAGTTGTAAAGCTATAAAACGCAGCCCAGTTGATATTTTCTTCCCCATATGTGGCAATCTGCTGCATAGATTTGCGAGTCGGACTGGATTCATGCCACTCGTTTCTTCTCATCCATTCCGCTTCGTCATATTGACTCGAAGAATAGGGTTCATCTGCATCAATGGCTTCCTGGTAAGACTGATAAAGGCAAGCGTCTGTCGCCCATAGGTCTGCGCTCTTGGGATTGGGGCAATAGGAAACCATTCCCATAAATGCGTTATCCATTCCCTGCAGCGAAAGATACTGATTTTCTATATCCCCCTTCGTATACTCTGGGCGATTGGTGTAGCTGTCAACTGTTACGCCATCTTCCTCAAACTCCCAAGCCATTCCTTCTACGCCGTAGTAATAGACTAGATAAAGCTCATAACTAAATGCAAAGTCTACCAACTTGGCTGCATTTTCCGGTGTACAAGTTTCCGCATTGAAACTAATCGCATATTCACAAGCAACGCCTTCCTGTACGACAATACGAGGTGCTATACCCTCGACAGCTTGAATGATGGGCATCGGCTGATAATTACAGTCCGGATCGCCAGAATTATCCTGTCCAGAGCTCCAAACGCCGTTGGCAGTGCGGAACCAGGTAATAACGTTGTTCTCTGCCAAATAGGTTTCCATATTGGTCCAAACATTACCACCTTCGTTATTATAAATCAGTCCAGAGTCGTATAGACGATTCATATACGTTGCCCACTCACCAAAACCATCGCACAGTATAGCCACCTCAATATGCCCATCAGAAGGGTCCTCGCGGAAATCCATATAAGGCAAGCCAAACCACTGGCCAATCCCCTGGTACTGATATTCCGTACCCAGTCCCAAAATAATGCGTTCGTCATTCATACCATTGCCATTCATATCGCCAGCGTTCATAGCCAAGCAGGCTTCATAATATTCTTCTACAGTAGAAGGCATCGCCATATTCAGATCATCCAGCCAATCCTGACGGATCATCATATCATACGCACCGCCAACTTGGGTAACCGCACGCAGCGGGCCATCAGATTCTGTAATCTGGGTACGACGGGATGAATTATTTGTCATAATGACCTGATACCAGTCACCGTCCGCAACCGTTGCAATTGCTTTACAGTAAGCAAGAATACCATCGTCGGCGAAGAATGTTGACATATTACCAGAAGAATGTTCGATAATGTCTGAGCATGACAACAACGTACCTGCCTCGATCCAGGATGACACCGTCGCATTGTCCATTACCCCACGCGTTGCGAAGCAGTCCGGCAGCTGTCCGGCAGCCGATAACGAGTTCATAGTATTCGGATAAACCGAGGTATCTACCTGAGAGGAATCCAGGACAAAGCCATACAATTCAATTACACGCAAAAGTTCCTTATAATTGGCATAATCACCCTCCATAGCCAGGCGAAGGTTATCGGTTGTACCACGACCAATCCAGGAAATAGTGGGCAGCTGTGGTGTTTCCGGCACATTGGAGTTTTCACCTTCTTCATTTCCGGCGTTTTGATCATCTGCCAAATCCGACTGCCCTTCATTTATCTCCCCATTGTCAACCGTCTCATTGGAACAGGCACCAAACAGCGTCAGCAGCAATAGCATCGAAGCCAACAGTGCAAACAGTCGTTTTGTTTTCATAGTGTCATCCTTTCTCCATTTTATTTGTATTACGATTAACCTTAAAAGGCAATCGGCAAAACCCCCAATCAAGACTCTGCAGTCTTTAAGACTTTTAAATTTATTTTAACAAATTATGTTTAAATGTCAATATTAATTTATTAACAAATTATAAATATTATATTTAATTTTTTGTTAACAAAAGCATGTGAATTACGTAATATACTCTATACGCTTTTAGGGTTATATATTGATTAAAACAAACCTCTTAGAAATATGAATAAAAAAAGGCTATGCCCGAAAGGGCATAGCCTTAAAAACCAAATTGTGCAGCTATGTTTCAGTTCGTCTTTCCTGAAAAATTATAAACCCAATTTCTGGATTACAGACCCATTGCATCCATGAAGCGGTCAACACGAGCCTGCTGCGCTGCAACATAGTCGTCCAGACCAAGCGTATCCGTCGCATGGTCGATGAAGGACTGGAGATCCGCAACATTATACTCGGCAGTGACAAGCTTGGTAGCGGTTTCAACCAAATAGGTCTTCAGATCGTTACCATAGTCAGCCTGTACCTGTGCCTCTTCAATGGTCGGAAGGGTTACGAAGGAGTAGTAAGCAGCCCAGTTGATGTTCTCTTCACCGTAGTCGTTGATGTAACCCATAAACTTATGATACGGGCTCTCTTCGTCCCAGTTATTGAGATCCATCCAGCGAGCTTCATCATAGCCGTTCTGAGCATAGGGCTCGCCAGCTTCAAGAGCTTCTTCGAAGGAATTATAAATGTGTGCGTTGGAAGCCCACAGATCCTGATCCTTCGGGTTCGGCGTATAGGAAACCATGCCGGCGAAAGCATTTTCCATACCGGTCAGGGACAGATACTGATTCTCAATGTCGCCCTTGGTATAGCCTTCACGCTTCGTATAATCGTCAACGGTTACGCCGTCTTCTTCAAACTCCCAAGCCATGCCTTCAATACCGAAGTAATACAGCAGGTAGAGTTCATAAGAATATGCGAAGTCAATCATCTTAACTGCATCTTCAGCAGAAATGCTGTCCGCGTTGAAGCTGACTGCGAATTCAGCAGCAGCGCCTTCCTGCGCGATCAGACGCGGAGCAATGCCGTCAACAGCAGCGATGACCGGCATCGGCTGATAGTTACAATCTTCATCGCCAGTATTGTCACGGCCGGTGGTCCAGATGTTATCAACCATCAGGGTCCAGGAAATGACATTGTTCTCAGCAATAAAGGTAGCGGTATTCGTCCACGGATGGCCGCCTTCGTTGTTGTAAATCAGGCCGTCCGCATAGAACTTACCAAGATAGGTTGCCCAGTCAGCAAAACCTTCGGAAAGGATACCAACTTCAACTTCACCGGAGGACGGATCTTCCATGAAGTCCATGTAAGGCAGGCCAAACCACTGGCCAATGCCCTGATACTGATACTCAGTACCAAGACCCATGATGATACGCTCATCATTGAGGCCGTTGCCGTTAACGTCCTGCTGATTCATTTCCAAGCAAGCTTCGTAATATTCTTCAGCAGTGGTCGGCATAGAACGGCCAAGGTCATCGAGCCAGTCCTGACGGGTCATAACAGCGTACGGACCATGAACCTGGATAACAGCACGCAGCGGGCCGTCGGACTCGGTGATCTGGATTGCACGAGCGGTATCATTGGTCATGAAGACATAATACCAGTCGCCATCGGTGTAAGTAGCAGCAGCCTTAGCGAACTTCAACTGGCCATCGTCAGCAAAGAACTTTGCCATATTGCCGGAAGAAGCAGCCATCATGTCGGAGCAGGATACGAACTTGCCAGCTTCAATCCATTCGACGATCGTGCTGTTGTCGATCATACCATAGGAAACGAAGGAATCCGGCAGCGTATTTGCAGCCATCAAAGAGTTAACGGTGTTAACATAAACGGAAGTATCCGCCAGGGAGGAATCAATTTCGAAGCCGTACTGAGCCATGATGTCCTTGAGCTTCTGCAGGTTGGCATAGTTGCCTTCCTCGGCAAGGCGGAGGTTATCAGCGGTGCCGCGGCCCAGCCAGGAAATGGTAACTAATTCACCATTCTCGTCCGGGATGTCGGTTTCGTCGTCGGCGTCGTTATCATCATCGTTTTCGTCGTCGCCGGTATTGGCGTCATCCTGCTGATTCTGCCCATCGTCAGCAGTATCCTCGTTCGCATCGTTTGAGCATGCGCTGAACAACGCGACGATCATCAGGAGTGCAGCCAACAAAGCGACTAAGCGCTTAATGTTCATTAGTTTTTCTCCTTTCATCTGCACATTACTTTGGTCTTACGTCTGCATGCTGATGTTTCTTTCTTCCTTTGCAGACTTTAGCGTTCTTAAGTTTAAACCCTTTTGCAAAATAAGTCAATACTTTTTTAATCTCTCTACCATGTTTTTTTCTTTTTTCTTAAAATTTTATTCCATCCCAGCGAAAAATCTGTCTATTTCTGTCTCTTCGGAAGATTTATTTACTGATTCCGTCTTCCGTAAAGTCCGGATGCGTAAACGTGAAATGAATTTCCAGTTTTCCATCCTCTTCAACCCGCACCTGCCGGATCAAAGCTGCGGCCAGGCCGCGTTCCAGCCTTTCCGGCATTGCCAGCATGCGTAACCGGACAAAATCCGTTTCCGCATCCCCGCCATCCGGAATCTCGCGCAACCGGCTTCGCAATTGCTGTTCCTGTTCATCATAGCCGGATTTAAAGGATAAATATTCCTCCCGTGTCAATTCCCCCGATTTCCAATCGCCATATATCCCGCGCTTCAATTCCATCACCCGTGCAAGTTTCTCGCGCAATGCACCCTCTTCCTGGGCCTGCCGGCTTTTTCTGCCTGCGAGGTTATGCGAAACGCGCGCAAAATCAACGGATGCCTGGATTTCCTCCCGAATTGCCTCTAAAACAGCTTGTTCCACCACTTCCACACGAATGGAATGCTTACTGCAAGCAGTTTTGCATTGCCGATAAGTCGGGCAGATATAGTATTCATAGGTCTTATAGGCATGCACAATACGTCTGCGGGCAAGCGCCCGCCCGCATTGTGCGCAACGTACAAGACCGGCCAACGGATGCACCTTCCCGCTTTGCTCACAACGCGCCGTTACTCCCATCATTCGTTGCGCCTGCCGGAAATCTTCCCGGGAGATTAAAGCCTCATGCGCATTTTCCTTTATATACCATAGCGTTTCCGGACGACGGCGCGTTTTCTGTACCTTATAGCTGATATTTCCGTTTTGCCCCTGGACAAGATCCCCTGTATAGACCCGATTACGGAGAATCCGGTCTACCGAAGCGTACCCCCAAAGCCCATGCCCCTCTCCTGCATAGGTTGCCGGTGAAGGTACGCCTTCGGCGTTGAGCATACGCACAATGCCGTTTTTACTCATTCCATTTATATAGGATGCAAAAATACGGCGTACAACAGCGGCTGCTTCCGGGTCCGGTTCGATTGTACCGGGTTTTTCCTGCGAACGCCGGTATCCATAGGATGCTTTGGAACCGATAAAAACACCCGCAGCACGCTTGGTATCCAGCGCGGTCCGGATTTTTTTGGAAATATCCCGGCTGTATTCATCATTGAGCAGATTTTTAAAGGGCAGAAGAATACTATCTGTGCTTTCCGGGCGCAGGTAGCTGTCAATTCCATCCCCCAAAGCAATAAAACGAACACCCAGAGTAGGGAATTCCTCCTCCAGATAACGTCCGGCGCCAATATAATTGCGTCCGAATCGGGAAAGGTCCTTGACAATAACGCAATCGCGTTGGCGGCTGCGCAGTGCACGCAGCATCCGGGAAAATGCCGGCCGGTTAAAATCCGTGCCGCTGTAGCCGTCGTCGATAAAACATTCCCAGTCAAGAATACTGGCATCAGAAGCGGCGTAAGCCGTTAAAAGCGCACGCTGATTCGCAACGCTCAGACTTTCTCCGCCATCGCCGTCTTCGCGGGAAAGCCGGATATAAAGCGCGGCGCGGAACTTCCGTTCCCCGCCGCCTGTGTTCTTCCGTGTGTCCACATCCATCACCGCATATCCAGACGCGAAGCGAGATAACGCGTCAAAATTTTTTCAATCGGGGCACCCTCGCGTGCATAGACCCGGCGAACCTGCCCGACATTTTCTTTTTTCGTCATACTCCTCACACTCCTGTAGCTTAGAATCTGTAAAAACGCAGGTTTTTATACCTGTTTTTTTCCTCCCGCTCCCTCGGATTCCGTCTTGACAGTATTGCCTGTTTGGAGTATACTAGCCATTAGGTACAATAGACTGCTTGTACACGTATATGTCCTTGTTGAAATTTTACACTCTTTTCGATTCGCATTTATTCTTATTTTTATGCATATCTGCTTTGCTTTATACGGCAGATATGCAAATTCAATTGACAAAAGGAGGAATTTCCATTTACCTTCCCATATATGGATTTATTCTTATCATCGTATTCGCTTTACTGATCGCGGCGGCAGCCGCGTTCGTAGCGTTTAAAGCCGGAATAAATTATAGAAGAAAAATCGCAGAACAGAAAATCGGCGGTGCGGAAGAAGAAGCGCGCCAGATTGTTGCTGCTGCTGTAAAACAGGCTGAAGCCAAAAAACGTGAAACCATTCTTGAAGCACGTGAAGAAATTCACAAATCCAGAAATGAACTTGAACGCGAAATCAAAGACCGGCGCAATGAAATGACCAAGCAGGAACGCCGCCTGCAGCAAAGAGAAGAGAGTTTAGAAAGAAAACATGACGCGGTAGAAAAAAAGGAAGAGCAATTAACAAAAAAATTAAAAGATGCAGAAACCCGCTATGCAGAAATTCAGAATCTGCATAAAATTGAATTGGAAACGTTAGAGCGTATTTCCGGTTTAACCGTAGAGGAAGCCAAGGCTTACCTGATTCAAACCATTGAGGACGAGGCTCGCCATGCAGCGGCAGTCAAGCTGCGTGAAATTGACCAGGACTTGCGCGAGAATGCCCAGAAAAAGGCGTGTGAGTATATTTCTCAGGCCATTCAAAAATGTGCGGCGGATCAGGTTTCCGAAGTTGCCATCAGTGTTGTCCCGTTGCCCAACGATGAGATGAAAGGCCGTATTATTGGCCGTGAGGGCCGCAATATTCGAACGCTGGAGAGTATGACAGGCGTCGATTTAATTATTGACGATACACCGGAAGCCATCACGCTGTCCTGCTTTGATCCGATTCGCCGTGAGATTGCACGTCTGACATTGGAAAAGCTGATTGTAGACGGACGCATCCACCCTGCGCGGATTGAGGAAATGATTGAAAAATCCCGCCGTGAGGTCGATGAGGTAATTAAATCCGAAGGCGAACGTGTGATTTTTGAAACCGGCGTACAGGGGATTCATAACGAGCTGATTAAACTGCTCGGCCGGATGCATTACCGGACAAGCTACGGGCAGAATGTCCTTCAGCATTCTATTGAAGTTTCTCACATTTCCGGGCTTTTGGCAGCAGAGCTTGGGCTTGATGTCACGCTTGCCAAACGTGCGGGACTTCTGCATGATATCGGCAAAGCGGTCGATCATGAAATTGAAGGTTCGCATGTCCAGATCGGGGTCGAACTCGCCCGTAAATATAAGGAAAGCCGCGATGTCATTCATGCGATCGAGGCACATCACGGCGATGTTGAAGCACAAACTGCAATTGCCTGTATTGTCCAGGCTGCTGATGCGATTTCCGCAGCCCGTCCCGGTGCCCGCCGCGAGAATCTTGAAGCCTATATTAAACGCCTGGAAAAGCTCGAAGAATTGGCGAATGCCTTCCCTGGCGTTGAAAAATCTTATGCCATTCAAGCCGGCCGCGAAATCCGTATTATTGTAAATCCCGAAGCGGTCAGCGATGACAGTATTACATTACTTGCACACGATTTGGCCAAGAAAATCGAAGAAGAACTTGAATACCCCGGCCAGATTAAGGTCAGCGTTGTACGCGAGTCGCGTGCTGTTGATTATGCCAAATAAATAGAAAATTCCAAGGACGCAAGAAAACGCTTTGCGTCCTTTTTTCTTGGCAGCAAAGTTTTTCAAGTATAAAGAATTTATAAGGATTTTGCGGAATCTTAGCACGAAGGCCATCGAAATTCTTTTAAAAAAATGTTAGAATAAAAAGCAGGGCCTGTTTTCGTTCAGAAAACGGAAACAGTGGCACACAAATGAGGTGAATTTCATGAGAAAAACAAAAATCATATGCACCATTGGTCCCGCCTGTGAACAGGAAGATACCATCCGCCGAATGTGCCTGGCCGGAATGAATGTTGCACGTCTGAATTTTTCGCATGGCGACCATGCCTATCATAAAAGAAATATTGATACGATCAAAACCGTACGTGCTGAGCTGGAGCTTCCGATTGCCATTATGCTGGATACAAAAGGTCCGGAATACCGTATCGGTACTTTCGCCGGCGGTAAAGTAACATTACACGAAGGAAATGAGTTTACATTTTCAACACAGGAAAACATCGAAGGGGATCATACGCGCGTCGGCGTTTCCTATGCAGGCCTTGCACAAGAACTGGAACCGGGCGATACGATCCTGGCGGGCAACGGCTTGATCGGCTTTGAAGTACTATCGATTGAAGGCACGGAAATTCGGTGCCGCGTCCAAAATGAGGGCGTTCTTTCAGATCGAAAAAGTCTTAGTTTTCCCGGCAAAGTGCTTTCTCAACCCTATCTTGGCCCGCAGGATCGGGAAGATCTATTATTCGGAATTGAAAACGACATTGATTTTGTTGCCTGTTCTTTCGTCTCCCGTGCACAGGACCTCATCGACGTACAGGAATTTTTACAGGCGCATGGCGGAGACGGTATTGAACTGATCGCAAAGATTGAAAATCGTGCCGGGATCGACAATATCGTTTCGATCTGTGAACACTGCAGCGGCATCATGATTGGCCGCGGAGATTTGGGCGTTGAAATCCCGTTGGAAGAGCTTCCGACTGTTCAAAAACAATTGATAACCGAATGCCGGCTGTTGGGCAAACGGGTGATTACCGCTACAGAAATGCTGGAATCCATGATCTCGAATCCGCGTCCGACCCGCGCAGAGGCGTCCGATGTTGCCAATGCAGTTTTCGATGGAACGAGCGCCATCATGCTTTCCGGTGAAACCGCCGCAGGTGCCTACCCAGTTCTCGCCGTCTCGACGATGGCAAAAATCGCTGAATATACGGAAAAAAACATCGACTATGTGCAGCGTTTCCGCAATACGGAATTTTCCATTCAAAGTACAGTGGATGCCATTTCTCACGCCACCTGCGGAATGGCAATCGACGTTGGTGCCAAGGCAATCGCTGTATGTTCACTCTCCGGCATGACCGCGCGTATGGTTTCACGTTTTCGTCCCGCGATGGACATTATCGCGGTCACCATCGACGAAGCCCGTTGGCGCAAACTTGCGCTTTCCTGGGGTGTACATCCTCTGTTATGCGAGCGCTGCGAGTCATCGGATGTCCTGTTCTATCATGCCAAAAACCTGACCCGTAAAGCACTGGGCCTGGTTCCCGGCGATACCCTGATCATCACCGGCGGCCGTACCATTGGCCTTTCCGGAAATACCAATACCATCAAAGTCGAAACCATTTAATTAAAAACCGGGCCCGGCAAAAAGCTGCTGGACTCGGTTTTTGTTTTTACACAATTTGGCTTTGAAATCGATCAAGACAGCTCGTCCGGCAACCAGCACAGCGCTTCATCACAGGGATATGTAAAAATCCTGCTCTGATCTTCCGGATTTTTCGCTTGATGATATTTGGCCAGCAAAGCGGTTCCATCCCGTACAAATCCCAGGATCTCAATCTTTCCGGTCACGTGGCTCATCACATAGCGGAAACGTTTGGCATGTCCGTTCAATTTTGCCTTTGCAGCTTCCACGATCGCATACCCGCTGCGGATCGGTACCTGGAATTGCCCACAAACACCGGTTACCGGCCTGCACTGGAATACATAGTATGGCACAACGCCAAATTGTGTCAGTCTCTGCATCAGCTGTGCCAATACTTCCGGACGGTCGTTGACACCACGCAGAAGCACGGTCTGGTTGCTGACTACCACGCCACAGGCAAGCAGCGCATCTATCGCCGCCTGTGCTTCCTGCGTCAACTCACGCGGATGATTAAACTGTGTTACAACATAAATTTGCATTTTGCGACTGTATTCCCGCAAAATTTCCTGCAATTCCTGATCCTCGCTGATGCGCATCGGCAGTACAACCGGCGTACGTGTACCAAAGCGCACCATCTGAATATGTTCAAGCTGGGACAGCCCGGACAGGTACGCGCGAATTGTGGTGTTTGGCAGCAAAAATGCGTCGCCGCCGGAAATCAAAACATTATCGATTTCCGGATGCGCACCGATATACTCCATCGCCGCCGTCATCTGGCGGTTTACCTCATCCTCCCGCAAGCCAACCATACGCTTACGGAAGCAATGCCGGCAATACATTGCACAAATATTGGTCGACAGCACCAGCGCGGTCTGTGGGTACTTATGCTGTAAGCCTTCAAGTTTTGTATTCTCCGCTTCACCACTGGTATCATTGCGTCCCTGCGTAGAGAATTCCTCTATAGATGGCACACACATCCGTCGGATCGGATCGTTTTCATCTGCAGGATCAACCAGAGACAGGTAATAAGGCGTCACCGCCATGGGATAGAGATCGACAATGCCCTGCATTTTTTCTATCTGTGTCTCATCCAGCGGTAAGTATGCCGCAAGCTGCCGTGCTGTACGTATCGATTCCTTCACTTGAGTTTGCCAGCGCATTCTTTCAACCTCCCGAAAAATTAGATTAATAATTAATTATATCAAATAGAATTTTCCTTGTCAATATATCTAAATTTCGTTCAATTCCTTTTTCTTGTTCCGTTGTTTTTTGGTATCATAAAAGAAAGCCCCGGCAGCCTTGGCTGCCGGGGCTTTCTTTTATTCTCATCTTTATTCATCCATTGCATAATTGTCAAAATAACCCTGGACCAGCACTACCGGTGTACCCTTATCACCACTGCCGGAGGTCAGGTCGCACAGGGAGCCGATCAAATCAGTCAAACGGCGCGGTGTCGTACCTTCTGACGCCATTTTCCCTTTTAAATCTGCATCTTTTTCCCGAATTGATGCTTTTATTGCATTACGCAGTGCCTCTCCGGACAAACCGGAAAAATCGTTGTCCGCCAGATATTTCAGTTTCAGTTCGTTTGGGGTTCCGGAAAGTCCTGCTGTATGCGCCGGAGAAACAACCGGGTCTGCCAATTCCCAGATCTTACCAACCGGATCCTTGAAAGCCCCATCTCCATAAATCATTGCTTCAATACGGCGCCCCGTGCGTTCACATAAATATGCAGCAAGCGCATCAACAAAATGCTGGCAGTCCCGTGGGAAAAGCTTGACACGGTCTTCCGTAGCTTTGTTCGAACCGTACAAACCATAGGTTTCATTGTAACCGCTCCCGTTGACGCTGGCGTTGAGGATATCCGCAAGCGTCAGCACGATTTCAGCACCGGCTTTGTTCAGCTGACGGCAAGTACGCGCCCGTGTATGGATATCACAAACCAGAACATTTTTCGTATAATCCAATATCGCAGTAGCATGATTGGCAAAGATTACTTCAACTTCACAGCCGCATTCGCGAATCAGCTTGGTATAATAGTCCACATAGTCAACGCCGGTAAACGGATGCAGCTGATATCCAAAAGCTTCCCGGTACTGGTTTTCATTTAAAACATCTGTCCAGGGATTTATTCCCTTTTCTTCCAATATATCTTCCTCGAATAAATGGTTGCCCACTTCGTCAGCAGGGTAGCTCATCAGCAAATAAATTTTTTTCACACCGCAAGCGATCCCCTTCAAGCATATCGCAAACCGGTTACGCGACAGAATGGGGAATACAACACCAATGGTGTCCGTTGCGAATTTTGTACGCACATCCGCAGCAATATCTTCCACCGATGCATAATTTCCATACGCGCGCGCAACAACAGCCTCTGTTACCGCAACAATGTCCCGATCATGGAATGAGAATCCTTCCTCTTTTGACGCGGCCATAACACTGTCTGCCACTATTGCAACAAGGTCATCCCCTTCCCGGATTACCGGCGTACGGATTCCGCGTGCTACCGTTCCCACTGTTCTCATAAACATCCTCCCAACTCCTAGTTCCTGACTGGCACGATTTCAATCCAATAGCCATCCGGATCTTCAATAAAATAAATCCCCATTTTTTCATTTTTAAAGCAAATGCAACCCATTTCCTCATGCTTTTTCATCAGTTCGTCAAACTCGTCCAGCAAAAAAGCCAGATGAAATTCGCACTCGCCCAGATCGTAATTCTGCGGATGCGCAGCAAGCCACGTCAACTCCAGCCGAAACTCTGTGATCCCATCGCTCAAATATACGATTTTAAACGAACCATCCGGCGCAGCTATTTCCCGAACTGGTTTCAGCCCAAGCGCACGGTCATAGAACGCAATGCTTTTTTCCAGGTTTTTGACATTGAAGTTAAAATGGTTAAAGGTAATCATTGCATAATCCTCCCATTTTTTCATCTACAGCGCCGCAATTGCCTTGCGTCATCCAGCTGCAAGCAGTTGGTCCTCTGTAAAAATCCCCCGGCAAAAATCTGCCGGGGGATCTGCCTTTTTAGCCAAGCATAACCGAACCGACATTCTCTTTAAAGTTGACGGCAAGGTCAGCTACAATACCATCGTACCAAGCTTGATAATCCGCATTCTGCATTGCGCTGGAAACGGTTGTGGTCTTATAATTATTTTCCGTTTCTCCGCAGAAAAGGACAAGATGGAAGCCATAAGAAGACTGGACAATCGTATAATCTCCAGTCTGGCGTTCCGGATCAAAAAGCCAGTCGTTAACCACGCGGGTCATCTGTCCCTTGTAAATATCCTCATACAAACCGCCTACAGTATTGGAGCCATCGTCAGCGGAATACTTGTTTGCCATTTCCGCAAATGTCTCTTCCGTCATATCGGAAGCTTCCCACTCTTCAAAATAACTGTCCATGGTTTCCAGGGCAGCTTCAACCGACTCCTCCGTATAAACGCCATTTTCATCCACGTCTTGAGGTTCGACCAAAATATGGCGCATATTCACTGTGTTATAGTCAATATCATGGCGGCCAATATAGAATGCAACGTAATAGGCATTATCATCATGGAAAATTTCCATATCGCCATACTGACGTGCCTCGTCAAAGAACCAGTCCGCCATACCTTCTACCGCCAGCTGGCTTGCCGGAATATAGGTATACAGCGTATCGTCCGCTTCGGTGATTTCATCTTCCTCATCCAGGTCAACGCCAAACTGCGCCAGTTCTTCTTCCGTTGTATAGGTGGAAAGCGCTTCTTCTGCAATCGCCTCAGCCTCTGTCAGGTCAACCGTACCATCTTCGTTGGTGGTTCCTCTGATCGAGATCATGCGCAAATCAACTGTATCAAAATCCTGTTTATTGGCATTATAGTATTCATCAATCTGCTCATCGGTATAGGTATAGGACTCCAAAACCGAATTGGAATAAGCATCGGCAACCACAATATTTTCAAGGTAACTACGATAGCTCTTCAAGTTCATACCGTGGCCGTACATCATGCGTAAATATAAGCTGGTCGAATAACCGGCGTTTTCTGCCGATGTTTCCAGACTTGCAACCGCCTGATCAACCAGTGCGGCATCTGTTTCATCCAAAGTATAATCAGCATCTTCCGCAGCTTTGCACAACGCGTGCACTTCCTCAATGCTGGCACAGGCCAGATCGGTTATATATTGGTGCCAGGTATAATCATCCTGATAATACTGCTCATCCAGCGGTTTTTCCGTATCCAAAATATAGGAAGTATACTCCCCATAGGTCTGATAAATGCTGTTATATGCATCCTGCAGAGACGTCTGATAAAAATAGGAAAACTCTGCCTCAGAAATCTTGTCATCCCCAATATTACCGACTGTTTTTGTCCTTAAATAAGCTGGGGAGGTAAAATATGACACTAAAACAATCGCCAACAGCGCAACGACGCCCACACCAATAAGAATTCTCTTTTTTGTGGAACGCCGGGACGGCATAGAAGGTTTTTTACTCATTGGTCTTTCATCCTTTTCTTTCTGTCTTTTGTGTAATCAAAAACACACTTGCTTATTATAAACGATAGAGGCCGGGCATGCAAGAGTTAAAATGTAACTTTTACATGAAAAGCCGGCCTTTCTGAAAAAATTAGGAAAAAATCAGTTGACTTGCGACATTTCCTCCACAGGCAAGGACAAAATCAACGCCTGTGCGTCCGTACGAACACCAAAATTTTGATTTACTGCGCGGCAAATCGCCGTTTTTGTTTCCGAAGAGGCAAGAATTGCTACAATCTCTTTTTCAGCCAACAGCGTTATGCCCAAAAAGTGTTCTGCTTCACCATGCCCGACACCACGGGCGTGTAAAATCGTGCCTCCAGTCGCACCGGCGGCACGGGCAATTTGCATAATGCGTTCCGTATGTCCTGTCTCTGCCACGACCAGAATCAGGCTATATGGATAATTCATAAGATTCTCCTTTCCCACTTGCGGTTGAATGGGTTCGGTCTGTTCGGCAACCGCGCGTATCGGTTCCGGTTTATATCCCGGACCAACCAACGCAGCCTGTAAAAGGCTCCCAATTGCGTTAATTGGAATCGAAAAAGCGATCCCTTTGGTTGAAAAACGCATAAATTTACGTCCGGAAAGTTCATTCATTAAATCAGGCAGCGCAGATGCAGCTACAAAAGAAAGCAGAACATCTTTATCCGAACTGTCAATGCCGAGCATATCTAAAATATCGGACCCGGCGGTTCCCTGCCCCATCACAACAAAACTGGCCTGGGCGTATTTTTTATTCATAAAGGCGCTCAATCCTGCACCCCGGCCACGATCCACAATGGTCACCAATGCCTTGACCGGACTCCGGTTCATCCCACAACCTCCTCACAGTCCAAATACTCGATTATATCGTCTTCCATAGCATCCGCAATACGCTGCACCGCACGGATGCGCTCACTGCGACGTTTATAAACCAGACCAAAAATCTGTATTGTAATCAGGGGGGTCATTGCCACCATCGCAACCAGGCCAAATGCATCCGTCAGGATATTCCCCCCCAACGCCAGGCATACGCCTTCCGTCATTGGAAGCATAAATGTCGTCGCCATTGGCCCGGAAGCCACACCGCCGGAGTCAAACGCAATACCCGTAAACAGTTTTGGCACGAAAAAGGTCAGGATCAGCGAAAACACATAACCCGGAATCAAAAACCAGTAAATGCTGATTCCCGTTAAAACCCGGATCATCGAAAGTCCCGCCGATACGGCAATGCCGATGGACAATGCTGTCTTCATCGTATTTCTAGATACAGCACCGTTGGTTATTTCTTCAACCTGCCGGTTAAGTACCTGTACCGAGGGTTCCGCCCGGACGACAAAGAATCCGATCAGCATCGCGATCAGAACCACCGTCCAGCGGGGTTCTACGCCTGCAAGCTGCTCGCCAAGATAAAGGCCGGTCGGCATAAACCCGATATTAACACCTGTTAAAAACAGGGAAAGTCCGAGAAATGCATATACATAACCCGCACAGGTCCGCACAAGGTGGCGGTTTCGGAATCGACGCGTCAGCAGATTGAACACCACGAACACTACAACAATAGGCAGGAGCGTCGAAGCGACTTCCCCCGTATATTTTGGAAGATTATTCGCAAATTCTTGCGCCGCCTGCGCACTGTCGGAAACTTGATAAGAATAGAACGCTCCATAATCGGCACCGGAACTATTGTAAAACATGCCAAGCAGCAGCACCGTCAATATCGGCCCA
>CALWJF010000031.1 GCA_944380935.1 uncultured Clostridia bacterium
AAAGGCAGTTCGGGAGCTTTACCGCAGATGGGTTTTGCACCCAGCGCGCATAATTTTCCCAAAAGCTGCGGATCTGTCGGGACACGTCCCGCGCTCAACAGCGCGTAGGCACCTTCGCCAAGGGCGGGAGTGCCGCTGCCACCAGGGATATCCTCCGCTTCCAGAACTCCCAGAGAAACGGTAAGTTCCGGATGGCATAAATAAACTGCCGGCGCCGCGTCCCGTGCGCCAAGGAGATGCTGCGCGGCAAAAATGCAGAATAAATTGCAGTCCCCACCTGGATTTGCGATGGTTTCAACCGCAATGGCCGCACATAGCGCTCCGGAAATGGAGGCGGAATACAGATACCCGCCCTGTTCATGCGCAGAGCTTTTCAATGCAAAAGTTTCCCCTTGTGAAATTTCCGCTACCGCATCAATGTGTAAGGCGTCGGGTTGGATCGTGTCCAACGATTCTGTGTGATCGGGAAGAATGATACCGCATTTTCCCTGCGTGGAAAGGACGCTGCGCCCAATCAATGCAGCAGCATCACATTGGCCAAGCGTCAGAAAATGGGAAAGTCCCTGGCTGTTGTCCTGTGTTGTAAAAAATCCCGGTTCATCTACAGGCACATACAGCATCATACAGGCTCCTTTGCCTGGACGGTGTGCAATCAGACTGCCCTGCGGACTGTACCGGAGCGTAAGATCATAGCTTTGCAGCGTTTGGGCGATGCAATCCATACGGGCCTGTTCATGGCCGCATGGCGCAGGGATCGCGGCAAAACGTAAAAAATTTTCTTGGATTGACATATCTATACCTCATTTTGGAAACAAAACGAATTGCATCTATGCTGCGTTATTCCGAAAAATATACATCGAGAATATCCCGCGCAACAAGCGCAGCATTATTGCCTGTAGCGCCGTGCTCAATTACGACGCATATGGCAATTTGTGGAGACTGTGCAGGTGCGGCGAGGACAAAAATGGCATTGGCGCTCCCATCGGCCACTTGAGCAGAACCGGATTTTCCCAAAACGGAAACCGGATAATCCTCAAATACAGAACTTGCAGTGCCGTCGGAGGTGACGGAAAGCATCCCGTCCAGAATAGCCTCTAAATTTTCCTCGCTGATTTGAATCTGTTCAGCAATTTCCGCTTTTTTTTCGTAAATAAGCGTTTGATTGTCGTTGGAAACGACTTTTGAAAGAATATGCGGCGTATAGCGTGTACCCTCGTTCGCCAGGGTGGCCACATAACAAGCGAGCTGTAAAGGCGTAAACAGATTATCCGATTGACCAATTGCCGCCTGTAAGGTATCTCCCGGATAAAAACTGCGGCCCTGTGCTTGCCGGGCCTCACGACTGGCAATTACACCTTTTGCTTCTGCGCCCAATTCGATGCCCGTATACGATCCAAGGCCAAACAGGGATGCATAACGTGCAATCCGATCGATGCCGCATAAACGGCCGACTTCATAAAAAAAGCAGTTACAGGAGCCTGCGAGTGCATCGCTGACGCAAAGCGGTCCATGCGTCTTGCCGGTATCGTTGTAAATCCAGCAGCGGTACAAATAGTTGGGCGCATAGTAGTCGTAAATCCCATTGCACTCTAAAATGGTATCCGGTTCAATAATCCCATCGCTTAATGCAGCTGTTGCGGTTACCATTTTAAATGTCGAACCGGGCGCATATGTGCCGCTGAGCGCACGGTTAAACATCGGCTTGAGCGGGTTTTCCAACAGGGTATTGTATTGTGCGGAAAAATCTGCAAGGCTATAGCTCGGATAAGATGCCAACGCAAGGACCTCGCCTGTATGGATGTCAAGCACAACGGCAGCGCCTCCCTCCGCATCGGTTCTGGCGGCGCTGAGCTGTGCAATGCGCCGGGCGAGGGCGTCTTCAGCCGCAGTTTGCAGATCCAGATCAATTGTCAGATAGATATTCTGACCGGAATGCGCATCGGTTTGTTTTAATACGCGCAGCAGGTTGCCCTGCAGATCGGTTTCCAGTGTACGTTCCCCATCGGTCCCGCGCAGATAGCTTTCAAATGCACGCTCCGCGCCGTCCAGCCCCACCCGTGCATTATAGGCATAGCCGGACTCGACATAGCGGTCCAATTCTTCTGCCGGAATGGACCCAAGACGGCCCAGGATATGCGCACAATAGGCGGTATCATAAGTCCGCTCGTACTCCAAGCCGGTTTGCAAGCCGCGATAGAGTTCCCTGTTTTCTGTGATTTCCGCAATTAAGGTTATGTCTATGCCGCGTGCGAAAACATAAGGGGTTTTTGCAGAAAAATCATTTTGATAGAGTTCATAAAAGACGCCCAAAATAGCACGTGCCTGCGTAGGTGAAAAACGGGCGGGAACCGCATAGGAATCACACAACGCAAGGAACGCATCTTCGGCGGAAAGATCCGGATCGAGCCCCCGGTATTCTAAAAAATCCTCCATTTTCCGGCGCTGCGAATCGCCTTGCGCGCCGGTATACTGCAAAGGAGCAATGGATAGCGGCATGGTATCTTCATATTCAATCCCATGTGCAGATAAAAGCGTGAGCACTTGATGAATCAGCGTACAGCGCCGTTCAGAATCAAAAGCGGAGTAATCCAGCTCCAGGGTATAAACTGCGCGGTTTGTTACCAGCGGCGTACCGTTTCGGTCGTAAATTTCCCCGCGGGAAGCGGGAATACGCTGGACGTTTATAAGGGTTTCCGTTTCCGCAGCTGTACTTTGGACCGCATCGGGCACATAGAGTCCCGCAGCAGACGCAATAACGGCACAAAAGCCGGTCAATGTTAGAACCCCAAGAAGAATTAGCCTTATCCCACGTTTATTTTTCTTTTCCATGTGTCATCCTCCTTTGCGCAGCGTTTGCAGATAATGCAAACCGGGTGATGCGGCAGACAAAAGCTGTCTGCTTTGGAGCCGCGGCTTTGGGGACGGATCTGGATGGAAAGCGCGTATGCAGCTTTCGGCACAGTGCGAAAAACGGATAAAACACAAGAAGATTGAATCCGATTTCCGTCGGAAGAACCCGCAGCAGATGAACAATGGATGCATGGGAAACGGGCAGGTAATAAAACAAATAGCGCAGCCCCTGGGAAAGCAGGATAAGCAGGAGCAATGCGAAGAGCGCGATGATCGGATGGGGATAAAAGCGCCTGCGGCACAGATGTGCAACTCCCGCAGCTGTGAAATAATAGAAAACGGAAAAATAGATTCCGGAAATAGAAAGCGTATCGGACAAGAGACCTGCCCAAAGCCCTAAAAAGGCAGCGGGGAAAATCGGTTCCCATACGGCGATGCAGGCCACCAATGCCGGCATAAAATCCGGGCGAACCCCAAGAACGCACAATACCCGGCCAAGAGCGGCTTGAAATGTAAAAACAAGCAGCAATAAAAGCACATAAAGCGCGTATTTGATACCAGACTGCAAACGCATTTCAGGCCTCCCGGGAACCGGTGACAATATAAACCTGCTGTGCATCGCGCAGCGATGCAAACGGCCGGATTAACGCATAGGCGGATAATGCATGTTCCTCGAGTCCTACTTCGCAGACCAACCCGACAGCAATTCCTTCCGGACAGACACCGCCTGCTCCGGCAGTTTCAATCACATCGCCGACCTGGATGTCTGCATCAGCGTCCAGATAGGAGAGCCTGACCAGGCCGCGTTCCTGCAGCGATAAGCTCCCTTCCAAAATGCCGGTATCCTGAGTGCGGGAACTGCGTGCCGAGCAGGAAGCACCCGGGGCCGTGATGGGCAGAAGCGTACACGAAGAATCTCCGCATTCCCCAATGCGTCCCACAAGACCATTGACGGTAACAGCATACATTCCGGCCTCGATACCGTCAGCGCTTCCACAGTCAAGCATATATTGTTCGTTCCAGCCGCCGGCTGCTACAGCCAGGACCGGAGCAGGCAGATAATCAATACGCTGGTCGCGCTGTTTCATGGAAAGCATTTGCCGCAGGGTTTCGTTTTCTGCTTCCAAAGCCTCATATTGGCGCGCCTGGTATTCCAGCTGTGCAATGCGGGCTTGTAAAGCGGTATTTTCTGCCTCCAGCGCATCATAACGGGTGAACGTATGATAAAAATCTGTAAAAACGAAACACAGCTTGGAAAAAAATCGTTCTCCGGGTTTTGCTGCAGCCGAAACCGCCTGCTCCACAGGCGAGACGGTACCGGCAAAAGCGGCAAACAGGCTTGCTGCTGTCAAAAGCAGCACAATGCAAAGGGATGCCAGAAAAAATCTGCTTTTTAAAAATCTGCGCAAAAAACCACCTCCGCCGGGCGGTGATTTTAGAGAAGTGTCAGCCCGGCCTTTTTCAGTAGTATTCCCAGTTTAAAAAGCGGAAGACCCATAACCCCGTAAAAATCTCCAACAATTCCAGAAACAAACAGACAGGCCAGTTCCTGGATGCCATAAGCACCGGCTTTATCATAGGGCCGCGCTTTGTCGATATAAGCGTAGATTTCCTGCGGACAAAGGGATCGAAAACATACCTGGGTAATGTCGCAGTCGTCCAAAATCAGATCGCCGCGTACGACAGCAATGCCGGAATAGACGCAATGTGTTTTTCCGGAAAGCGAAGCAAGCATGGAAAAAGCTGCATCCCTGTCCGCCGGCTTGCCTAAAATAGCACCTTCCGACGCAACGACGGTGTCCGCGCCGATTATAATATCGTCTGAAGGCCGTCCGGCAGCAATATGCAGCGCTTTTGCACAGGCAAGCTTACGCACAACCTGTTCAGGATCAGAAAGATCCTGGCAAAGCGCCCGCTCATCTATATTTGCTTCTGAACAGGAAAAGTCAGGGCAAATTTTTGCCAATAATTCGCGCCGCCGGGGAGAGCGCGATGCAAGAATCAGCCCCATTTACTCCTCCTGGCGCGTTGCGTCGCGCCGCATCGCAGCAATATCCGCCCGCAGGCGGGAGATTTCGTCGCTGTAGGCTTTAATCTGCGTACGGAGATTTTCTGCCGTATCCGTTGCTTTAATCTGTTCATCGGCAATGTTGCATGCCGCAAGGATCGCTGCTTCCGAAAGGGAAAAGCGCCCCCCGTTCATCACGCTTTTGATGCGCGCGTCGACCAGCGCACAGCAGCGATGGACATATTCTTCGGATTCAGCTGCAAGAATTGTAAATTCCTGGCCAGCGATCGAAACGCGTACACGGTTTTTCGGCGCTGCAGCGCCGTCGGGACTCATGACCCGGGAAAGGAAGTTGGCGATGCTGTCTTTTGAATCATTTGCCATGGCTTCAGCCTCTTTCAGCTTGATTTTCCGCTGGCATATCCAATACCAGCATATACTTCATTGTAAAGTATATTGCAGCAAAAAACAAGTACGATGCCGAAGATTCAAATGCTGACCGTATACTTTGTTTTTACGTCCGGCTTTTCGTAAAGCCAGCAGAAAAAAGCATGGGAAGATTTCAAATTCGCATAACAAAAATCTACAAAAAAATTCGTGCACTTATATCGTTTTTTTGATTTTTATCAGGAATATGAGCGGGAAATTTACCGCTTTTTAAAAATTATAGCATAGGTAAAGTACGAAATATGGAATATTGATAAAATTAACAAAAAAAAGCCGTGTTTTTTTTCGAGGGACAGGTATTTTACCAACAAAAACGATAGATATGCAGCTTTTGTTGATGCGAGTTGCATGCGAAATGTTAAAATACCATAAAAAGTCTGATAATGCGCAGGACGTATTATAAAAAATGAATTAAGGGCAGGACATACTTTCTTGTGCAATATGCGTGGCTTAAAAAGAAGAAATTGTAAAAAAACCTGTACTTTATTTGTGTGTAAGTGTATAATTCTAATACCTGAAACATTACGGGAACGATTCAGAAAAGATAAAAATCCGCGTATGATTTTATCAATAAAATGGGAGGAACATGCACATGGCCCACAAATATGTTTATCTGTTCTCAGAAGGCAATGGAAAGATGCGCGAGCTGCTCGGCGGAAAAGGCGCAAACCTTGCGGAAATGACGAAGCTGGGGCTTCCGGTACCGCAGGGTTTCACAATCAGCACCGAAGCCTGCACGCAATATTATGAAGATGGCCGTCAGATCAACGAAGAAATCCAGGCACAGATTATGGAGTATATTGCAAAGATGGAGGAAATCACCGGCAAGAAATTTGGTGACCGTGAAAATCCTCTGCTGGTCTCCGTCCGTTCGGGAGCCCGTGCTTCGATGCCCGGTATGATGGATACCATTCTCAATCTTGGTCTTAATGAGGATGTGGTAAATGTAATCGCTGCGAAATCGGGCAATCCGCGTTGGGCATGGGATTGCTATAGAAGATTTATTCAAATGTATTCCGATGTCGTCATGGAAGTCGGGAAGAAATATTTTGAAGAACTGATTGATAAGCTTAAGGAAGAAAAGGGCGTAACACAGGACGTCGAACTGGACGCAGAAGATCTCAAGCTTTTGGCGAATCAGTTTAAAGCTGAGTATAAGTCTAAGCTTGGTACGGATTTCCCGGATGATCCCAAGGAACAGCTTATGGGCGCGATCAAGGCGGTTTTCCGTTCCTGGGACAATCCGCGCGCGAATTTCTATCGTATGCAGAACGAGATTCCCTATTCCTGGGGTACGGCTGTCAATGTGCAGATGATGGCGTTTGGTAATATGGGTGAAACATCCGGTACCGGCGTTGCGTTTACCCGAAATCCGGCTACTGGTGAAAAGAAACTTATGGGCGAATTTCTGATGAATGCACAGGGCGAAGATGTGGTTGCTGGTGTTCGTACGCCGATGCCCATTGCCAAGATGGCGGAGATCATGCCGGAAGTCTTTGAGCAGTTCCAGGAAATTTGCAAGATTCTCGAAAACCATTACCGCGATATGCAGGATATGGAATTTACAATTGAAGATCGCAAGCTGTATATGCTTCAGACCCGTAACGGCAAGCGTACTGCCGCTGCTGCGCTGAAGATTGCCTGTGATTTGGTAGATGAAGGTATGATTAGCGAAGAAGAAGCGCTGCTGATGATCGATCCGAAGCAGCTTGACGCACTTTTGCATCCGCAGTTTGAAGCGGCTGCATTGAAGAAGGCGCAGCCGATTGCGTCTGCGCTTCCCGCTTCTCCCGGCGCCGCCTGTGGTAAGATTGTCTTTACCGCAGAAGACGCTGTTGAATGGGGAAAACGAGGGGAAGATGTTGTCCTGGTTCGTCTGGAAACGTCTCCGGAGGATATCGAAGGGATGCATTATGCCCAGGGGATCCTGACCGTGCGCGGCGGTATGACCTCGCATGCGGCGGTTGTTGCGCGTGGTATGGGGACCTGCTGCGTTTCCGGATGCGGCGCGATTCGAATGGATGAAGCGAATAAAACCTTTACCCTGAATGGAAAAACCTATCATGAGGGTGATTGGATCTCGTTGGATGGCTCTACCGGCAATATTTATGGTGAAGCGATTCCGACTGTTCCGGCAACGATTTCCGGCGAATTCGGCCGTATTATGGCTTGGGCGGATCAATATCGCACCCTTCAGGTCCGTACAAATGCAGATACTCCGAAGGATGCGCATCAGGCGCGCGAATTTGGTGCACAGGGTATTGGACTGTGCCGTACCGAGCACATGTTCTTTGAGCCGGACCGTATCTCCGCTATTCGGGAAATGATCTGTTCCGATACGGTGGAAGAACGTGAGACGGCGCTTGCAAAACTTCTTCCGATGCAGCAGGGTGATTTCGAAGCAATTTATGAGGCGATGGAAGGCTGCCCGGTTACCATTCGTTTCCTGGACCCGCCGCTTCATGAGTTTGTTCCTACAGACGAAAAGGATATTGCACTGTTGGCAAAAACACAGGGCAAGACAGTTGAGCAGATCAAGGGTATTATCGCAGGGCTCCATGAATTTAACCCGATGATGGGCCATCGTGGCTGCCGTTTGGCGGTTACCTATCCGGAAATTGCGCGTATGCAGACCCGTGCTGTGATCCGCGCTGCTTTGAATGTACAGAAAAAGCATCCGGATTGGAAGATCGTTCCGGAAATCATGATTCCGCTGGTTGGAGAAGTAAAGGAACTTGCCTATGTTAAGAAAGTGGTTGTTGAGACGGCGGACGAAGAAATTCAGGCGGCTGGTTCCGATATGCAGTATCATGTAGGTACGATGATCGAAATTCCGCGTGCAGCGCTTACCGCTGATGAAATCGCAAAGGAAGCGGAATTCTTCTCCTTTGGGACAAACGACCTGACACAGATGACTTTCGGCTTCAGCCGTGACGATGCCGGGAAGTTCTTGCCGGCCTATTACGAAAATAAAATTTATGAAAATGATCCGTTTGCCCGTCTGGATCAAATCGGCGTAGGCCGTCTGATTGATATGGCTTGTAAGCTCGGGCGTAAAACCCGCCCGGATATCAAGCTTGGAATTTGCGGCGAGCATGGCGGCGATCCGTCCAGTGTCGAGTTCTGCCATAAGATCGGCCTGACCTATGTTTCCTGCTCCCCGTTCCGTGTACCGATTGCCCGTTTGGCTGCAGCACAGGCCGCGATCAAGAATAAGTAATAACCGAAAGA
>CALWJF010000032.1 GCA_944380935.1 uncultured Clostridia bacterium
GTCCGTTATCCTGCAGAGTCAATTGGGAATAGATTGCATTTTCCTCTCCCTGAATCCGCAGCACTCCGCCTTTTCCCATATGCTCGATACAGTTTTTAATTACATTTCCGACAGCTTCCGCGCTCCAGGACAGGTCTCCTGTAAATCCCCCCGAAAGATCCAGCTGCAGCTGTTGATTTTGCAGTTCCATTATAATTTCAAACGGCGCCGCCGCTTTTTCAACCAATTCAGAAAATAAAATCCGGTCGCTATGCAGAACCACCGTACCTGCATCCAGGCGTGCCATTTTTAACAGAGAATTGATCAGCCAGTCAATTCGGGAAATTTGACTGCTGATTTCTCCAAGTTTTTCTATACGCTGTCCCTCATCCAGCGTCTCATTACGTAAAGATACCGTAAGAAGTTGGATCGCCGTCATCGGGGTACGAATTTGATGGGAAACATCCGCCAAAAAATCTGCCATATGCGCTCGGTCCATAACCAGCTGCTGGGCCTGCTCCCGCAGACGCACAGTCATCTTGCGAACTTCATTTTGCAGCAGACTCAGTTCACCTTCACAATAATAGGAAAAATCCAAATTTTCCGCACCATGCAATAATGCGTCAATTTGCGCAGTAAAAGCGGCCATATTGCGATAACGCCGCCAAGCTATAAACGATTCCAATACGACCATCAGCAAAGTCATTGCGATTGCGATAAGTCCTGCATAGAAATTCATCCAAAATCCAAGCGCTATACACAAGATACCGCAACAGAGTATTCCATATAAATTTTTACGCAAATCCTGATTTCGCAACAGACGCATATTAATCCCCCGCTTTATAGCCGATTCCCCGTACCGTCCGGATAATTACCGGATTGGATGGATCATCTTCGATTTTGTCTCGCAACCGTTTTATATAAACGGTTAAAGTATTGTCATTGACAAAATCTCCAGCTAAATCCCAAAGTTCCGCAAGCAAACGATTTCGACTCAAAGCAACACCACGATTATTAAAAAACAATAAAAGCAGCCGGTATTCCAACGCGGATAATAGCAGTTCTTCCCCCTTTTTATAGGCAACTCCCCGATCCAAATTGATACACACATTACCAATTTCAATTTCCCGCTGGCTTTTCCCAGCCCTCCGCAATACTGCCTTAATCCGTGTAATCAATTCTCGCGGCCGAAACGGCTTCGATATATAATCATCACCGCCCAGCTCTAAACCGGTTACCACGCTATATTCATCATCCGCAGCCGTCAAAAAAATAATCGGGATATTATATAACTGTTTAATTGCCATACAAAGCGAAAACCCATTCCCTTCCCGAAGTGAAACATCAATCAGCACCAAATCAAAACGGGTTCCTGCTAAAAGGTCAAGTGCACGCCGCTGCCCGTCTGCATAAGCCGCATCAAATCCTTCGTTTCGTAAAAATTCCATCAAAGAACGTACAATTGCCGGATCATCTTCCACAAGCAAAATATTGTTCATTAGCAGCATCCCTCCTTTTTTTATCTTTCAGGCACAAAACCGATAACTCCATCCGATGCTATATCAGCCCTCCTATTTACCTGCACTATTCTATAAATTAAACCAGATTGATTATACCATAAAATAAGACGGCTGCGAAAGTGCTTCGCAGCCGCTGAGAAAAACTTTTGAAACCTTATCGTTTCATAATTTGTACAGCATCTTTTATATTAAAAATCTCTACCTCACCATTACTCTGCACATGTTCCCCGTCCAAAGACCAATCCATTGTATAAGCTGTTGTAACTTTCACATGGCTGGTACTATAGAATCGAAGGATATCCGAATGATAATCCTGCTCTGTTAACGCACGTACACATTCCGTCAGCTCCATAGTATTACGCGGCGCCTTTACCAGCAAAATTTCAAATAAACCATCGTTCATATCAACAATCTTGGGATCAAGCGTAATAATCCCCCCGACAGATGTGGAATTACAAAAGCCGCCAAACAAATAATAATCATCTACAATCGCACCGTCATCCATCTCAATCACAACATGCTCTGAACGCAGAGAGGACAATTCCCGCATTCCTTCCAGAATATATGCAAGATGACCCAGCATGTTCTTCATACTTTGCGGCGCCGTATATGACGCCCGCGTAAATGCACCAAAAGACGCAATATAGGAAAAATAACGATCTCCGAAACGGCACATATCGTAATAATGCGGTGTACCACACAAAATATCCTTTGCAGCAGTCATAATATCGCGGGAAAGTTTTAAGCTGTTGGCAAAATCATTTGTAGAGCCTGCTGGAATATAACCGATCGGTGTACCCGCACCCGACTTGATTACGCCTGCCGCAACCTCTGTATAAGTCCCATCTCCGCCGATACAGACAACAAGATCTGCATCTTGCGCATGCTCATGGGCCAACATCTCCCCATCTCCACGTTTCTGTGTCATCAGACACAACGTTTCATATCCATCCTGCGCAAAAAGATATAAAATGTCCGCAAGATAGCGCTTCCCCAGTTTCATACCGGAAACCGGATTCATAATCACGACTGCTTTCTTTTTCATAGAGAGCCTCTTGTCTTATACTTCCTCTGGATGCAGTCCGTCAGGCGCAAGTCGGAAGACTGCATCGCAGACTTCTTGCAAATACTTGCGATCATGCGATACGCTTACAATGGTACCCGTATACGCACTGAGCGTTTGCCGAACAACCGGTCCGGATAAAGGACTCAAGTTGCGGGTAGGTTCATCCAAAATCAAAATCTGCGGCTGCATCAATGCAATTTTCAAAAAATATAATTTTGCTTTCTGTCCGCCGGACAGACGCGCAGCAGAAGCTTCCATCTCCTCGTGTGTATAACGCAAGCTTCCCATAAATGTTCTTGCACGGGTAACGTCCTCTTTTTTCCCAGATGGAGCCAAGAAAGTAAGTACCGGCATAGAAAAATCAAGCTGTTCGTCGTAATTTTGCGGCATGTAAGCTACTTGATCGGCGTATTTATCTATCAACTGCTGCGCAAGAATACGAAGTAACGTAGTCTTTCCTACACCATTATCACCAATGATTCCAATGTGCATACCGGATCGAAGGACCAAACGAAGATTGCAGGCAAGCACACGATTCTCTACACATAATGTATCCAGCGTAAAGTCCAATAATAGCTTACCTTGCACCACTTCAACCGCGTCAAATGCAAGTCCTATGGCCTCCTCATAATCCGGCATCTGCGTCATATTTTCTGCTTGGCGCTCCAGTCGCCGACCCGTTGAAAGAACCGATTTCATCTTCTTTTTCAAAAGCCGCCCACCCGACGGGTTTGCTCGGGTGATCGTACGCTGTTCATAATCGACGCGCTGATAAATCCGCCGCCATTTCTCCATCTGTTTGCGGTATTCTTCCTGTTCGCTTTTCGCCATCTGTGCCTGATGCGCAAAAGCCTGCAAACGCTGAGATATATAATCACGATACGTGCCCTGAAAAACTGTATGCCGGGGAACTTGCTTTTTTCGAAGCTGTTCAAGATGGATGATACAGTTGGCAGTCCTTTCCAGCAGCAATTCGTCATGACTGATATAAAGAACCGGTGCATTCAGCGTTAATATTATTCCTTCCAGCCATTCCATGGTCTTTATATCCATATCATTTGTCGGCTCATCCAGTAAATATACATCCGGTTTGCCCAGCATAACACGGGCCATAGCCAATTTTATGCGTTCCCCACCCGAATAACTGCATATCGGACGCTCTGAATAAAAATCTTCCGCCTCAATCCCCATTGCACGTGCAAGGACGCTTTGCTCTTTTGGTGTGGACTCCAGAAAACCTGGTTCCTGACTCATAAAATCATAGACACCCAACGCAGCTTCCTCTTCTGATAATTCTTGCGGGAGATAGCCGGTTTTTATCCCTGTTTTTAAAACAATCCCGGTATAACCTGCATAAGTCTCAATCAGAGCAGGATTGTGCAGAAGCTTTAACAATGTACTTTTCCCATTTCCTTCT
Source organism: uncultured Clostridia bacterium (assembly GCA_944380935.1). Classification (GTDB taxonomy): domain Bacteria; phylum Bacillota; class Clostridia; order Oscillospirales; family QAMX01; genus CALWJF01. Next base: position 3,983 of record CALWJF010000032.1, read on the forward strand.
TCACCAATGATCGCCACACGGTGATTTGGAGAAAGATGAAAAGTCAAATCTCGCAAAATCCAACGATTGTTTATTTCCATATAGATGGACAAATTTTTAACCTGTAACATTTTTAACCTCCGTTCCCAAAAAAACCTGCTTTTCAAAACGAAAAGCAGGCCATACTTCTCCCTTGGTCACCGGATGAAAAGAACCATAGCCATACCTCCCTTCGGGCGCAAAAATTGCGTCCTTCATGAACAATACAGCTTAATTCTTCATCTTTTCATCTCCAGTCAAAAATGTTAAAGCTATTATAGCACATAGGTTCTATGGAATCAATAGAAATCTGTGCGTTTTTCACATCTCTCCTTACTTTTAGAGCAAATGTAAAATTTTCAGTTTCTCTTTCTGAACAAGTTGAACAAGCGCCGTAATTACGTTATAATAAGTCTATTAATATGGAAACGCCGAGGATAAAATATGGACCGAAATGAAGAATTTAAACGCACATGCGATACAGAAACACAGTCTTCACAACAAAATGAGCCTGAAACACAACAGATAGATACGGATTATACGATACCGCCCGCACACAAATATATAGATCGTTCCGAAGAAGAAGAAACGGAACAACCCATAAGCGAAGGCGCCGTCTGGCACGGGCCTGCCTATACGCCGGAGGACGACGATGCAGAACGCCGCCGGGTACGTGCCATAATTGAACAGAATCTTCCTGCATCCCATAACCAGGAACCTGCCGCTGAGGACAGTTTTAACACACCTCAAAACCGGTCATTTTGGAGAAGAAACCGAATCCTTTTCATAAGCACCGCAGTTTTGCTGGTGATTGCTGCCTTTTTAGCTTATCCCTATATCTTCTCTTCCTCCCAACGGGACGACCCTGCTGAAAGCGAAATTGTATCCGACACTGGCAATGATGTGCAGGAAAATCCAGGTCCTATGTTTGCAAATCTTCCCGATCAGACCGAAGATGAAATTCGTGCAGAGAGTTTCCCGCGTGGGGAGGCATTCCCAACGCCCGCAGAATTTTTTACAGCCAAGACCGCTTATTCAGATTATATGTATTCTTACTTCTATGTAAACGGCACATTTTCCGGTTATGATTCCTATTCTGGTACAAATTATGCCATTATTGATACGGCACTCGGGAAGATCCTCCTACTGGATGCCATGTTTACGCTTCCGGAATTTGAAGAAGGCGATGTATTCTTTTTCTACTATTTATATATTGGATATGATACAAATTTAGATGCGGTATTCGGTGCGTACGTCGATCATTCTATTGAGAACGAGGGCATAGAACAAGCTCAGACCTATGCTGCCGGAACCTATACTGTCGGTGAAGATCTGGAAGCAGGCGAATACTTCTTTTATCCGAGTGCCACAACCGCTACCATTCAAGTTTATGGAGATGAAAAATATATTGAAAAAATTCTTGCGGAAAGTTTCTCCGGCGGATATTTTCTGACTGTAGAAGCGGGAGAAATACTGCTTGTACAGGACGCCCAGTTTATCGATGCATCTTCCGTTGGTCTCACTGCTGGAACAACTTTATATTCCTATATGTACCGTATCGGCACAGATATCGATCCCGGAACGTATCGCCTTACACCAGACGGCATTGCGCAGGCGCGTTATATCATCTATGATTCCTCCGATGCCAGACAACGCCAGGTTGTTGCTTCTGAAGAATTTGATCAACAAACTGTCATTGACGTGTCCGAGGGGCAATATCTGCATCTGATCCACTGTTATGGTGCTGTCTATACTGCTTCAGATGAAAGTACCGGGTCTGATGACGCACAAGCACCTGAAGCAGAAACATCTCCTAATAATTCTGAAACAAACAAAGCAGAAGAGTAGAAAAAACCCGTATACTTTGAAAGTATACGGGTTTTCATTATTTTTAACATATCATTTTTAGGATACGGATTCCGGGAGTTTATATTCTTTATATACTATCGTTCTTCCTTCACGCACCAATTCATAATCTGCTTCTACACCTTCCAATGCAGTTTCAATATATGCATAAATCCGATCGGCAAAACCAGTTGTTCGGCATTGGAAAAACTCTGTACTGGCCATAGTACCATCCTCTGCGCTCTCTTTATAAACAAAATGCAGGGAAACAGCAGGACTGGCAGTATGAACATAGCTTGTACTTTGCACTTCCAAATCGTTTCCAAGATTGGAAAGCCGCGCCACATTACTTTCTTCAGGCAATCCGGAAGAAAAGTTTCGATAATTTCCAATCGCGTAGACCGCGATACATATAATCATTGCAAGAATGATCAAAACCCGACCAATTACCACCGCTTGTCCGTGCCGTTTTAATATCCGTACAATCCAAACAACACAAGCCACAACCAGAATTGGGGAAATCAGAATCACCGTTTGGGCATATCCTGTACAGGCGTCGAGTGCCAGAGCCAATAATAAAAGCAAAAACAACAACGTCACTGGCAGAAAAACAAATATGCGCCTTATATTTGCCGCTGCATAGCTTGGCACTGCAAGTCTGGTTCCCCGGCGAATTTTATGCCGACATTTGGCTATCCATATACCTGCACATACATACAGTACAAAACAAATAGGTAAAAATACAGGTAAAAGCATTAACTTCGTAAATTCAGAATATGTAATAAAACTAACGTAAGAAACGTTATAAAGTTTAATAGCTCCAAAACCGATAGCAAGCAGCATTAAAATAACACTGTAAATTTCTTTTCGCCAAACTGCCGAACCAAGTAACCGGCTTTCATCTGAGCAAAAGCCCTCTGGTAGATTATTGATATCATTGTCTGTATAAAACCAATAATACCGATCAAACTCACACGCATAATGCATACCGTTTTTTTTCCACTGCTGAATATACTGGGCACGGCTATGGTCGCTAAAATCCTGTTTATCATAGACAGCTGCACGATACATCCGTTTTTTAGGTGTTTGCAGTTGAAATACGGCAAAATAGGGCGTTACGGATTTTACCATCCAACCCCGTTCCGCCATTTTAGAAAACAGGGCTTCACTGACGCGATAATCAAAAGGCATATACCCCCAAAAAATCTTTTTTTCTTCTTTTTTATTCATAGCTTCCCTCCATTTCTTTATATGCTAACATAAGTCTTATATAAGTTCAAGCATGAAAATACGCAAAAGCCATTGGTTCTTTTGTTTTTTTATGATATAATACTTTTATCTAAATATTTCTATCTTGGATTTCTGCATAATCTTTATCCGACTCCATTTTTATATTTCAGATTTGCGAGGTACAATTATGAAGTGTCCGTATTGCGGCAAAACCATCGCAGAAAACAGTGTTGTCTGTATCTTTTGCGAGAAAATGTTGAAAACACCGACACATTCTGTTTTTTTGGATGCACAATCCGAAAAAACATCTGCCTTTTCCCCTTCCGCTACCATCCAGGATACCCAACGCATTTATCCTCCATCTGTTTCTGCAAATTCATTTGCTCCATCTCAAAACACGCATGCTTATCCGCAATTCGAATCTTCGCGGCAAAACAACGCTCGGGATATCCGTGTGGATGAGTCCTCGCTTTCTATTGCCGGATTCATTGGCACACTAGTTGTCTCGCTTATTCCAATAGCAGGTTTTATCGTCCTTCTTGTGTGGATTTGCAGTATAAAAACCAATATAAACCGTCGAAATCTTTCTGTTGCACTCCTGATTTTAAAACTAATCGTCTTATTGTTCTTTTGTGGAGTTGCATTTTCACTTTACCTTTTAAATTTCCCCTTTTTTTATTATCTGCGCTAACGGACTATCAAAAAACCCGTGTAGGCTCCTCGGTGAACCTACACGGGTTTTCGCTTTTACATCAAAGGTGCAAACAACTTTAAAATATCCTGAAAAATCCGTTTTAAAAAACCAACTTTGCAATCCTGCTCGGATACCAGCTGACATACTTTTAGCGTATTTAAAAAATCTTCCTTGATTTGCCCAACCGCACAAGATTTATACATCCAAACACCACATTCAAAATGCAGATATAGACTGCGGAAATCCAGATTTGTCGTGCCTACCGTTGCAATTTCATCGTCGGAAACAAAGGTTTTTGCGTGGATAAAACCATTTGTATATTCATAAATTTTGATTCCCGCCTGAATAAAGTCGCGATAATAAGAACGGGTTGTAAGATGTACCAACTTCTTATCCCAGATATGCGGCGTCACAATACGTACATCTACGCCGCTTTTCGCTGCCAGTTTCAGCGCAGAAGCTACGGTTTCATCCACAATTAAATACGGCGTATTAATGTACAGATAACGCTTGGCATTATGAATTATTTGAAGATAAACATGTTCCCCTACATTTTCCCGATCCATAGGACTATCGGCATAAGGTTGAACCAGCCCATCGCTATTGACTGTACACGGCGATTCTTTCCATGGATAATACTTAAAATAATCTTCCTGCGTATTGCGGCAGGTTGACCACATTTGCAAAAAAATCAGGGTAAATCCCCATGCTGCCTCCCCTTCTACCATGCACGCCGCATCCTTCCAATGTCCAAAACGGGCAACGGCATTGATATATTCATCCGCAAGATTAACACCACCGGTAAATGCAACTTTTCCATCAATTACAGCGATTTTTCGGTGATCCCGATTGTTTTGTATTGCGCTTAAAAACGGGACAAACGGATTGAATACCGCACATTGGATCCCCATTTTCGCCAAAGTCTCCGGATAATCTTTTGGCAGGCGAAGAAAGCAGCCCATATCATCGTACATAAACCGGATTTCTACTCCTTCAGCCGCTTTTCTCTGTAAAACATCCAGTATTGTATCCCACATTTTTCCCTCTTCTACGATAAAATATTCCAAAAAAATATACTTGGTCGCCTTTTCTAATTCTTCCAAAAGGCGTTCAAACTTCTTTTCTCCAGAGGAAAGATATTCTGTGCGGGTATTGAAATATACGGGAAATCCAGCAAACTTTTGCAAATAATAAATTTGCTGGCGATGTCCCGGCGCAGTTGCAACCGCATATTCATAGCGATCCTCCGGAAGTGTCAGTATGGGGCGTATTTTCTCACCGGCCTGCTGGTACTTCTTATTAAAACGCCGGGTAGAATGCTGTGTCTTAATCAATATGTAAAATAATCCGCCGAATATGGGAAACAGCAGAATCAAAAACACCCAAGTCAATTTATAATCACTTTTATCCGGCTTCGCAACAATATGCAACGCAACTGCCAAACTAATTAACTTAAATAATACACTTGTAATTTTCGAAGCATGATTTCCGCTTAAAATCAGGTAAATAAAACAGCCAATTTGCAGCAAAATGAGCAGCGCAATTATAATTCTCCGCAAAAACAATACTCGAAGCCATTTGGAACGCATAGAATAACCCCCTCTTTTTTCTCTCTTTATCATGTCATTTTTTCATGGGTTTTGTCAAGAGGGTTCAAATTAAGAAATACAAATAAATTCTTTTGCTCTTTCTATAAATCCTCGATTTACACTTTTGAATCATAAAATGATCAAAACATCGTTGTATTTTTTAGAAGCATATGAATGCACTTTTTATATTTCAAATTAAATATTGGCTTTTTTTCGACTAACCCTTTTTTATTTTTTCTTAGAAAAGTCCTAGTTAAATGAAAATGAACATGTTATAATAACTTTACAAATTAGAAATTTGTTGTATCCTGTGCACAACCACAAAATTGATGAATGGAGGAACATCATGACGGTAAGCTTTCCAGAGTTTATTCAGCAAATTCTTGCAAGTCCCGTGGTTGCCGTTACCGCACTTTTAACGCTTTCGGTAATTTTGGTTAACGGCTGGACCGATGCGCCCAACGCTATCGCTACTTGCGTTTCTACCCGTTCTATCCGTCCTCGCACAGCAATTCTTATGGCTGCTATTTTTAATTTTTTGGGCGTCTTTGTGATGACACTTTTTAATTCACGCGTTGCAACTACAATTTATAAGATGGTTGACTTTGGTTCCAATACTACAGATGCTACACAAGGACTCTGTGCGGCGTTATTCGCTATTGTTGCCTGGGCAACGCTTGCCTGGTTTTTTGGGATTCCCACAAGCGAAAGTCACGCCCTGATTGCCGGCCTTTCTGGTGCAGCAATTGCTATGCATAATAGCTTCTCCGGCATCAATGGAGCAGAATGGGTAAAAGTACTATATGGACTGCTGCTATCTACACTCCTTGGCTTTGGATCCGGTTTTATCGTTACCAAAATTATTGAATCCGTCTGCCGTAGAATGGATCGTATCAAAATCAGTCGCTTTTTCAAAAACGCTCAAATTGCCGGCGGCGCGGCAATGGCATTCATGCACGGTGCGCAGGATGGTCAGAAGTTTATGGGGGTATTTTTACTTGGTATTTTTATCTCGGCGGGAAAAGCCGATATTGTGGAATTTACAATCCCTGTCTGGCTGATGGTACTTTGTTCTGTTGTTATGGCATTGGGTACGTCTATAGGTGGTTATCGAATCATAAAAAGCGTCGGTATGGATATGGTAAAGCTGGAAACATACCAAGGATTTTCAGCAGATGTAGCCGGCGCTTTATGTTTGTTTTTTGCTTCAGTCACGGGAATTCCAGTAAGTACAACCCATACAAAGACCACCGCGATTATGGGGGTCGGCGCCTCAAAACGTCTGAGCGCCGTTAATTGGAAAATTGTTCGTGAGATGGTATTGACTTGGGTGCTTACTTTCCCCGGATGCGGGCTGCTTGCTTATGGAATGGTAAAATTGTTTATGTGGATATTCTGAGGGAGGAAATTTGTATTATGGCCAACAAAACGAAAAATCGTGAATTTGATTATTTTGAGTATTTTAACACCTGTGCTGACTTTATTTGCCAGGCTGCAGAATATTTGGATAATTCTATAAAGCATTTTAACCGTGAAACCTTTTTTGACTGCGTTAATGTCATGCACAAGATTGAAAACGATGCCGACTCTAATAAACATACGATGACTTCCCGTCTTGCGCATGAGTTTCTTCCTCCTATAGAACGAGAAGATATTATCGCTTTAGCCGGAGAACTGGATAATGTTGTGGACATGATCGATGATGTTATGCTTCGTGTTTATATGTTTAATGTCGTCCGGATTCTTCCCAGTGTCACGGAATTTTCCGAATTGATCGTTAAAACTGCGCATAAATTAAAAGAAGCTGTTGCAGAATTCAAAAATTTCAAGAACTCCAAAAATATTCGCGATAAGATTGTTGGTGTCAATACCATGGAAAGCGACGGTGATATATTACATGCGCGCTGTCTTCACGACCTATACAGTTCGGATATAGGCGCTCGGGAATTAATCATCTGGACCTTTATTTTTGATGAACTTGAAAACTGTCTTGACGCGGCAGAGCACGTTGTAGATATTATTGAAACCGTTATTATGAAAAACAGCTGACTTATAAAAAAACTGTGCCTATCTCCTTAATTTTACGAAGTAGGCACAGTATCTTTTTACAGTATTATTTTATTCTCCCAATACTTTGCGAACAGCATCTCGATAAGCTTCAACCAGCACAATAGCATCTAGAGAATAGGTCACAGAATCAAATCCCATTGCTAAATATTCACGCGCTTTGTTCAAATCGCCTGTATAAATAAAGGAAAGTTTTCCTGCTGCTTTGCATGCAGCAAGAACCCGGCCAATTGCCGCCCGGATTTCCGGATCCTCAAATTGTCCAGGCTTTCCTAGCGCTGTTGACAAATCATATGGCCCGACAAAAATGCCGTCGATTCCTTCCAGTCCTACAATAGATTCAATGTTTTCCAGACACTCAACCGTTTCACATTGCGGAATCAGCATCGTAAGTGCGTTTGCCTTTTGAAAATAGCCTTCAATTCCATCGGCGAGTAAATCGGAGAACCAAAAATCCGATGAAACTGTCGCTGCAACGCCACGCTCCCCAATTGGATGAAATTTCCCAAATCGGACAATATCGCGTGCTTCCTCTAAAGTTTTTACATTTGGGATAATCAGTCCCTGTGCACCCGCATCCAAAAGCTTCAAGATCGCCGGCCGGCTGATTTCTTTTACCCGCGCAAATGGTATCACCCCATTGGAAGCAGCCGCTCGTGCCAATTCTTGTGCGGTTTCCGCTTCAAAAGAACCATGTTCACAATCAATAATTGTATAATCCAAACCTGTATGCCCCATCAGGCTTGCAGCAACCGTGCTTCCAAGCTCATGGAAGCTACCAAAAAGTTTTCTCCCATTTAATACTTTTTCTTTTAGTTGATTCATTCCGCGCTTTACCTCATTTTTTTTGTAAAATTCATAATATCCAAAATGGCAAACTGATTTTATAATATACATTTTGGTTATACAATCTCTTGTCCTCCAATAAATCCCTGATCAAAAATCAGAATCCACTTCATAAGCAGAGAACACAACACCATTATTATACATATCCAAGCGCAATAATGCAAGCGTTTTCCATCTTTGCGAATTATGAGAGAATCCCATCCCTGAATCCATCCATTTACCACGAACAGTACATGAGGAATATTCCTTTTAAAATACAAAACCACCACTCAAGCCGCATTGTAAAATTATATGTTTTATGCTATTATTAAAAAAATGAGTTGAGGAAATTTATGGAAATTCGAGCTTATGCTAAAATTAATTTGCTGCTTGCGGTCGGGGAACAGCGAGCAGATGGTTACCATGAAATCGAAAGCGTAATGCAAAGTGTCAGCCTATTTGACCGGCTTTCCTTTATACGCACAGAAAATAAAAAAATAGAACTATCCTGCTCTCGTCCATATATTCCTTGCGACGACCGTAATCTTGCCGTCAAGGCGGCTTTGGCTTTTTTTCAACACACAGCAATTTCCTGCGATGGCCTGCATATTACGCTGCAAAAAAATATTCCAGTTGGTGCCGGGCTTGGCGGTGGCAGTAGTGATGCGGCGGCAGTGCTGCGTGCTTTGAATACGATCTATCATGCTGGTCTTACATCTTCTGAATTGGAAACTATCGCTTCCGGCATCGGTGCGGATGTTGCATTCTGTATTCGTGGTGGTTCCATGTTGGCCCAAGGAATTGGCGAGCGCCTTTCCCCGGCGCCCCCACTGCCAAGTGTTCCGATTCTACTTGTTAAACCTGCATTCCCTGTTCCAACGCCTAAAGCCTATGCAGCATTTGACATCTATCCAAAACAGTCAAAACCCGACAGCAATGCAATGCTGCATGCTCTGAAGAGCCGGTCTGTTCCAAAAATTTGCAGCTGTCTCGCCAACTCTCTGGAAGCCCCGGTATCTGCTCTGTATCCGCAAATATCAGAGATTAAATCTGCTCTGTTGGATAGTGGTGCGCAAGGTGCGTTAATGTCGGGTGCCGGAAGCACAGTTTTTGGGATATTCCAGAGTTTTTCTGCGGCACGTCAAGCACTGAAATTTTTCCCTAAACGCTTTGGCCGATGCTTTTTGTGTACACCAATAAAAGGAGAAAATCATAGATTCGATTTTTCTATAAACAGGACTTGACTTCTGTGCCCGAATATGGTAAGATTTGATCTGGTCGTAAGTTGTAGTTTCCTTCCGACAGCTGAAAATACAAGAATCTGTATTTTCTATCACGTATGCTACTGTGGCTCAGTCGGTAGAGCAGCTGATTCGTAATCAGCAGGTCGCCGGTTCGAATCCGGCCAGTAGCTCCAAGCCGAAACAGAATTTTTTTCTGTTTCGGCTTTCGTTTTGCTATAAAATTTAATGTCACACAACTCTTTTACTCTGACTAATTCTTATAATATTAAAAGGCGCTCTGAACCATCAGGTTTTAGAGCGCCTTTTTGGCATTCAAAACAATAATCGATTTTTCCCAATTCTATTCCAGCTTGATCATCCGATAACCTACGCCAATATGGGTCTGGATATACTGCGGAGAACCCGGAGCAGCTTCTAATTTTTTTCGAAGCGTCGCCATAAATACGCGCAGAGATGCTATGTCGTTGTCCCAACTGCTTCCCCATATTTTTTGCGTAATAAAGGTATGCGTCAATACTTTTCCAACATTTTGCGAGAGCAGACAAAGCAGCTTATATTCTATCGGCGTCAAATGCAGTTGTTCGTCATCCAAGTAAGCACAGCCCGCAGCATAATCCACACGAATCCTCCCATTTTGAAAAACTGCTTCTTCCATCGGACGGCTTTTGGCGGCTGCGAGCCGGCGCTGCGTTACTCGCAGTCTGGCCAAGAGTTCTTCAACAGAAAAGGGTTTGGTTAAATAATCATCTGCGCCCGCATCTAAAGCCTCTATCTTATCCGTATCTTCACTTCTGGCGGAAATCACAATAATGGGCATATTGGACCATGAACGGATTTTTTTGATAACCTCTACACCGTCAACATCCGGTAAGCCTAGATCCAATAATACAACATCAGGATTATAGGAGGATGCTTCCAAAACCGCAGCAGCGCCGTTCGGCGCGGTCAGATATTTGTAATCATGCGCTTTTAGCGTCGTTGTAATCAGATTGCGGACCGGCATATCGTCTTCTACAATCAAAACCGTTAATTTATTCATGCAGTTCTACCTCCTCTGCAGGTATTGTGAATGTAAAAATACTGCCTTTCGGCTGATTATCCTGTACACAAATCGTACCCCCATGCGCTGCTATAATCGATTTGCACAGAAAAAGCCCAAGTCCAAGACTGCGTCGGCTATCGGCGACCTTATTCGTTCCGCTATAAAACATATCAAAAATACGTGATTTGCCTTCATCGGCTATACCCGGTCCATCATCTGCGATAGAAACCGCTATGAACTTTTCTAATTTTTCCATATAAATGCAGATATTAGACCCGGACGGCGTATATTTGATTGCATTATCCACAAGATTGATGATCACTTGAACAATCAGCCGGGCATCCATTTTGGCTAAAAGCAGGGTCTCATTTCCCTTTACAGTTATATGATGTTCTGCACTTTTTCGATTAATATGTTTAAGCGCTTCTGCAATAACCTCATCCATTAACTGTGCAGACAAATTAAGATTCATCCGTCCTTCTTCAATCCGCGTTACAGACAAAAGATTTTCTACCAAATTGATCAGCCACATCGCATCATCATATATATCGGCATAAATTTGCTTTCTTGTCCGATCATCAAAAGCCTGTCCATTGGAAAACAGATTGCTGGCATTTCCGGAAATCGAGGTCAAAGGCGTACGAAGATCATGCGAAATCGTCCGCAGAAGATTAGCGCGTAATTGTTCATTTTTCGCAAAGACAGCTGCTTGTTCTTTTTCGCGTACATTGCGGCTGTTTTCAAGGGCAAGCGCACATTCGCCAAGAATAGACAAAAGCATGTTATTTTCAAATGTATCCAGCGGCATTTCCTCGATTCGGATCCCTACCACTCCATATACGGTTTCCCCAGCGCGAATGGAGAGATATAAACACTTGGCGCTGCCGAGCGTATTCGTCGTTGCACCTGCATGATGGTTATTCTTCAACACCCATTCGGCAACTGTTTTTTCATCTTTTGCCAAAATATCGCTTTTTTTCTCGCCAATAAAATGCAGATATGGTTTACCAAGCGTCTCTTCACAGACAGGATAAACGATAATATCCCGATTAAGCAGTTTCATCAGCTGATTTGCCGTTATGGTAATGATTTCTTCGTCGCAGGCAGCCTTTTGTAAAAGCTGATTGGTATCCAGCAATACTTTTGTACGATACGCAGCCTGCGCGGATTGTGCTGCTTGCGATTTCAGCTTTGCAGCAAGGGAGCTGGTCAAAAGTGCAGCGATAAACATAATTAAAAAAGTAAGCGGATATCCCTTATCATATGCCATGAATGTAAATGTCGGCAAAGTAAAGAAAAAATTAAAGATTAAAACGCTAATTGCAGATGAAATCAAACTATATAAACTGGAGCCTGTCACTACGGAAATTATTAGCACAGCCAAAATATATACTGTAATGATATTGGGTTTCGTAAAATCGAATCTAGAAAATGCAAATCCGATAATCGTCGCCAAAGTTAAAATCAGCAGGCTTTTTAAAGTGTCTGACAGCGTCAGAACAAAGCCGTGGTGCTTTTTTAACTTTCTTTCTTTATAGAATCCTACAGGGACAGCATCCGGAATGATATGAATGTCCAAATTGGGGGCAATTTCAATCAAACGTTCTGTTAAGGTCGGTTTTCCGAAAAAATGCCGGCGCTTTGCGCTACTGCGGCCGATTACAATTCTGGATACACCGGAAAGCCGTGCATATTCCGCAATCTGATATGGTACATCCTCACCATATACAGTTTCAACTTTTGCACCGAGCTGCTCAGCCAAATGAATATTCGAATGAAGCCGTTTTTTATCCCTTGCGCTCACGAGGGAAAAAGATGGTGTTTCTACAAATAGCGCTGTAAAATTACTGCGAAAAGCCGCAGCCATACGGGCTGCGGTGCGCACAATCTTAGCGTTGGAAGGGGCAGAAGAGAGACATACAAGTATATGTTCATCCGGATAAAACGCACTTCCTACTCTTCTCGCGCTTTTGGTTAACAAATTAAGCCGATCTGCACACCGCCGCAAAGCCAGTTCCCGAAGAGCTGTCAAATTTTCCAACGTATAAAAGCTTGGTATTAAGCGTTTGGAAAACCCTTCTGAGTCTGTACTCTCTGCATGAATCCGCTCCAGCAGTTCTTCCGGTTCCATATCAACCAGCTCTACTTGATATGCACGATCAAATATGGAATCAGGAATGCGGTCTTTAGCCAATATGCCGGTTATTGAAGCAACCGTATCGGTAAGGCTCTCAATATTCTGTACATTGATAGTTGTATAAACATCAATCCCGGATTTTAAAAGCTCCTCAATATCCTGATAGCGTCTGGCATGACGGCATCCTTCCCCATTTATATGTGCCAGTTCATCCACCAAAATCAATTGCGGACAGCGCATCAAAGCTGCATCCAAATCAAATTCACAAGCGGCACTGGTTTTCTGCTGTTTGGTCGGAAGACACTCCAAGTCTTTTAACAGCGCTCCAGACACCGAATCTATTTCCGGATGCAGATAACCCACGACAACATCCATCCCGTTATGTTTTGCATGGTACGCTGCTTGCAACATAGCACAGGTTTTCCCAACCCCATCTGCATAGCCAAAAAAAATTTTCAGATGACCCTGCTTATTTCGTATTTCTGCTTGTTGTATCGCCTGGATCAATGCTTCTTTGCTTCTTTTTATTTGTTTCATTTTTCCACCTTGCAACAAAGCATAAGGAATAAAACCCACTTCTCTTCCTGTCTCATAAAACGTACTCAGTCTACTATAATGCTACTTAAAAAAATACAAAAAGATGAACCTTCACATTAAGAGCGCATAAAAATATAGTATATTTTTTCCCGTTCGGGCTCTGTATTGCCTTTCTGGAAAAATTTGTTATAATAATAAAAAGCGCTTTATTGAAATGTCAATTTTCGCCTTTTTCTATTTTTCCCCTTCTGCAATTTATTTTTCTAATGGAAAAGCAATTGCGAAGCCGTATCAAATCTAAATCTGGATTTAAGCAAAGGAGATTTACTTATGTGTGTTTTCTGCAAAATTATTGCCGGAGAGATCCCTTCAGCCAAAGTATATGAAGATGAGCTTTGCCTGGCTTTCCGTGATATCAATCCGCAGGCAAAGGTACATATCCTTGTGATTCCCAAAGAGCATATTCCTTCATTTTCATCCATTACTGAGAAAAATGCCGATCTGATAGCCCATGTATTGACGGTCGCTGCAACGGTGGCAAAACAGGAAGGCCTTGCAAGCTACCGTATTGTTTCAAACTGCGGTCCCGACGCCGGGCAGACGGTTGAACATTTGCATTTCCATATCCTCGGCGGCGAAAAGCTGAGCGAACGGATGGTATAAGCATGCAGCTTGATCTTATAAATGCCTGACTGGTTTCATAGACGCATAAAACTCCCCCTCCGGTTAAACACACCGGCGGGGGAGCATTCTTTAGTCCTGTTTAACCTCGTTCTTTTTTATCGCATTCATCTTCAAATATGCGGAAATAAAACCGTCAATATCACCATCCATTACTGCATTGATATTACCATTTTCAAAACCAGTTCGGTGATCCTTGGCTAATGTATAAGGCATAAACACATAGGAACGGATCTGGCTTCCCCATTCAATTTTCTTTTGCTCACCTTTTATATCTTCAATTTTATCATAATGTTCACGTTCTTTTATTTCCATAAGTTTCGACATCAACATGCGCATTGCATAGGCACGGTTTTGAACCTGACTGCGTTCATTTTGACAACTGACAACAATACCGGTTGGGATATGTGTGATCCGGATCGCGGATTCTGTCTTATTAACATGTTGCCCTCCTGCCCCCGATGAACGGTAGGTATCCACTTTAATATCTTCTTCCCGAATATCAACGCTCATATCATCACTGATTTCAGGCATAACCTCAACAGCTGCAAAAGAGGTATGGCGGCGACCAGATGCGTCAAACGGCGAAATTCGCACCAAACGATGAACACCATTTTCGGATTTCAAAAACCCAAATGCATTTTCGCCTTCTATTATAATATCCGCACTTTTCATCCCGGCTTCTTCTCCGTCAAGATAGTTCAAAATTCTATATTTATATCCATGACGTTCCGCCCAATGGGTATACATGCGATAAAGCATGGCAGCCCAATCCTGCGCCTCTGTACCACCTGCACCCGCATGGAAGCTCAAAATAGCATTATTCCGGTCATATTCCCCCGAAAGCAGCGTTTGCATACGCACTTCTTCAATATGTTTTTCCAACTGTGCCATGCCGCTGCGCACATCCCCATCCAGGCTCTCATCGTCTTCTTCCAGCGCAAGTTCGCACAGCGTTTCTAATTCATCTGCCTCGTCTAGTAAAGACTTATAAATCTGCTTACGGTCTTTCAGTTGTTTTATTCGTTGCAGTACCTTCTGCGAACGATCCAAATCCGTCCAAAAATCTGCAGCTGCAGATTGTTCCTCGAGCTTTGTAATCTCCCGCTCTACTGTTTCCAAATCCAGTGCAGCTCCTATTTCTTCGATTTCCGGACGTAAAGTACGCAATCGTTGCTGATATTCTTCAAATTGTAACACAATTCTTCCTCCAAAAGTTATACTACTTCGCAATATGTATTATAACAAAAAGACGTATTCTCTGCAAGTGTCACACCAAAAAAGTCATTGCCGGATCTTTACAAAACACTGCTGCACAGCGTATAATCAATAAAAAAGAACAAAGGCGGTGAATAACTTGCTGGCACAGCGATGGCCGCTTAATATTTCTGCAGCAGACCCTTTACAGGACATGCCTTATATTCTTGCATGTGGGCGAAATGCCTGGTTGGCTGTTTATGGCAACGATGAAGGTTATAATCCGGATTTTTTTCGTTCCAATACCGAAAGCATTCTACACCATCGTCCGGGCAACATCTATATTGCCCGAGCAGGCGGAAATTACGCAGGCATTGTAATTCTTGACTCCCGCGTCCGTGAACTTCCTGTCACGGGGCATATTTCTCTTCTATATTTGGAAACGGAATTTCGCGGTTGCGGTTACGGAACGCAATTGATTGCCTACGCAGAAAGCGTATGCCGAAAACGCGGCTGTGCGCAAATGCGTTTATATGTTTCCAAATCGAATCGGCGTGCCCGGCAGTTTTATGAAAAAAACGGATATCGCCGTTTTGGCACCCAATTTTTCCCATTTTCCGGCCAGCTCGTATTGCGTAAGTCACTGATCTAACAATCGATTCTCCCTAATCTTATTTTTACGTTTATCCAATACTACTTTTAGTGGATGATACAATAGATTTGGACAATTTTTATAATGTCAGACAACCTGCAACGTCTGCCTTTACCTCCTGATGAGAGAATGAACATCCCGGCAAAATTCATATTTTCAGAAGTAAGAGGAACCGTAAGAAATTAAAAATTTAATATTGAATAGGAAAAAGGGAACAGCATAGACCCATACCCTTTTCCTGTCCCGAACGTCATAGGAAACCTTATGACGTTTTTTATTTTCCTTCAATCCGCAAAACCTATTTATGAGGAAATACAGAATCAAATATCTACTGCTTCCCTTGTAATATATCCAAAAGACTGCTCTTTGCTTCCCTTACCATAGAACAAAAATTACATGAGCAGGCCTGTAAAGCGAATAAAAACAATACCGGCATCATCCTCAAAGGGCCGGAGCAGCCGGAAAGGTTCGTCCGAGGTAAGTGTTCTTCAAGGGATGGAATACTGCCGGCTTTCCAAGATTTCCGGCCGGTTAAAAGCGGGAAGTTATGAAAAATGCCGGACTGGATCCATCGACTTTGGCAATATTGCGGCCACGTGTAAAAGTATGTGAGCATCTATAGATTGATAACCATCCCGTCAATAAGTTTATAAAAAAACCGTTTCCCATAATACATCGGACAAATCCAAAATCACTGCCGGCAGATGATTAATTTGTCTGGCATTCCATCGGCGAAGTCAATCTATCAGGCGATGATCCAAGCTGCAAAGCAGTATTGCAGTACTGCTGAAGAAGAAAAACTGTAGAACTTCATGCCTGACTTATGATACAATACTGACAACAAAAGAAGAATCGGAGGAGTGTTTTATGACCCATGATTTTATTTGTCCATTGTGCGGTGCGCCGTTCATACGTGGGGAAAAAACAGTACGTTGTAGCCAGGGGCATAGTTTTGATCTTGCAAGACAAGGTTATATAAACCTACTGCCAGCAGGACGAATTGCAGGGCGAATTCATGGTGATAATCGAGAGATGATTCGTGCGCGTCGGGATTTCCTTACAGCAGGATACTATAAACCGTTGTCGGAAGCCATTAATATGGTTTTTAGAGAAATTACGCCGCGGGGAGGCTGTATTTTAGACTGCGGATGCGGGGAAGGCTATTACAGCGAGGGTTTGGCTGAATTTCTTTCCACGCAAAATGTAGATGTATTGGCTACGGATATTTCCAAAGATGCGATTTCCTATGCCGCCCGGCGCCACAGGATTCGCTGTGCGGTGGCTAACAGTTTTCATCTTCCCTTAGCAGATGGCACATGCGATGCCATCCTGTCGCTTTGTACACCCATTGCTGCTGCCGAATTTGCACGTGTGTTGCGGCCAAATGGGCATTTAATTGCAGTATTCCCGGCTGCACGTCATCTATGGGCCTTAAAAAGCATGGTTTATCGTGATCCATACGAAAACACACCGACCTTAAACATCGATCCATATTTTATATTGCTTCGTCAAGATACAGTCCGTTTTGCCCTCCATATTGCAGATGGGAAGGGAATTCGAAATTTATTTTCTATGACACCGTATGCTTATCACACCACGGCTACTGAATGGACTCGTTTGGAATCAATACAACAACTGGACGACGAAGCAGCATTTATTTTATCGGTATGCCGTCGTAGAGAAGAGGCATAAAATTGACAACTTCGGTAAAAATAGGATATCATGCGAAAACCGGAGGCAGAATTTATGCTGACAGCCTTTTTCAGAACCCTAGTCCTTTATCTTTTTATTATTTTGGCGCTGCGTGTGATGGGAAAACGCCAGGTCGGGGAACTGGAACCAAGCGAACTGGTATCTGCAATTTTGATATCCAATTTAAGCGCCGTACCGATGCAGGATATGGGAATCCCGCTACTGCATGGTGTGATTCCGATTATCGTAATCTTTTCTTTGGAAATGATGTTTTCTGCAATCACAGCTGCTTCACCGCGTGCAAAATCTATTTTAAGCGGGAAAGTCAGCGCTGTTATAAAAAATGGACAAATTGATCAAACTGAATTAGCTCGACTGCGTATCAATGTAATGGAACTAATGGAGGCACTTCGGCAAAAAGATGTATTTGACCCCACAACGGTAGGATGCGCCTATTTGGAACCCAATGGAGAGCTGAGCGTACAAATGCTTGCGTCACAACGGCCAGTGACGGCGGCGCAGATGCAAATTGATACGGCACAGGAGCCGGAATTGTACACAACCATCGTCGCACACGGACGGGTAATGAGCGCAAATCTGAAAAGCTGCGGCCGGGACGAAAACTGGTTAAAGAAAACGCTTGAAAGCCGCGGTATAACTACCCCTGCTGATGTATATCTGATGGTGTTGGATAATCAAGGCGGCATAATCCTGCTGCCTCGTGAAGATTTTTCCGGGAAGCAAGGGTGAGTTTGGATGTTGAAACGGTATTTTTTCGGGGCTTTTTTGGCGCTGCTGCTATTACTTGGGTTGTGCTTTGCCAATAGTGCTTATATTGATCAGATTATGGGAAAGGCAATTGAATATGCCGATCAAGCACTGGATATCGCGCAGGCAGAGGATCTTGAACAGGCATGTGCCTGTGTATTGCGTTTGCATACGTATTGGCAGGAGCATCGTAATTACCTGGAAAGTATGATGCTGCATGAGGAAGTTGATAAAATTACAGAAACGTTATCAAATTTTGTAAGTGCTGGACTTACAGGCGATATGGAAGATTTCGTGCGCACAAAAATACTCTTATGTGAACAGTTTACGCATTTGGTTGAAATGGAAAAGCTTCGATTCCATAATGTTTTCTGACTTCGGTATGAAACGCAACAGCATTTATGCTCTTGAATTCCTCGGCGTTTTATTTAGGTCACGAGGGCTGTCGCTGCTGCTCGCAGATGAACGCTCTCTTTCTTTCTGCAAAAGCAATCCATGCGCAAATAAGTTCCCATGTAGAAAAATGTACACAGCCATTATAAACTTTAATTTATTTCCCAAAAGACAGTTTACGGATGCGTTGCCCTTGCTACTGCTGTATAAGATATAAGAATTTAATAGTAAATGCATGGGCAAGCAAAAACAGTTAAGAATTGATATATACCATCGATGTTTTTCATTGAAGATTTCCCAATTGCGTATAAGGATAATTTATGTTAGAAATTCAGCAGAATCAAGGATATCGGATGCAGTCTAAAAATGGCGAGTGCAATGGATTTGCACTCGCCATTTTTTCATTTAATTTATCACACATTTGCTTAAACTGCTTCTGGTACTTCCTGACTAGCGTTTACCCAAAAATGCGCCAGACTTTTGCTTAAAATTATTTTTATTTTATAGCGTAAACTGAACGGTTCCGCCCTTGCGCAGGAACACCGGAATCCGCTCCAACGGTGCATCCGCCGTAATGGTCTGCCCACCTGCATATTCTTCGCCGGTATGCGCATCAATCCAAGTCTCCCCTGCCGGGAGGTATACTGCACGCGCTCTGGCTCCCAATTCAAAGACCGGCGCCACCAGGACATCATCGCCAAACATCATCTGATCTTCAATCGTAGCAACGGCGCTGTCTTTCGGGAAATCATAGTAAAGCGGACGGATCACCGGTGCGCCGGTGGCAGCTGTTTTCTGCATGACCGACTTGATATAGGGACGGATCTCTTCACGCAGGAAAAGGTACTTTTTCAGAATCTCATAAACCTCTTCTCCGTAACTCCAAACCTCGTTCGGTCCGCCGGTATGTGCTTTGGACGCAGTTCCCGGATTATCTCCATTCTTTCGATCTCCATGCAAACGGAAAACCGGGCAGAACGCACCAAATTGGAACCAGCGAACAAGCAGTTCACGGAAATCCGGATCATTCTGATCTCCACCATGGAATCCGCCGATATCTGAGGTCCACCACGGGATTCCGGACATGGCCATAGACAACCCACAGGCAAACTGCTCTTTAAAGGAACGGAACGTTGTATCGATATCCCCTGACCAAACAAGTGCGCCATAACGCTGAGAACCTGCCCACGCGCAGCGCAACAAGTTAATGGGCAATTCAACGCCGCTTTCCTTTAATCCTTCATAGAAGTTCTGCGCATAGACAAGCGGATAAATATTACCGACGGCGATATTCGCACCCTTAGCATACCGATAGTGGTCAAAATCGTAATCCCATTCCGGTTCCGCTTCATCCAACCAGAAAATTCGAATCCCTTTATCAAAATAGTTACGCTTTACAACACTCCAGACAAATTTTCGCGCCTCCGGATTGGTCGGATCATAGGGAATGGTATTGCCTTTCCAGGTTGCGCAGATCTGAAGGCCGCGTTCCGCATGAACCAGATAACCATTCTCTCGCATCTGCCGATAATTCTCGCTCTTTTGATCGACATACGGCCAAATGGAAACCATAAGTTCAATGCCCATATCTTTTAATTCCCGGACCATTGCGTCGGGGTCCGGCCATTCTTCTTCATCGAAACGCCAGTCACCCTGATACGGCCAATGAAAGAAATCGGACACAATGACATCCATCGGCAGACCCAGTGCTTTATGATGCCGTGCAACCTCCAAAAGCTCATCTTGCGTACGATAACGCAGCTTGCACTGCCAGAATCCCATGACATAATCCGGCATCATCGGGGGATGCCCGGTCGCATCGGCATATGAAGCCATAATTTCTGCCGGACTATCAGATGCCGTAATCCAGTAATCAAGCGTCTTTGTACTGGACGCATACCATTCCGTACGGTTTTTCGCAAACGTTACGCGCCCGATAGAGGGATTATTCCACAAAAAACCATACCCTTCACTGGAAACATAAAAAGGCACACTTGCCTGCGAATTGCGGTGTGCAAGCTCTAGAACGCAGCCTTTTTTATCGATCATACCATCCTGATACTGCCCCATGCCATAAATATGTTCTCCGGGATTTGCTTCAAAACGCATGGTCAGTTCAAAATCTGCACCACGGGTTCCAACAAAATCACGCGCGTAGATTTCAAGCGCGCTCATGGATTCAAAATTCCCTCCGCGCGAACGCCAATATTCCCGCAGAATTGGCTTTTCGTTTTCGCCATAAAAATAGATCATCCCGGCGACGTTGATATGCGCAGTAATTTTTCCGTTTTGTATACTGCCTTCCCCATTTTCAATGGTGATCACTGCATCACCGGGGGATTCCTGTGGCAAAAGCGCCCAGTTCTCATCCGGTACATCAATATGACGTACCGCACGGACACGTAAACTGTTTTTTGCCCAAGGTTCAATTTTCAATAGCTCTGTATCGCGGCGCAAAACAAGCGCACCGTTCTCCGCTTTTAAAATTGCCATATACTACTACTCCTTTACATTTTTTAATTTAAACACGCATTCCCCTTCGCAGAAAAACGTGTCTGTTTCATCGTATAGGCCTTCTCCCGGCCGATGCAGGCAAAAACGTACCGGCAAACCAGAACGTAGCGTCAGAACATCACCGTTGCGCACAACCTGTGCCGTAAATGCAACCTTACCATCATGCCCAACAACACGGCAGCTGGCTTGCGCACCGTCAGTCAATACAAAAAGATGCAGCGTCACTTCTTTAGCAAAATCATATGCCGCCGTATCACAGCATGTCCCAACGGCCAACAGGGTATTTTGCGCAACAAAGAGCGGCAGACTTTGCAACTCATACTGCTCCCGCATCCAACGCCCGCCTTCAAGAACACGTCCATCCAGCAAATGCGTCCAGCAACCGTCTGGCAGGTAATACGACACCGCGCCCTGTGCATCAAAAACAGGCGCAACAAGCAGCGCAGAACCCAACATATATTGACGGTCAAGCGTCTCGCAGGCAGGATCCTCCGGTCTTGCCAACACCATCGGACGCAGAACCGGAATCCCGGTTTCGTGAGCATATAAACTTTCCCCATAAAGATATGGCATCAGACGGCATTTCAACTGTGCAAACCGCCGTACAACGGCGCAGCAAATCTCCCCAAAATTCCAGGGAACTCGGTAGCCTGACGAACCGTGAAAGCGTGAATGGGTCGAAAGCAGTCCAAACTGCGCCCAACGCGCATAGACATCTGCGCTGGCGGTCTGTTCAAAACCGGAGATATCGTGGCTCCAATACGCAAATCCAGATAGTGCCAATGAAAGTCCGCCGCGCAGCGTTTCTGCCATGGACTCATAACTTGCACTACAATCTCCGCCCCAATGTACAGGATATTTCTGCCCGCCAACGGTAGCACTCCGGGCAAACAGGCAGGCATTGGATACCCCTTTTTCCTCACACAGCAATTCAAAAACGCATTGATTATACAAATTCGTATAGTAATTATGCATTCCTTCCGGATCTGCTCCATTATAATACACCGCATCTTTTGGAATGCGCTCACCAAAGTCAGTTTTAAAGTAGTCGACACCCATACGCACCAGCGTACGCAGTTTCTCCTGATACCATGCAGCAGCTTCCGGATTTGTGAAATCCACAATTGCCATGCCTGCCTGCCATCGATCCCACTGCCACACAGAACCATCTCTACGACGTAAAAAATATCCCTTTTCCTTCCCTTCTTCAAACAGAGGGGAACGCTGGGCAATATATGGATTGATCCATACGCAGATCTTTAATCCGCGTGCATGA
This sequence comes from uncultured Clostridia bacterium, assembly GCA_944380935.1. Classification (GTDB taxonomy): domain Bacteria; phylum Bacillota; class Clostridia; order Oscillospirales; family QAMX01; genus CALWJF01. The sequence goes on from CALWJF010000032.1 coordinate 26,384, forward strand.
TAGCGCGCAAGCATACCTTCCGGATCTGGAAATTGATCGGCATCCCAAATAAAATCACACCAGGAAAATCCCCGCATCCAGAAACAGTCAAAATGGAATACATCCAGAGGAATATTCCGGCTGCGCATACCATCTATCAAAGAAGACGTAGTCGCTTCATCATAATCTGTGGTAAAAGAGGTGGAAAGCCACACGCCAAAACTCTGCGCAGGCAGCATTGGAGGTCTGCCGGTCAATGCCGTATAGCGCGAGAGGATTTGCGCCGGCGTGTCTGCTGCGATCAGAAAGTAATGCAGATGTTCGCCCGGAATGCCAAAACTGACACGGGATACTTTTTCCGAATTTACTTCAAAAAACACCCGTCCAGGATGGTTGACAAAAACGCCATAACCACGATTTGTCAGATAAAACGGGACGTTTTTATAGGCAATCTCACTTGATGTCCCGCCGTCTTCATTCCACATTTCCACACTTTGTCCATTCTTAATAAACGGCGTAAAACGTTCCCCAAGGCCATAAATATATTCCCCCACCGAGGTCTTCAGCTGTTCGACCATATAATGCTGACCGTCGGAAGCCGTCATATAGGCAAGGTTACGGAAGGCAGAATCCGTCAGAAGCCGGCCATGCGCATCGTAAAACTGCAAAGCATAAGGTTGCTTTGTAATTTTGGCGCAGATCGCACCCGCATCCAAAATTATGGTATCACCATCGTCACGAATACATGGTGTAACAGGATC
>CALWJF010000033.1 GCA_944380935.1 uncultured Clostridia bacterium
TAACCGCTTCAACCGGGCTCCCAGCTGAGCTATACCCCCAAATAAAATATATGTGCTAATTATTTTTACTTCAAATATATACGATTAATTTGAACAAATTTTCAACCGCGAGTGTAATTATAACAAACGATTATAGATTTGTCAAGCAAAAGTCAAAAATTTTAGGATAATTTTATAAAGATAAAAGCGGCGTCGAATTTGACGCCGCTTTTATCTTTTCATTACTCAGCTGCTTTAATCTTTGCAAAGCAATCGCTGCAGTAGACCGGACGGTCAGTTTTCGGCTGGAAAGGAACGCGCGCTTCACCGCCGCACATAGCGCAAGTTGCAACAAAATATTCTCTTGGCTGCTTGGAAGCATTTTTACGAGCATCGCGGCAAGCCTTACAACGCTGCGGTTCATTTTGGAAACCACGTTCTGCATAAAACTCCTGCTCACCCGCAGTGAAAACGAACTCTTCGCCGCATTCTTTACATTTGAGAACTTTGTCCTGATACATGTCTTTTACCTCTCTTTAGATGTGTGCCCGCAGATAAACGGGTAAAATATTTTGCACACAGGGGTTTTCCTGTTGAGCACATTGAAGATGTTCGCTGCAGTTCACGAACGAATTTTCCGGCGTATACGCTGGACTGCATTATCAACGGATTTTACAGATATAGAAAGCTTTTCCGCAATCTCGCCATAACGTAATCCGTTAAGATAGAGGGTCAGGACATTTCGTTCAAAATCTGAAAGCTTGCTCAGGAGTTGTTGCTCTATGTGCTTGCGGTCGTCTTTGCCGATAACCTGTTGTTCAGGGTCCTGCTCCGTTGGATATATTTGCGCTGCGTCAGGGTCTAACTGACTCAAACTCAAAACACTGTTATAAAAGAGATTGTTTTTATTGTGATCTCTGCGAATTGCATCAATTACACTGCGACGTATACACAATCCTGCAAATGTCTTAAAAGAAGATCGTCCTGGAGTGTAATTATTCATAGCGGACAGTAATCCAATCATACCTTCTTGCTCTAAATCGTCTTCTGTACCACCAAACAAATAATACCGGTGGACAATAGTAACTACCATTCTAGAAAAACGATGAATCAAAAGGTTTGCCGCATCCGAATCACCAGATTGTACCCTTTCGCACAACTTTTCATCACTCAAACTAGAAAGCGCATCTGATGATTGAGGGCTTGATTCAAGGCAAGAAGATTCTGCAACAATTGGTATATTTTGCATTTTGTTTGGTTCCTGTTTGCTCTTACTCATCGACATCATTATTATACACATTTGTTATAAAAAGTCAAGCGAATGTGAATGTTTTGTTAATATTGCTGGAAATTTATCGTTTTATAGGGCAATATGCACATATTTATACGTACAACCTAGAACGCAAAGCTTTGCTGTCCGGAAAATGGAAGCCCAAGATGACGATATGCTGCTTCTGTTGCACAACGGCCGCGTGGAGTACGTGAAAGAAAACCGATCTGTAACAGATACGGTTCATATACGTCTTCTATGGTAACCGCTTCTTCTCCAATGGTGGCAGCCAATGTTTCCACACCAACAGGACCGCCGCCATAGGTTGTAATAATGGTATGCAGCATGCGGCGATCAATATTGTCGAGTCCGAGCGCATCGACTTCCAGAGCCTGCAACGCATGATCTGCCACTTGCCTGGTAATGATTCCATCGGACTGTACCTGTGCAAAATCGCGGACGCGCTTGAGCATTCGGTTGGCAATTCGCGGTGTCCCGCGGCAGCGGCGCGCAATTTCCATTGCCCCTTCGGGATCGGTTTCAACATGAAGAATCTGGGCGGAACGGGTTATGATTTGCAGGAGTTCTTTTGGTGTATACAGTTCTAAACGCATCAACATGCCAAATCGATCCCGCATCGGCGCCGTAAGCTGGCCGGCGCGGGTTGTAGCGCCTATTAAAGTGAAAGGTTTTAAATCCAGTCGGATTGAACGTGCGGAAGGCCCTTTACCGAGGATTATGTCTAAGGCGAAATCCTCCATTGCCGGGTACAATACTTCTTCGGCGCTGCGGTTTAGCCGGTGAATTTCGTCGATAAACAAAATATCTCCTGTATCCAAGCTGGTTAATAGTGCCGCAAGATCTCCTGGTTTTTCAATTGCCGGGCCGGAAGTTACGCGAAAATTGACCCCCATTTCATTGGCGATTACGCCGGCCAAGGTGGTTTTACCTAGGCCCGGCGGCCCATAAAGCAGTACATGATCAAGCGCTTCTTTTCGATTCTTGGCAGCTTCGATAAAAATACGAAGATTATCTTTCACTTTGTCCTGGCCAATATACTCCCGCAAATATTTAGGACGAAGACTGCCTTCGTTTTCATCTTCCGGATGCATGCCGGCTGAAATAATACGCTCTTCTCCGCCGCCTTCAAATTCAATACTCATAATTTTATCCTTGTTTCATCAGATTTTTCAGTCCGAAACGGATCAGTTCTTCTACAGACCATTCCTTACCGGCACCCTGAAGAGCATTTGCCGCTTCCGCTATCCCATATCCCAATGCCTGTAATGCAGCGGCTGCCTCCTGCGCATTGCTGCCGGAGGGAGGAGCGGATACCGTAAAATCATCAGAGTGAACAATGTCCGGCATTTGCCTTTTCAATTTATCTTTTAATTCGAGAATGATTCTTTGTGCCAATTTTTTCCCAATCCCCGGAACAGCAACTAATGCGCGTTCATCATCGTTCATTACAGCTATGGCAAGCGCGGCAGGGGAGAGCGAAGAAAGAATGGACAATGCCATTTTCATTCCAATACTGGAAATAGAAGTCAGAAGAAGAAAGCAGTTTTTCTCCTCTTGCTCTGCAAATCCATAAATTTCAAAGGCATCTTCCCGGACATGCAGGTGCGTATAAAGTCGTTGGCGTTGCCCGATCTTTAATTTAGACTGTGTTATGCTGCTGACTCGACATAGATAACCGACGCCGCCGCAATCAATTACTGCGATATAGGGCTCAATATGGGCGATAGTTCCCTCTAGATAGTAAAACATAAACGCTCCTTTAATATTCTGAAAGGACAGAGGACATATTTTGCGCATGGCAAAGTGCGATTGCAAGCGCATCGGCTGCATCATCAGGCTTGGGCACCGCACTGAGATTTAAAATTGCCCGTGTCATCTCCATAACCTGTTGTTTTTCGGCACGTCCATAGCCAACCACTGCCTGTTTTACCTGCAGCGGCGTATACTCAAAAACCGGGATATGGTGTTGTGTACACGCAAGGATAATGACGCCGCGCGCTTGCGCAACACAAATGCCGGTTGTTGTGTTGGTATTAAAAAACAATTCTTCTATTGCAGCAGCATCTGGGTTGCAAAGTGTCAAAAGTTGGCACATATCCGAATATATGGTTGCTAAACGTTCAGGCATTGGCGTATGGGCAGGTGTTCGGATCGCTCCGTGACGGAGCTTATGGCTGCGGACACCATCGGACTCAATGAATCCAAAGCCGACAATTGCATAACCTGGATCCAGGCCGAGTATTTTCATATAAACCTCTCGGATAAACTCATTTCATTTTATTGTATACGATTTTACCCGCACATGTCAAGCAGGAAGGGAACGTTTGTTTTTTGAATCTGTATGGAAATTGCGTCTTTTCGGTTTTCATATTGGAAATTGATGGGGAATGTGATAAAATTAACTGAAGTTTCGCGAAAGCAGTAAGGAGAACTGCGGTATGCAGGAAATGATTGTTCATAAAAATGATGCAGGACAACGCGCAGATAATTTTTTAATGAAAGCGCTGCCCGGGTTGGGACCGTCTTTACGTCAGAAATATCTGCGGACAAAGCGTATCAAGCGAAATGGTGCTCGCCTTGCGCCGGGGGACCGGTTGGCAGAAGGCGATGTGCTGCAGCTTTATATTGACGATGCGTTCTTTAAAAAGCCGGATCCGCAGGAGGCATGGCGTGCGATTGAACCACAATTGCAGATTGTGTATGAAGATGAAAATATCCTGATTTCAGATAAAAAAGCCGGAATGCTGGTCCATTCAGATGATTCAGGTGATGAAAATACACTGATTAACCATATAAAAGCCTATTTATATCAAAAGGGTTCCTGGAACCCTGCAGAAGAACATAGTTTTGCTCCCGCCTTGGCCAATCGCATCGATCGAAATACAAGCGGGTTGGTGCTGGCGGCGAAAAATGCTGAAGCTCTCCGGATTTTAAATGAAAAAATCCGACAAAGGGAGATTGAAAAGGAATATTATTGCATTATTCATGGTCGGATGCAACCGGAAGAGGGAAGGATGGATAGCTATATTGGACGGGATTTGGAGAAAGAAGGTGTTTATTCCGGCC
>CALWJF010000034.1 GCA_944380935.1 uncultured Clostridia bacterium
GCGTATGTCGGCGCTCTCAGATATTCCGGCTTTGCGCCAATGAAGTCGCCTACTGCTGCCACCAGCTCCTTGCGGCGCACACCGGTCACATTATAGGCCGCTTCGATGCCTTCCGGCTCATTTCCCACCGTGGTAGGCTCACCGGGATCTTCCGCCGGGATTTCGTCGGTTTGCGGCCTTTCTTCCGTCGCGTCCTCTATTTCCGACTCGATAGTCTCCACGGCCATAACCTCGGTGCTTTCCTGTGCGGCGGCTTTGGCTGCGGCCTTTGCCGCTCGCCTTACTCTGGTACGGGCCTCCGGGAATATCTCCGGCAGTGCACCTTCCGCATAGTGAATTTCAAAGGTGATCTTCCCGTCCACGTGTACGTTGAAATGGAAGTCGGTCATTTCCACTTCTTTCAGCTCGTCCGGCAGCTCGATGTTCTTGTACCGCTTGACTTCCTCGCCATTTACCATAAGGCAAACTGGAACCGCGTCCCTCAGTTTCGCTGTGATTTTTCCTGTTTTCATTGTAATTTCCACCTTTCTTTTTTTGCTTGGGCTTGTGTGAGTCACAGCTTACACAAAACGGGTAGAAAAGCAAGGCTTTTCAAAAAATAAAATTTGTTTTTTGAATATCTGACCATTAGATATGTTGAAAATAGAGATGGATTTTGGTACAATATTAAAAAAAGGGGAAAAGCAACTATGGATCTTCGAGTTCTAAACTATTTTCTGGCTGTCGCCAGAGAAGAAAATTTCACGCGGGCTGCACAGTCTCTTCATGTTACACAACCTACTCTCTCCCGCCAGATTGCTCAATTAGAAGAAGAATTAGGAGTGGAATTATTTACTCGCAGCAATCACAACATCATATTGACTGAGGATGGTATGATCTTAAAGCGTCGGGCACAGGAAATGCTTGCGTTAGCGGAGAAAACCCGGCAGGATTTGAGACACCGTGATGAAGAACTTGCCGGGGAAATTGCCATTGGCAGCGGTGAGTTTCAGTCTACCCGTATTCTTTCACAGATAATTGCATCTTTTTCTAAAAAGCATCCCTTGGTTCAATATGAAATTTATAGTGGTAATGCTGACAATATCCATGATTATATTGAGCGCGGCTTTCTCGATATGGGCCTTATGGCGGAGCCCATCGACATACGGAAGTACGATTTTCTTCCTATGCCAACAAAAGAAAAATGGGGTGCATGGGTACGCACAGATTCCCCGCTGGCGCAAAAAAAATGGATTCAGCCAGAGGACTTGGCAGAACATCGGCTTATTATCGCTACCGGTGATTTTGTAAAAAGCAGCTTAGACAAATGGTTGGGCGTATATAGTAAGCAGACAGAGATCATTGCTCGCGGAAATCTTTTGTATAATGAGATGATGTTGGCAGAAAGCAGTCTGGGAGTCGTATTAGGGATAAGGCTTAATTACACATATGAGGGGTTGACATTTGTTCCTCTTTATCCAGCACTTGAAACAAGCACTGTTTTGGCATGGAAAAAGGAGCAGATTTTTTCCCCCGCAACCAGCGCCTTTCTTTCCTTTGCAGGTCAATACGATTTTGTAATATCTGATGATAAATTATAGGTAATAGACATAGACGAGAATCGAGGTTATAATGAGAGTGTTCCAAATGGAGCACTCTTATTTTTTAAGAAAGGAGCAAGCCAGGAAATGACGATTGACGAAGCAAGCGAACGGTATAAAATTCCCGTTGAAGTCCTTCGGGAATATGAAAGCTGGGGTTTGTGCGGAGAAGTTGAAAAAGTCATGGGTGCGTGGCAGTATGATGAGCAAGATCTGCAGCGCCTGAGCGTGATTATGACACTCCACGATATTGGGTTTGGCAACGAAGAGATAGAGGCCTATATGCGCCTTCTTCTGGAAGGAAACTCTACCGAAGAAGAACGTTTACAAATGCTGAACAAGAGGCGTGGAACAACTCTTAACGAAATTCACCTTAAGCAGAAACAGTTGGATCGCATGGACTATCTGCGGTACAAAATCGAAAAGGCACAAAAAGAACGGAGGTTATCAAAATGAAAAAATTACTTTCTTTTGTTTGTATGTTGACAATGGTATTTGCTTTGACTGCCTGTGGGGCTCAGGAAGGGGCGCAGACCTCTGCACCGTCTTCCGAACCTTCTTCCTCTCAGACAACAACCGCCTCAGAATCTGAACCTGCTGAAACTACCCCGCAGCCGACGGAAACAGAATCCAGCGAGGAAACGGAAAACGCAGAATCCGAAAATGCGGAGCAGGAAGATACAGGTTCTCATGTATTGGTTGCATACTTTTCTGCAACTGGAAATACAAAGGCCCTGGCAGAATATACGGCAGATGCCCTTGATGCTGATCTTTACGAAATAGTTCCGGCTGAACCCTATACAGATGCCGATCTGGACTATTCTCGTCCACTGCCTCATAAGTTCCACCATTGGCAAGGTTGTTTTGCGTTTCTTCCGCCAAAGTAATAAATACCTTATCCGCCTCCAATGCATAAATAGCAGCTGAGGAATTGGACGTAATGTCCACGCCGGAAAGAATCAGCTGAACCTTATCCGTATCCGGCGCATCAATGATGATCTGACCATCAGCAAGCGTTCCCGAGAGACGATAGATACCTTCCGCAGTAATACAGATCTGACTTCCATCAATGATGACATAGGCGGAATCACAGAAAGCAGTATCACCGTTGAGTTCTATATCTATGACTTCGCTCTCATCCCAGGTTCCGTCCAGATCCCGCTCACTAAAGGCATTTACAATATCAACAGTAGTGAAAACATCGGCAATTTCCTCTTCAGCGCTGGAACTTTTCGAATCAGTTGAAAGTTCATTTTCGGTATTCTGGACCCCGCAGCCACTCAACAAGAGCAGGGTACATAATAGAAAAAGAAATGTATATAGCCATTGTTTTTTCACGAGAGTTCCTCCTATAAAGTAATTATTTCAGATTCCTGGTGACCCAATACAATCTCCAGATTATTGTTTTGCAGTTCAATCGAGTCAATAAAGACCTTTTTCTGAGCAAAGACTGCCCAGCGGCGCTTTTCCATAGATAAAAGTGTAGCGGAAAGTTAACTGAGAGAGTGCCAATACTCCTGCATAATTAAAATTCTTAGGAACCTTGATATGAAGGAATCAGTCGAAGAATATTTTCATTGGGCACTGAGCAAAGAAAGTACAGGCAACCAAGATTTCACTCAAAACGATTGTAAAGAATATGGCATAGCCAAAAACAATTCATACCAGCAACAAAACTTATTCCAATAGCCATAAAAACGGTGAAAATTTCTCTATCGGAATTGGAAAAAAGCAGAATCGGACAAAGTTGAACACATTTGCTACTGTTAAATCGGTGCCTGATCTAAAACAAAACTCCTCAACACAAAGAAAAAATCTGGGAAAGAAATGGAATTATCCAAGATTCCTTATAATAAAGCATCGAACATATTTGCAACCTCCCCAGCGATGACTCTGCATAGAATGCCATAGCGAGCCAACAGCCTACAATTGTAAAAGATCCAGTATGTATTTCAAAAAACCTTCATGTCACGCCTCTTTATTGGAATGATAAGACTAATATAAGGGCCAAACTATAACTGAAGTTAAAAACACAAAAAATAATTCCTGCTGACAAACACCTCGATTTATGGTATTTTACTCTGCTTAACGTTAACATCAGATCTGATATCGACTTGAGATGTAATTTCGCATTACTATTTATTTTGCAATTGACATACTATGGGTATTCTGTCCGTTTTGAACGCATAGGAACTCTGCTTCAATGTCACTATGAGCAATTCTGAGGTTTCGAAGCTGCTCACCTGAATTCAGGTTATAAGTAAAAGCTCATCTGAAAGCCAGACCACCAATTTCCTGGATTTTGGCAAACCACTCTGAGAAAAGAAGTTTTCATTATAAAAATAGAAAATTAGACTGGTACTATAATTAGTTGGAAAATTTCAAAATACAGAAATAGTAATATTTAATATGTACCACCGCCGGAGCGGTGGTACATATTAAAAAGTAATGCTTGATTCACAGCAACGATAGTCAGTATCAATATTATTAGCAAGAAAACGGGCTTTAAATTCACGTGGAGTGCACATTGCCTTCCCTATTTCGTCCAAATCATCTGGGACTACGAATTTGATACATTTTACCAAAACATCTCTGCATACAGGAAAACTGTGTGCTGGGATTGTTATAGTTTTCATGCCTCGTTGATATTCCATTCCGTCCTGGTCTACTTCGGTGAGTATAGCTGCCAAGGCTACCCTTTTCCCAGGGCAGACATTTTTTATAGTTACATCCATTTGTATAATCCGTCCTTGGGACGTCAGATAGACATCCCCTAAGTCTGCCAGAATAGAATCCTGGCAACTTTTTACAGTTAATGCTACGGGATCAGGACATTTTTCTGGATGAATTATAATATTGCACTCTACTGCTACAGTGGGTTTGGGGAACGACACAACGTTCCCTTCTTTATCGGAATATGTGATCGATTGATTAACCAGTTTCGTTCCTGGTTCTTGCCCTACATGCCGAATGAAAAAATCCAGTGTTGCACTTTCACTTGAAGTTACACCCAATTGTGCAATATTCCATCGCAGAGCGTGAGCATCCAACATGGTGGCAGACCCTTTAGAGGGTGATGAAATACTGGTAATGACAAAATCGGAGTTGACTACTTCATCAATCACTATATCGGTAGCACCTGGTTTAGAAATATTAGCAGCAAGTTCCTCAAAAAGCAATTCCAAATCGCCGGCATCTGGAGTTACTGCTACGTGGGAAGCATCTGGATCAGTAGCCCAGTTGTTTAATGCATTTAAATCCAGGCCGCTAGAACCGATTAAGCCGATGCAATAAATGATAATTCCTTGTGCCCTGGCCGCAGCAGCGACAGGAGCGGGAGGCGCACCTGTAGTGGTGTTGCCATCTGTAAATATGACAATAACTTTGGCGTTTGAAGAACTTGAATCAAACAGCTGTATCGCTTTTGTGAATGCATCTGCATGGTTGGTATTTCCATTAGCAGTCAAGCTATCTACGGCTGTTTTTAATGCATCTACAGAAGTGATCAGTTGTGTATCCGCTTCAGCTGTATTAGAAAAACTAACAATGCCTATTCGGCTTCCTGATCCGATTTGGCCATCCTTATTACCGTCGGTGGCTTCATCAATAATATCAATAAAAGTTTTTGCACCAAGCTTCATTTCAGCCAGAGGTGTACCAGTCATGCTGCCGGAACGATCTAATACTAATGCAATATCAGTGGGATTGGATATAATATCTGGTGCGGCTGTCAGAGCCAAAGTTACGCGCAATGATCCGTCACAAGTAATTCGATCGGTGTTAATTACTTTGTTGGAATTTGTAACACCCATGTGTGTTACCTCCTTCTGGGAAAAGATCCCATTTCATATTATGCAGAAATCTATAAAAATGCTCCTGTTGTATAAATAATAAAATGAAGGAACCGTTTTAATTTTTTGTGCATAGAATAGGAATGGCTATTGCCAGAAAGGAGTTTCTCTTATGGCCAGTTTAAATGCTGAAGTGCTCAACGAATTGCAGACTTGTCCTGCTGTAGGATACCAATCGGCATCTATATGCGTTCCTCTAACTGTGACACCATTTGCGCAGACAGGTGTTACTACCACATAAATGTTGCGGAAATCCCGTGATTACACCAGGCCGTGATGTATGTGTAGGTGTAAAAAATGGCTCTTGCTTCTTTACCATTACCCAGGATATCTATGTTGCGGTCCCTGTTGAATTTGGTGCAATTGCTACGATAGGTGAAAGTTACGTTAACTGTAACGGAGCTTCGGAACAGGATATTTGCACTGACTGTGGAAAAATTCTTCCTGTAAGTGAGATTCCAATTCCTGAAGCATGATTATATTTTTGAAATAGGCTAGTTCTATTTCTATTGTAAGAGCCTCCTGCTTAATGCAGGAGGCTCTTTGTCTATACAAAAAAGGTTTTGTAATTTCTATATTATTAAAAGCATAAAATGCGTTTATAATGATTTTTTATAGATAATAGTTTCGAACATCGGCACTATTATTATTTATGTTTTATCATGAAAATAGAGATGTCTAGTAACAGGTAATTCTATAATGAAGAGAAAAAGAATTCCTTTCTTGAGCGTGTTGACGTAATAGGAAAGTTTTGTTATGATAAAAATACTTTCAGCATTTTATTTAAAGGCAAAATTTGCGTGAAAAGAGGCGGAAGCTTTGAATAAAAATAGTGAAAATAGGTCACTAAGTATAAAAACTCTTCTTTTCCTGATTAGCTTTGCCATTATACTATTTAGCGTAATACAGAATATTGGAACGGTAACAGATTGGATAAAAACATTTTTTGGATTTTTTTCGCCAATAATTACTGGACTATGTATTGCTTTTGTTCTCAATGTACCTTTAAGTCTATTTGAGGATCGCCTTTTTATAAAAATGAAGCAGAGTAAAATTAAAATTGTGCGTAAAATCTGCCGTCCTCTTGCGTTATTATTGTCCAGCCTTTTATGTTTAAGCATTGTTGCCATTTCGTTATTAGTCATCATTCCGGATATGACAACGACATTGACAACACTTGCTAGTGCTTTGCCGAGTTTGTTTACGGATGCGATGACGTGGGTAGAGGAATTATTGGAAAATTTTAATATTGCAGCGGATACCATTCCTGATATTCGAATTGATTGGGAAAAGTTTTTCGGCCTTGTAGAAGATTTTCTTAGCAGTGATTCCACACAAATTGTCGGCGGTGCGGTAAACATTACGGCCAGCATTATCAGTGGAGCCATGAATTTTGTTTTTAGCATTATTATTGCCTTTTATATTCTCGCGAAAAAGGAACGGGTATCTGCGTTTGTCCATAAAATGATACATGCTTTTGTGCCCGCTCGTATAGAACGGCATTTATATCACATTTCTACATTAACATATAATGCTTTTGCTAACTTTATTACAGGTCAGTTAACAGAGGCTGTGATTCTAGGCGTTTTGTGTTTTATTGGGATGAATATTTTTGGATTTCCTTATGCAGCAGTAATTTCTGTAGGAATTTGCATCACAGCGCTTGTTCCAATTGTCGGAGCTGTTATCGGAGAAGCGATCGGCGTTATCTTTATTATGACGGTTAATCCATTACAGGCGCTTTTATTTCTGCTTTTTATACTTATACTTCAGCAGCTTGAAGGTTCCCTGATCTATCCGCGTGTTGTGGGTAAATCTGTCGGGCTTCCAAGTATTCTGGTATTAAGCGCGGTTCTTGTTGGCGGAAATATAGGGGGTGTTGCGGGCGCGCTTGCGGGGGTTCCAATTTGTGCGGTCTTATATGCGCTTTTAAAGAATGCGCTGGATCGTCATGAAGATGAAAAAGTGCATTATGCGGTCGAAGCAGTGATTGGAATGGATGAAACAATATCTAAGGAGAAAACGGAAACGGATATAAAATGTTCAGAGGAAACAGCGCCGCGTGAAAAAGAACGATCCGACGGTTGATAGAAAGTTGAAAATATCAGTATAAGGAGGACATAAAATGATAGAACTGCTTAAAAGCATTCTAATTGGAATCGTTCAGGGAATTACAGAATGGCTGCCTGTTAGCTCCACAGGACATATGATTTTGTTCAACGAGTTCATCCATCTTAAGGTTACGGATGCATTTTTTGAAATGTTTTTGGTTGTAATTCAATTTGGTTCCATTCTTGCAGTGTTTGTTTTGTATTTTACAAAGTTAAACCCATTTTCGAAAACAAAATCTCTACAAATGAAGAAAAAAACCTGGAACTTGTGGTTTAAAGTTGTAGTTGCGGTGATTCCATCCGGAATTATCGGAGTTTTGTTTGATGACTGGTTTGATTTGCATTTTTATAACTATATAACAGTTGCAATAGCTTTGATTGTCTACGGTATAGCTTTTATTTTGATTGAACGGAGACGTAGTGGAAAACATCAGCTGGAATCTTCCGTTTATGATATTGACTATAAAACAGCGCTTGGGATTGGCGTTTTTCAGATTTTGTCAATTATTCCGGGTACTTCCCGCTCGGGTTCAACGATTATTGGAGCGATGCTTTTAGGACTTTCGCGTACAAGTGCAGCGGAGTTTTCATTTTTTATGGCAGTTCCAACGATGCTAGGCGCGAGCGGTTTGAAAATTGTAAAGTATATATTGGATGGAAATGCATTGCTTAATGGGCAGGAATGGGCAATTTTGATTGTTGGATGTGTTACTGCATTTGTTGTGTCCTTGTTTGCAATCAAAGCTTTAATGCGATATGTACGCAGTCACTCTTTTTCGGCTTTTGGGATCTATCGAATTGTACTTGGTATGTTGGTAATTGGATATTTCATGCTTAATCGTTTTCTTCCTTTTTAAATATTTTTACCCCTTGGATAAGATATAAAGCTATCCAAGGGGGTTCTTTTTTACAATTTCCCAATTCATACTTTACAAATCCTACTGCCTTCGTTACAATAAAATAGATGTCGAAAAAAGGAGAATGATTTATGGAAAAACAAAAACTATCTGCTACAGAAATTGCACGTGTTAAGGGAATGGGATTTTTGCTGAATCGCGGAACACAGAATTTTTCCGGTCGTATTTTACCGCGTGGCGTAGTTTTTACTGCAGATGAACTGGCGGCCATTTCTGAATGTGCTCGCCGTTTTGGAAATGGAAACATTGCGTTTACGTCGCGTTTGACTGCAGAAGTCGTTGGAATTCCATATGAAAAAATAGAGGAGGCACGTCAGTTTATTTCGGATAAAGGATTGTGTTTTGGCGGCACCGGCGCAAAAATACGTCCGGTCACCGCTTGCAAGGGTACAACCTGTGTATATGGAAATTTTGATACTCAAGCGATGGCAAAAGAAGTTTTTGATCAGTATTATTTGGGCTGGTCTGATGTAAAACTACCGCATAAATTTAAAATTGCAATTGGTGGATGTCCTAATAGCTGCATGAAACCGAGTTTGAATGATTTTGGAATTGAAGGCCATCGTGCACCAATATATGATATGCAGAAATGCCGAGGCTGTAAACTATGTCAAGTTGCGCAGCGTTGTCCCATTGGAGCGATTAAAATGGAAAATGGAAAAGCGCAAATTGATACGCAGAAGTGCATTAGCTGTGGCGTATGTTTAGGAAAATGTCCTTTTGATGCTTTTGCATCAGATGCACCAGTTCAATATAAAATTTTTGTAGGAGGAACCTGGGGAAAAACTTCGCGTATGGGAACACCTTTATCTCGTATGGTAGAGCGTGAAGATGTTTTCCCGCTTTTAGAAAAAACCATGCTTTGGTTTAAGGAAAATGCTTACCAAAAAGAACGGCTTGGCGCAGCAATAGACCGAATTGGTGTAGAAAAATTGGAAAAAGCACTTTTTGATGAAGATTTGCTTAATAGAAAAGAAGAGATTTTAGCTGCTCCGCTTCGTGTGCGGGATGAGCAATAATATGAAGCGAAGGATTTGTGGGATATTTGCTTTTTTGGTTGTATCCGCTATTTTTCTGTGTTCTTGTGCACGTATGGATTATACGGATGAAGAACCGCTTCTTTCTTCTGATACGGATGCAGAGGAAGCATGGTGTTTTACAGACGCTTTAGGACATGAAGTAGAGCTTACATCCCCGAAGCGGGTTATCTCTTTATATGGATCTTTTGCAGAAACTTGGATATTGGCCGGCGGAACACTCCTTGCAACCACGCAAGACGCAGTAGAAGAACGCGGATTGGAACTGGGTGAATCTGTAGAAATTATCGGGACGGTAAAAAATCCGGATACCGAACGAATTGTCGCATTAGATCCGGATTTTGTAATTCTTTCGGCAGATATTGCTGCACATGTTCAATTAGAAGCATTGCTTGACGATATGCAGATTCCGCATGCCTATTTCCGCGTTGATACGTATCAGGATTATCTTTTTATGCTGGATGGATTTTGTACATTGACTGGGAGACCGGATCTTTATGAAGAATATGGCAAATCTGTGGAAGATGAAATTCAACGGATTTTGGAAAAAATTCCTGCGGAGAGTCCCGCGCCTATGGTTCTTTTGATTCGGGCTTATGCAAGCGGTGCAAAAGCCAAAGGCATGGATAATTTAGCAGGTGTGATTCTTGATGATCTGCATGCGGATAATATTGTGCAGCACCATGAAAGTCTATTGGAAGAACTCAGTTTGGAAGCAATCGTAGAAGAAGATCCGGATTTCATTTTTGTCTCTGCCATGGGATCCAGTGAAGAAGCGATGAAAGCGCTGAAGGAGAATCTTATGGACAACCCGGCTTGGAATGGTTTGCACGCGGTACAGAATGAGCATTTTATCCTTTTGCCCAAAGAACTTTTTCATTATAAACCAAATGCTAAATGGGCAGAAAGTTATGCTTACCTTGCACAGCTTTTATATCCGGATGCCATGAATGAAGAAAAGTAACAAGATGCGCGTTTGTAGGCATCTCAAAACAGTGAGAGGTTATTATGCGCGGTAAGTGGAAGCCAGAGGCGTTACAGCGATGGATCACAAGCGGACAGAAAAGCCGAAAATGGATTTTATTGGTATTGAGCATCGGTTTGGTGCTCGCTATTGGAATCAGTCTATGCGTGGGATCTACCTTTGTATCCCCCGTGAAGATTGTTGCAGCTGTGCGAAATGGAGATGGCCAGTCATCTGCTTATCGTATTTTTTTCTATATCCGTCTGCCGCGTACAATTGCGGCAGCTTTTTCCGGTGCGGCTTTGGCTGTTAGCGGCGTAATCATACAGGCAGCGTTGCATAATGCTCTTGCTGGTCCCAATATTATTGGCGTGAATTCCGGCGCCGGATTTTTTACCTTGCTGACGCTTTATTTATTTCCGACCATGCCGCAATTGGCTCCGGTTGGCGCCTTTTTTGGTGCGCTCATATGTGTGTTGTTAATTTTTTTTCTATGTGCAGTTACTGGAGCAGGAAGACTGACGGTCATTTTGGAGGGAGTTGCAATAGGTAGTCTTTTTTCGGCAGGTGTGGATTTTATAAGCGTTTTAGATCCGGATTTGGCGGTAAACGCTTCTGCATTTATGATCGGCGGTTTTTCTGGTATTGCCTTATCCCGTTTACTTCCAGCTATTTGGCTGATCTTAATCGCGCTGGCTGTGTCCATGCTAAGTGGGAGCGTGCTGAATGTGTTACTGCTTGGAGATGAGAGTGCGAAGAGTTTGGGAATGCATGTCGGTGCAGTTCGGATTGGACTGTTGGCTATAGCTGCTGTGCTTGCCGGATCGGCAGTAAGTTTCGGCGGTTTATTAGGATTTGTCGGTTTACTGGTTCCACATATTACCAGACGGATATTGGGCAGCGACAATCGGATTTTATTACCTGCCGCCTGCCTTTTAGGAGCAGGTTTTGTGCTGGTCTGTGATGTACTCAGCCGCGTTTTATTTGCACCTTTTGAACTACCGGTTGGAATTTTGCTTTCCGCTGTAGGAGCCCCATTTTTTCTTGTTTTACTGCTTCGAATGCGGCGTGGAAGCGATTGATTCAAACGATGAGGAAACTAGCATGTTAAAATGGGATCATGTGAGCGCTGGTTACGGTCCTGTCCCCGTCTTTCAGGATTTGAGTCTCTGTATTGCACCGGGTCTTACTATCGTAATTGGACCAAATGGAAGTGGAAAAAGTACGCTTTTACGTAGTGCCATCGGGATTATCCCGATACGCGAAGGGCGTGTATTGTTGAATGGACGAGATATACGGGATTTTCATCGGCATGAACTAGCACGACAGATTGCATTTCTTCCGCAGATGCGTGAAATTCCGGATATGACGGTTGCATCGCTGGTGTTGCATGGAAGATATCCGCATCTTTCCTGGAACCGTCGGCTTACCCTCCGTGATCGTGAATATGCCGAACAGGCAATATCAGATATGGGACTGTGGGAATTGCGAACACGTAATTTGCGCACTTTATCTGGCGGAGAACGGCAAAAAGCTTATTTGGCTATGGCAATCGTGCAGGATACTCCATGGCTGTTGCTGGATGAGCCGACTACGTTCTTGGATATCCGGCATCAGTTTGAAATCTTATCCCGTATCGGTGACCTTGCACACGATGGGAAAAACATTGTATTGATTTTACACGACCTTGCGCAGGCATTGGAACTTCAGGGACATATTCTTGTGCTGAAAGATGGCGTTTCACGTTTTTCAGGTACTGCAAATGCATTATATAAAAGCGGTCTGATGGAATCCATATTCGGCGTTATACCCAATCGTTTTTCAGATAACGGACGTCAGGTTTACTATTTCCGTCCGCTGTCTGAACAAAAAGCATAACTGTTATTTTAAGCGCAATTTTCTACAAATTTTACAATTTGATATAAACAATAGAGCCGATCACACGCAAAAATAGTTGCGGTTATCGGCTCTATTGTTTTTGTTGAAGGAAGTAATATTCTTAATGCAAAATCGTATTTTATGATTTTAAGTTGCGCTTACAACAATATTTCTCCTGTGCCTCTAAATTTAAATTGCAACAATTGCAATTTCCACAGCAGGTATTATTCCGTTTATGCCGGAATAGGGAAAACAATGCACAAACTGTCCAGGCAAGGAGAAGAATAATAATTATCCAGTCTAATATATGCATAATCCTTATCAAAATAACATAACAATTCGATAAATGATCGTTCCACAGATCCATGCGATCAGACATTGTACAAAAACAATAAGCAAAGTTTTTACGGTTGAGTGCATTTCTCGGCGAATGGATGCAACGGCAGCCACACAAGGCGTGTACAACAGTGTGAATGTCAAGAAGCTTGCGGCAGATTGTATAGTAAATAGTGAATTAAGCGGCGCGCCATTCAGCAGTACACCTAAGGTACTTACTACGGCCTCTTTTGCCATAAAGCCGGTCAATAACGAGGTGGAAACGCGCCAATCTCCAAACCCAAGTGGTCGAAAAATCGGAGCAATCCATTGCCCGATACCTGCCAAAAGACTATCAGCATTATTGGAAACGATATTTAAACGTGTATCGAAGCTTTGTAAAAACCAGATGATGACGCTGGCAAGAAAAATAACCGTAAAAGCTCTTCGAATAAAGTCTTTTGCTTTATCCCACATCAATAATCCGGTTGTTTTCAGGGAGGGCATGCGATAACTGGGAAGTTCCATAACAAAAGGAATGGGTTTTCCTGTAAATATTAGATTTTTTGATACTAAAGCAAATAAAACACCTACCGCAATCCCTCCGGCATATAGAATCATCATGACGAATGCACGATAGTTTGGAAAAAATGCAGCAGAAAAAACGGTATAAATTGGGATTTTTGCACTGCAGCTCATAAAAGGTGTAAGTAGAATGGTCATTTTTCGATCCCGGTCAGAGGTCAATGTTCTTGTAGCCATGACAGCCGGTACCGTACAACCAAAACCAATGAGCATAGGCACGATACTTTTGCCGGATAAACCGATTTTGCGTAAAAGTTTATCCATAACAAAAGCTACGCGTGCCATATAGCCAGTGTCTTCTAACATGGAGAGGAAAAAAAACAACACGACAATCAAAGGAAGAAAACTTAAAACATTACCTACACCGGCAAAAATCCCATCAATCAGCAAGCTATGTACAACTGGATTCAAGCCATAGGCACTGAGCCATCCATCTACCAAACTCGTTAGAGCCGAGATTCCCTGTTCCAGCAGTGAACTGAAAAATTCTCCAATTACGTCGAAAGTCAGGTAAAAAATCAATAGCATCACAACCAGGAAAATTGGAATTGAAAAAAAACGATGGGTTAAAATATTATCGATCTTTCGACTTCTGACGTATTCCCGACTCTCTCCCCCACGCTTCACGGCATGCGCACAGACCCCTTCAATATAAGCGTAACGCATATCAGCGATTGCGGCAAATCGGTCGAGTCCCCGTTCTTTTTCCATTTCTACGATACTATGTTCCGCAAGCTGCAATTCATTTTCATTCAGTTCCAAGCGTTCAATAATATCGGAATTTCCCTCAATGATATTCATAGCTGCATATCTGGAGAAAATACCTAAACGTTCCGCATGATCTTCTATGATATGAGTTACGGCATGGATACATCGGTGTACGGGTCCAGGCTTACAAAAATCGTAAATTGCAGGGGCCTGCCGATTTTGCGCGGTTTTAATTGCAATTTCAATCAGTTCATCTACGCCTTCATTTTTTGCTGCAATAATTGGAACTGCTGGTACCCCAAGTTCCTCAGAAAGGCGTTGGATGTCAATAGAACCGCCGGCAGCACGAACTTCGTCCATTAAGTTTAATGCTAATACCATTGGTATGTGCATTTCAATGAGTTGTAAAGTAAGATAAAGATTGCGTTCGATGTTTGTCGCATCCAAAATATTGATGATTGCATCTGGTTTGTGTTGTAAAACGAAATCACGTGTTACAATTTCTTCTGCCGAGTAGGGCCGCAGCGAATAGATGCCCGGAAGATCAACAACCTCACAATTTTTATGTCCACGTACCTGACCGGATTTTTGATCTACTGTAACCCCTGGAAAATTTCCAACATGTTGATTGGAACCGGTAAGTTGATTAAATAAGGTGGTTTTTCCACAATTTTGATTTCCAACCAATGCAAAAATCATCAGTCCACCTCAATCTCTACAGTTTTAGCGTCCTCTAATCGGATACTTAAACGATATCCACGTACAAGTAATTCAATGGGATCTCCCATCGGGGCAATTCTCGTAATTTTTAATAGAGTTCCTGGGATTAACCCCATATCTAACAATCGAAGTCTAAGCATTCCCTGGCCGCCCACGGCCTTAATTTTTCCTTCTTTTCCGATGGGAAGTTTATCAAGTGTCATGCATTATACCTCCGATATTTAATAGGCTGTTTAAGCCAGTAGACATATTTTGTTAGTTGTGTCTAACAAAATGTACTATACCCCAGAAAATCGGAAAAGTCAACTGCATTTCTATTTTTCGCAAATCGATCTTGTGTACATTAAAAAGGTATATAAGATATATGAAAGCGAGGGCTAATCAAAACAAATTAGCTCTCGCTTTATCAACGCTTGCATTATTTTATATTTTCTTCTGCACAATTATCTACTACACGCATACCCATTTTGTCTGGTTCAGCAATTGGAAACTGTGCAATACTATATGCGTCAAATTTTGGATTTATGCGTTTATTTGGATTCAGACGCAAATCTTCTCCACAATTTTTTATTTTTTTCCTCTTAGCCAAACTATTCACCTCTCACAATTAGTATTCCCGAAACATATCGCATTCATACAGGAAGATTCTAGTGAGATTTTATGTTTCCGATAATAGCTTTTTTGTACGCCATTTTCCACTAAGGAAATAGACCATACACATTAAGCCAGGAATAACATGACAGGCCACTCCGCCCCAGAAATAGTCTGTTGCGCCAGAATGGAAAATTGCAACAAAAATCAAACAGGCACCAATTCGGCATATACCGTCAAGAATACCGATCATAAAACAAAGGCCAGCAGCTCCTGCGCCAGTTGCAATAGACTTAAAGGTCCCCGCCATAGCAGCAAAAATACATGCAAGCGACATAATCTGCAAGTAGGTTACGCCATATTCAATTACGGCTTCATCTGTTGTAAAGAGGCGGAACAAAGGCTTGGGGACGATCCAAAATAATGCGGCTACAATACCCGCACAACACAACGCACAGCCCAATGTTGTCCACATTGTATGTACAACACGATCATGCTTTTTTGCCCCTATATTTTGACCAATCATTGCTCCTGCAGCACCATCAATACCATTGACAAAGACATTCAAATTTTTCTCCAGCTTGTTTCCAACGCTGTATGTTGCAGAAGCGACTAATCCAAAAGAATTAATATTGGCTTTGACCCAAAGCATGGAAAAATGCACAGACATAGAACGAATAAACTGAGGGATCCCAAGCCGCATCATAATACGCAGTGGGCCGGGATAAATTTTAAAGTAAGAAAGTTTCAGTTGAAATCCAAATTGCTCTCGCTTCTTATATAGGAAGAAAAAGGATGCAAAAAAAGAACCCATTTGGGAAATTACAGTTGCGATTGCTGTTCCAGCAGCTTCCATTTTAAAAACGACAACAAAAAGCAAATCAAAAAAGATATTCAAAACTGCTGCAATTGAGACAAACAGTAGCGGCCGCTTTGATTCTCCCATCCCACGAAGGAGCGCGCATACAGCATTATAACCGTAAATAAAAGGAAATCCAAGTGCTGTAATGATCATGTAACTAGATGCCTGCTGAAATGCTTCTGCTGGACAATTGAGCAGATGCAACAAAGGTTTATAAAAAAGGATGGAACCACCCATAAAAATAAATGACAATAACATCAGAAGTGTTAAAAGTGTACCGGCAGCTTCCTTAATACGGATATCATCTTTTGCTCCCGCTAATTGTGCGATGTAAACCTGTCCGGCGGTGGAAAATGCCATTGCAAAAGGCGTCATAAAATCTGAAAGTTCTCCGCCGGTTGAGACGCCAACTGTGCCGATACTTCCGGAAAAACGCCCAATAATAATTAAATCTACGGTAGAATATAATTGCTGAACCAGATTAGTCAGGATTAATGGAAAAGCAAAGACCAAAAGCGTTTTTAAAATATTACCTTGCGTTAGATCTCGTCCTACCCGTTTTTCTACTGTCTGTACTGCCATTTAAACCTCCTCGCCGGTGAATATTTCATACCTTTAAAAAATAGTTTTGTTTCATCCAGATCATAAATGTTCATATTTAGAATGGGGTATTTATGTATATTTAATCGAACGTAATTAAGTATACTCTATGGTTTGATGAATGACAAGAGGTATAAAAAAAAGGCATATACCGGAGGTTCGTTATACTTTTATCGAAATATATTAGCTTTAGTTTAATTAATAGTTAAATATAATCTAAAAATATTTTTTATTAACAAAACAGTTGCTTTTCCTTTTTACTTTCAAAAATGAATTAACATGGAAATTTTGGTGTACTTATCCAAAAATTAATATAAACATTTTTGGAGAAAACGCACAAGCATCACTTGCAAATTTCCGAATTTTTCTATATAATATTACTATAAAACGCCCATATAGGGGTATAACATGTCTTAAGAGGAGGCTGTTTATGAGCAAGGGTATTGGTATTGTACAAACACAATATGGTAAGCTCAGCGGAGTGGAAGTTTCCAGTGGACAATATGAAGGAATTACCTATTTTAAAGGCGTTCCCTATGCAAAAGCTCCTGTTGGAGCACTGCGGTGGCGGCCTCCGGTAGATCATGAAGGCTGGGAAGGTGTGCGTGAAGCTGTAAATTATGCACCGGCAGAGACACAGAAGCGTATTTCCGGGCTTGCTTTTGAGCCGTATTCTTCCGATTTTTATTATATGGGAAATCCTTCATGCAGCGAAGATTGCCTCTATCTGAATATTACGACCGGTGCAAGCAGCGCAGATGAAAGACGTCCGGTTTATATGTGGTTCCATGGCGGCGGGCTTGCAGATGGGTATTCCTATGAAATCGCATTTGACCCAAGTGAGCTTGCACGTAAAGGGATTGTCGTTGTTTCCGTTGGGCAGCGCTTGAATATTTTTGGTTATCTCGCTCTTCCGCAATTATCCGCAGAGCAAGGCGGAAAAAGCGGGAACTATGGTTTTATGGATGAGATTAAAGCGCTCGATTGGGTTTACAAAAATATTGCCGCTTTTGGCGGAGATCCGGAAAACATTACCATTGGTGGTCAGTCCGGAGGAACCATGAAGACGGGTGCGCTGGCAGCTTCACCCTATAATAAAGGCCGGATAAAACGGGTAATTAATCAATCCAGTCTTTGCTGGCGCCGTAGTTTTCCCACGCTTGAACAGGCAGAACAGATATGCATGAAATATTTGGAATTTATGGGCATAGATCCGCATGCCTCAATGGATCAATTGCGGGCTATTCCTGCATTGGATTTACTAAAAGAACCGGATGTCCAAGGGCCGCCGATTCCGTCTATGATGATTTATGATGGCGATTATGTACCCTATTTGGATATGATGCGCAGTGTGGATCTATATGCAGGCAACTGTGATTACTTATGTGGTAGCAACTACGGTGAAAGCTCAATGACACGCGGGTTTGTTATCGGCGCTAAAGATTCGACCAAACTTGCAGATGTACAAGCTGCTGCTAAGGCCAACTTGGAAGATCTGTATACAGAATATGACTTTGAAGCAGTGTCTGGTTTAACGGAAGCAAATGCGGATCATCGATCTCGCTGGCTTGCTTCACTGGGTATCAATGGCATGGGCGGCATTGCTGAATTTACCAGTTTCGGTGCTCTGCGTGCCCGCACGCATCCGAAAAGCCGCACTTTCAGTTATTTGTTCTCGCATGTTACACCGACCCGTCCGGAAGATAAAGATACACCGCGCGATGGTTCTAAACTGCTTGCCTGGCATTCCAGTGAGCTATGGTATACATTCGCTTCCCTGCGCGAAGGCGTTCCGCCTGCTCGGCCCTGGACGAAGCTTGATTTTGAGTTGGCAGATTTAATAAGTTCCTATTGGGCAAACTTTATGAAGACCGGCGATCCAAATGGAGAAGGGCTTCCTCTGTGGCCGGAAAGCAGGGAAAATTTGGGCTGGATGGAATTAGGTGATCAGCCTGTTGGTCATGAAGGAATTGACGGTAAATTGGGCGAGCTGATTTATAAAAACTTCGAAAAGAAAATGGAAGAGAAAAAATAAAGTCTGTAATCTGCAGATTTTCTGTAAGGTTAGGCGCATGATTTTTATAAAGAAGAAACCCCGGAAAAGCAATTATGCTTTTCCGGGGTTTTTTAGAGCAGGATTTAAAGTTTGCAAAATGTTTCAATGGCATCTGCAACCGGCGCAAAACTATTGTCTTCAATAAGCTCGATCATACCCGTATCGGCCAGATGTGCATATTCAGGATTGATCGGCAGTTTGGCTAGAACAGGAATCTGTTCTTTATTTGCTACTTCTTCAATATGGCTTTCCCCAAATATTTTAAGTTCCCGACCACAGTCAGGACACTTAACATAGCTCATATTTTCAATAATCCCGATAATTGGAATATTCATCATTTGAGCCATACGAACGGCTTTCTTTACAATCATGGAAACCAGCTCCTGCGGAGAGGTTACCACCAGAATCCCGTCAACTGGTAAAGATTGGAAAATTGTCAAAGGTACGTCTCCAGTTCCTGGAGGCATATCGACAAACATATAGTCTACATCTTTCCAGTAGCTCTGGCTCCAGAACTGTTGCACAAGATTTGCGATCATCGGCCCACGCCAGATAATTGGTTCAGAAGTATCTTCAAGCAAAAGATTTGCTGAAAGGATGTCGGTTCCCATTTTGCTGCGCTGTGGCAAGATCATCTCACCGGTTGAGGCAGCAAGACCGGTTATACCAAACATATTCGGTATAGATGGGCCAGTAACATCTGCGTCAAGTATTGCACTGTGGAATCCACGCCGTTGCATATAAACAGCCGAAAGTGCGCAAATCAGCGATTTTCCCACTCCACCTTTACCGCTGACAATACCAATTACTTTTTTTACTGTAGAAGCGGAATTTAGCTTGACGGATAGATCGCCGCCATTTTTACTTGGACAATCTGCACCACAGGTAGAACAGTCGTGGGTGCATTCATCCGGTACTTGCTGCTGAGCTTCCGGGCAAGGGGTAGAACAGGATTCGCAGTTATGATTACACGTATCCATGGATAGAATCTCCTTTGTCAATTGCTGGAAAATATTGTATACCCATTTGGGGTATATGTCAAGGTATTGCAAAAAAGGAAAACTATCTTTATTTTTTGAAATTGATAAACAATTATACAGTGAGAATAAACTTATTGTAGTAAATTGATTTTTTGTGTTTAGATTTATACGGTGATTTTTAAGCAACTAACAAATTCGCATGGTAATTCCTGAGGCAACTTAATAGTTAAAATCCCAAAAGATTGCGCAAATTCACATCTTCCAAAACCTAACAATTCGACTGATTGCGCTCTTTCTGTGAGTGTACGTATTACTGCTACATTGTTTTCCGGCTGTGCCATAAGGAATGCATAAACAACATTTCCCTTTGCAGTAAACCGATAGTCCCCAGGCAGCCACTCAACCTTTGTTTCTTTAAATCCTTCCGGATTAACGCGGCTAATCCCCTCTCCAGAAACATGCCAAGGACGTGTGTCATAAATTGCTTCTCCATTGATGGCAAACCAGGCTCCCAGTTTTTCGAGAATAAATTCTGTTTCTTTGTCGATTGTACCATCCGGACGTTGTAAGACATTCAAAAGCATGTTCCCGTTTTTGGCTACAATATCTACAAGCATTTCAATAATATGTTTTGGGGTTTTGAATTGCTGGCGTACATCATAGAACCAGTTTCCGATACAGGTATCTGTATGCCATGGTTGTTCAGCGATTTCTGTCAGTTGTGATTTTTCTATATCCAAAGTACCGATGCTATAGAATTCCGGACGACGATCTTTTTGTAAGTAAACGACCTGATTTTCACCTTTTTCAGCAGCTGAGACATTATAGTAATAAGACAGAAACTCCAGCCCTTTTTGATACAGCAAATCCGTTTCTGTCGATTCGTGCATCTTTCCAAAGGGAAGTCCGCCGTCGGAGTAAATTAGATCGGGGTGGTACAGATCGACCATTTCACGGCAACAGTCCAGCCAATACTGCTGGAATTGCTGATTCTTTGTATACCACCAGTCGATACTATTGGAGTTATCATGACAATGTTCATAATTATTATGATAAAAATCGCGGTATTCCGGGTCATTCCCATCGTAAGGAACGCCTGCATATGGTCCATATTGATCCGAGCCTTTGTTCACACTCCACCAGGAAAAGGATGCACCCAGATGTTCGCTCATGCCGAAGGGCATGTTGTATTTTTGCGCAGCTTTTTGCCAAAGACCACAAATATCTTTATGCGGGCCTACTTGAACGGAATTAAAACGATTAATTCGCGATGCATAATTGAAAAAATGGTCATGGTGGGAAGCCTGTGCCATAAAATAACGTGCACCGGATTTATAATACAACTGCATCAATCCGTCCGGATCAAAATTCTCAGCATGCCAAAGCTTTACCAAATCTTTATAACCAAATTCAGAGGGATGGCCATAATGACGCAAATGATAAAGATACTGCGCAGTACCCTGAATATACATATTGCGGGCATACCAGTCTCCGTACATCGGAACACTTTGCGGACCCCAGTGGCTCCATATTCCGAATTTTGCATTACGGAACCATTCGGGACATTGGTATTGGCGCAACGAAGTAAAATTTGGTTCAAATTTTTTTGCCATATTTACAACTCCTTTTCTTATTTTTCCAGAGTAGAAAGATCAAAAGGATATTTTGAAAGATCGGTCCGTTTTTTCAGTTCCTGATAAAAAAGTTCATAATCAAAAGGAATTTCCACCATACGACCAAGCCAGGCTGACAAATACATGGCATTGGACAAAGTCAGCTCATTTAAACCTTCTTCTCCGCGCGCAATCAGTGGTTCTCCCCGAAGCAGATGTGCGGCAAAAGCATTAAGCACACCTGCGTGCTGCTCATTTTTCCCATCTGTTTCCACTTCTGTGACGGTTAGTTCCGGATGTGCAAAGGGAATGGTACTGGAGCGGGAAAATTCCTGCTCGGAAACCGGTGATTTCCACATTGTAAGTTTTCCGTTTTCACTAACTAGTTTTCCACAATCGAAGTCGATTTCAAATCGGTTTGTTCCGGCAATATCTCCAGTTGTAGTGACAAATGTACCGGTTGCACCATTTGCATATTCGACATAGGCTGTTACTTCATCTTCTACTTCAATATTGTGCCACTTTCCAATTCCCATTCGTGCATACACGCGCACAGGCATCCCGCAGATCCACTGCCAGTAATCTAAATTGTGAGGGCACTGGTTGAGCAGGACACCACCGCCTTCCCCGCCCCAGCTGGCGCGCCATAGCCCGGAATCATAATAGGCCTGATTGCGGTACCAGTCCGTAATGATGACATTGGAACGACGAATTGCGCCTAATTCGCCGGATTGGACAATTTCCCGCATTTTCCGGTAAATACAATTTGTTCGCTGATTAAACATTAATGCGTATACAGCTTTTGATTTTGCTGCGGCCGCATTCATGCGTTTTACCTGCCGTGTGTATACACCGGCTGGTTTTTCGGAAATAGTATGAATATTGCGTGCAAGCGCTTCTACTACATATTTTTCATGAAAATAATGGGGTATAGCTACGAGTACAGCGTCTATTTTCCCTGAATCGAGCATGTGTTCTGCATTATCGAATAATGCAATGCTTTCAGGATAATTTTGTCTGGCATATGCAAGTTTTTCCGGGTCACAATCAGCCAGCGCGCTGAGTTCAATTTCCGGACATTTTCCGCTCAGAATGTTTCCTATATGGGTTTTGCCGATATTTCCAATTCCGATGATCCCGAGTCTGACTTTTTCCATATGTATCCTCCTTTATTGTAAGCCTTTTGCACGTAAATTACGATAACTTATCTCCAGACATGTAAAAGGATCTTCTCCATAGCAGTCGTCCTGCTCTACCAGAAGATATTCGGTTCCGGCATCTTCTGCGGCGGATAGGATCGCGTCGAAATTCATATTGCCCTCACCTACTGGTGCCATGCGCATCCCTTTCAGGCCGTCCCCCAGGACAAAAGCCATATCTTTTAGGTGAATATTGCGGACACGGCCGGAAAGTTTTCGCAGCCATGCTGCCGCATCGGCCCCGCCGGCTTGTGCCCAATAGGTATCGAATGTGATTGCCAATTCGCGCGGCGTAAAATCTTGCAGCAATCGGTCAAAGAATAATTCATGACCCTTCCCTGTCCTGGCAAACTCAATATTATGATTGTGATAAGCAAGCTGCATTCCTGCATCTGCAATGTTCTGCGCAACTGGTTTAAAGGTTCGAACGAATTCATCATAAGCTTCCATTCCACCCGGCGCCATTCCGATCCCAATAAAGCGGCATCCAAATGTACGGTGTGCTTGGATAACTTGTTGGGTCTGTTGAAGAATGCGGGTAGGATTTGTGTGAGTAATAACGCAATGGAGTCCGTTTTCCTGAAGCTTATCCCGAAGCCATGCTGCTTCAAAATCGCAAGTCCCGGAAACTTGAACAGCAGTATAACCAATATCTGCTACTTTTTTTAGCGCTTCGGCAAAGCCGTCCAGCGTTTTGGTGTATTCCCGAAGCGTATACAATTGAGCGCCGATAATCATACCTGATCTCCTTGTATGTTTGAATGAAACTTATACTTTGAAGCATTTAAAAACATTTAGAGAAAGCGGCAAAAATCCACAGGACGCCTGCATATTTTTGCCGCTTTTAAAATAACAATATCAGATTAATCCAGCATCGTTTTCTTTACATTGCCATAGCAGACCGCTGAAACCAGCCGTTGTGCCAATTCATAGGAATACTCATCTGCTTCTACCCAGGAACCGACAAGCTCGCAGAAAATACGACGGAAATAGTCGTGCCGCGGATAAGAGAAAAAGCTTCGGCTATCGGTAAGCATGCCGAGGAAAGAGCCAATATAACCGGTTTCTGCGATGGTTGCACAAACTTCACGAATTCCGCGTTTGTGGTCGAGCATCCACCATGCCGCACCCACGATAACATTACGGAAACAACCGGCAATACCGGACATGAGCGCAGTCAGGGCGGGATTCATGGCATATAAAATAGTTTTGGGCAAACCTCCAGCCAGTTCGATTGCATCGAGTAAACGAATCATGTCTTTCGGATTGATCTGCCCCATGGTATCGCCACCGACATCCGGACCTAATTCCTGCAAAAGTTTAGTATTGGCGTTACGAACGGTTGCAACATGCAGCTGCATTACAAGGTCGCGAACGGCATATTCCCGACCAAGGAAAAGATACATATTCCCAAGGAAAGCGCTAAACGCTGCAGCATCCACAGGCTTACCGGCAATAGCGGCTGCAAATGCAGCTTCCGCCTCTTCGTCAGTCCCGATACGATCCGGAAATGCTTCCAGACCAATATCGGTAATCCGGCATCCATGCGCTTTGAAAAAATCAAGCCGGGCAGAAAGCGCAGCTTTTAACTGTGCAACAGTTTGAATTTCCATCCCGGAAGCGGCAGAAAGGCGGGTTATATATTCCCGATAGCCAGGCGCTTGCAAGTTCATTGCGGCATCTGGGCGGAAAGTTGGTGATACACGGGTTGCCATATTTGGATCCGATGCCAATGCAATATGGTATTCTAGCGTATCGGCAGGATCATCGGTTGTAGCTACATATTCAACATTTAATTTTTTCATAACCTTTCGCGGGCTGAGCTGCTCTTTTTCAATAATTTCATTGCAGGCTATCCAAATGCGTTCTGCACTGCTGCGGTCAAGTAACTCGGTTATGCCGAAAAATGCATCCAATTCCATGCGCGTCCACTGCGCAACTGGATTCCCGGCAGCCAACTCTAGCGCCTGCGCATAAGCACAAAATTTATCATGCCAGGAAGCAGAACCGGTAATAAGGGATTCGTCAATTCCTGCAGCACGCATAACGCGCCATTTATAATGATCTCCGCCAAGCATAACCTGCCCGACGTTGGTAAAAGGCTTGTCCTCGTAAATTTCTTTTGGGGAAAGATGGCAGTGATAGTCAATAATCGGCAGGCTACGGACCTGCTGGTACAGCATTCTTCCCGTCTGATTTGCAATCATATAGCTGTCTTTCATTTTAAATGCACCATCCTTGAATTTGGTATTTTTATTTTAACATATTTCCCATCGGGATTCAATCGCTCTCATTCATTTTCCCTCTATTCAAGAGGAAAAAAGCATGTTACAATACCAGTTGTGAGAAATTTACTGTCAGGAGGTTCCTATGAATGCGGAACTTTTAAATACCTTGAAACCGAAAATTCATGAAGTAGGAATTAAACATGGGGTTGTTAATCGTGTAAAAAATCTTATTGCCAATACCAAGCCAAATCCGGAAAAATTATTTGTGATTGAAGGAATTTGGGCGCATAATAAAGCGGAAATAACACAACTCCCTATTGTCAGTTTTCTGATTTGTCCAGAGTATATTTATACACCAGAATCCGAAGCGCTTGTCATGCGTTTTGCTGAAAAAGTGGAATGTGTTTATGTTGTATCCGCAAAAACATTTGACAGGCTCAGTGAGCGGGATAAACCGGATGGGCTTTTATCGATCTGCCGTTTCCCGGTAAAACGGCCTGAGGATCTCGTTTTGCCGGAACGGGCAGGCGTCGTTGTACTAGATGGATTGGAAATTCCAGGGAATATCGGGACGATTATCCGTACTTGTGACGGAGCTGCGATTGATGCGATTTTGGTATGCAATCGTCGAGCTCGTCTTTCTCATCCAAAAGTAATTAAGGGCAGTATGGGCGCAGCATTTCGAATCCCTATTGTGGAATTTGAAACAGGAGTGGATTGTTCTGCCTGGCTGCAGAAAAACGGATTTTCCATCTATCTTGCAGATACCCGTGCTGAAAAAACCTATTACGAATACGATTATTCCGGACGAAGCGCATTGATAATGGGCAGCGAGCGCTATGGGATTCATAAAGAGTGGTATCAAAATAATCCCAATATGTTGATGATTCCTATGTTGGGAATCTGCGATTCATTAAATGTTGGCGTGGCTGCCTCAATTCTGATTTACGAGATGAGCTTGAAAATTAAGAGAATGAAATAAACTCTTGTAAAGACGCCGAAAATAAATTATAAGTTTGCTTCTTTTTTAGCTTTTTTTCTATAGTATTTATCGTAAGTTCATACTATACTAAGAATAATTATTATAGACGAGGTGTGGGAATGGAACAGAAAAAACGGTCGGCTTTCCGCAGATTTTTGGATAAGCAGGGCATTACGCTTTCTCCGAAAGTGTATTTTATTGACGCTATGGGATCACTTGCAATGGGCTTGTTTGCATCGCTGTTGATCTCTACGATTTTCAGTACATTGGGGAGTTGGACAGGTTTTTCTCTTTTTATAGAGGCGGCTGATTTTACACAGGCGGTTACAGGTGCTGCTCTTGGTGTCTCGGTTGCTTATGCATTGAAAGCGCCGCCGCTTGTATTATTTTCTGCTGCGTCTGTGGGCTATGCGGGCAACGCTTTAGGCGGAACCTTTATGCTTGACGGTGTGGAAAAGGCATTGACTGCAGGCCCGGCAGGTGCGTTTATTGCGGCGATTATCGCGGTTGAACTCGGGAAATTGGTATCTAAAACTACAAAAGTTGATATTTTGGTTACGCCAACAGTTACGATTTTATCCGGTTTATTGATTGCAAAATTGGTTTGTCCATGGATTGCTTACATTATGTATGCTTTGGGAAGTTTTGTTAATACCGCAACGGAGATGCAGCCTTTTATTATGGGAATCCTAGTTTCGGTGATCGTTGGTATCGTGCTTACGCTTCCGATCAGTTCTGCTGCACTGTGCGCTATGATCGGGATATCCGGTCTTGCGGGAGGCGCGGCAACGGCTGGGTGTTGTGCGCAAATGATTGGATTTGCCGTTATTAGTTTCCGGGAAAACCGTTGGGGCGGACTGGTAGCACAAGGTCTTGGAACGTCTATGCTTCAGATGGGCAATATTTGTCGGAAACCAGCCATATGGATCGCACCGACTTTGGCTTCTGCGATTACTGGGCCTTTGGCTACCTTACTGTTTAAATTAGAATGTACGGGAGTTTCTGCTGGTATGGGTACTTGCGGACTTGTTGGTCCGCTTGGGATCATTAGTGCAATGGGTACAGAAAGCGTCACGATGTGGATTGGCCTTATACTTATCTGTTTTATTCTCCCTGCAGTATTTTCGTTTATAATCAACGAAGTTTTGCGGAAAATTGGTCTGATTAAAACGGGAGATATGAAACTGGATCTTTAATTTAAGCGTTATCCTGAAAATTTTAATATCCAAATCGAAGCCGTACCGTCGGGATTCTTCAGCGGTACGGCTTCGATGTTTCGGCCCTGTATATTGTGTTTTTCCTATGGGTAAGGGTAATAAATTGACTTTTATTTATAAATACGTTATACTGAATCCCAAAAGGGCTAGGCTTGCTAGAATTGGAAAAGGAGAAATCATGAAAAGTATTAAACCTGGTCGGGCTCCATCGATGATGAGCGCTGCCATGTCGGTTATTGTTGGTATTTTTG
This sequence comes from uncultured Clostridia bacterium, assembly GCA_944380935.1. Classification (GTDB taxonomy): domain Bacteria; phylum Bacillota; class Clostridia; order Oscillospirales; family QAMX01; genus CALWJF01. The sequence continues at coordinate 27,246 of CALWJF010000034.1, forward strand.
GAGTTGTCTGGACAATAATTGCCGCAAATATCAGCGGGATAATGGCAATTTTTGGAATAATATTTATAATTATTGCAATTGTACAAGCGGTTTACCATTATAAGAATGCGACAAGCCAAAATCGCTATTCGTCTTTTGATGTGGTTGACAGCGCTGAGGAACCAGACCCGCTTAATAACCGGTATGGACAGAGCAGTAGCAGCGGCCCTGTTTCTCAGGAAGAGCAGGCTGCATCGGCTGGATTTTGTCCATACTGCGGCACGCCAATGAAAAAGGGATTTGTATTTTGCCCGAAATGCGGAAAACGCAGATGAGAATTCAATGCGAAAGAAATTTGTTTAAAATTATGAGAGATTGCCTGTGAGATGCAATACGACGATAGCATAACCAGTCTTTGCAGTATGGAACGGAATAAAAACTGCCTTGTTTTGAAGACAAGGCAGTTTTTATGTACGGATATAGATAAAAGTCTTATTTATAACCCCATAGTTTCCATAATTGTTTGAAACCGGGTATAGGCATGCTGTGCACCTTGACGGTTAGGATATTTTCGGTAAAATGCTTCGATATACAAAATCAGATTTAAATAAATATCGTACCATAAAATACGTTCCTTTTGCTGCTCGGAAAAATGCTCAATACCATATCCCCTTAAGAAATTGGTATTCCATGTAAAACTGCGGAAATTGTATTCCATTAATGGATCTCCCCAAAGTGCGCGTTCCCAGTCAATAATTCCAACAATATCATTATTCTGGATTAGCAGATTTCCATCCCAAGTATCCCAATGGATCAGGCATGGCGTATTTACTTCCATAAAAATAGCTTTCCTGGTTTGCAAATATGCAAGAATACATGCTGGTTCCCTCCCAAGAGAGATGTTTTGAGTCTGTGCGTTTTGTAAAAGCGCTTCCATCATTTGAAAAAAAGAGGAAAACCAGTCTGAAGTACAGAACAGCCCGGAAAGTAATCCGTAGTGTTTGCCATGAATTTGGTGCAGGGATTTCAAAATCCTTCCAAGATCGAAATAAAGTTTTTGAAGCACAATAGAATCCAGATGGCTTTTAATTTTTGCAAGACTTTCACCGGACAAACATTCCATAATAAAAAATGGGCTGTCGCAAAGCGTACATTGATCATTTGCTACGTAAACTTGCGCCACCGGAATTTCGGTATTCGTCTGTGCCAGGCGCATTGCGGCCACCTCGGATTGCATCATCCCTTTTTCGTATTGTAACAGGTTGTCTTCGCTGGAAGGTGCAATCTTTATAATTGCGGTTCGTCCATCGGCCAGACGCAGTTTATATGCAGCATTACAATATCCTTCGGTTAGTTCTTCTGCCTCTAAAAGATTGACGGATAAGGTTTGCAACACCATTTTCGAAAGCTGCTGAAAATTCTTTTTGTTTTTGGTTGCGCTTTCCATCACCAGCACTCCCCTTTTGAACGGTTATTTATATATTCGATTTTCGCAATTATATCAAAAATCAGCAATGGGTTCAAGTTTTTTCAACATATCAACAAAAAGGTATGATTATTAAACATTATCACCATAAGTATGCATAAAAGTCTCGCAACAAAGATGGAATTATGTTATAATTTATTTGTTTACAACAGAAAATTGTGAAGGATAACAGGAATACTCATGAAGAATACGACGCTTTGTTATATTGAGAAGGATGGTGCCTATCTGATGCTCCATCGTACCAAAAAAGAAAATGACGGCAACCATAATAAATGGATTGGAGTTGGCGGTCATTGTGAAGAAAATGAGAGCCCCGACGAATGCATTCGTCGGGAGGTTTTGGAAGAAACCGGACTTGTTTTGCATCAGCTCTCTTATCGTGGTTTGGTTACCTTTGTAAGTGATTTGTATGAGGGCGAATATATGCATATCTTTACAAGCACCGTCTTTTCCGGTTTAATCTCAGCATGCGATGAAGGCGAACTTCTTTGGGTTCAGAAGACTCAGGTGCCCTCTCTTCCAATATGGGAAGGTGATCGAATTTTTTTAAATTTATTAGCGGAAAACGCACCATTTTTTTCATTGAAGCTGGTTTATACGGGTAGTATATTGAATTGTGCGATATTAAATGGGATAAGCCTGGATTTTAGGCAAAATTCCAGAGATTTCCTTTGATATTTTTAACAGACGAACCTGAAAGTATCAAAGGGAAAGACAATTTTTAAGGTGGCTGTGCAAAAACAGGAAAGAATACTGGACTTTTTACGAATTCCGACGTATAATAAAATTATCCTGTATAACATGGATTTGGAGGAAAATATGAACGATATTATTAAACAAATCGGCCTGATTGGCATTGTACCGGTTATTGCACTTGACCGTACTGAGGATGCGCAGCCTCTGGCCGGTGCGCTGATAGAGGGTGGACTCCCCTGCGCGGAGGTTACTTTCCGGACGGCAGCAGCAGAGGAATCTATCCGGATAATGGCTGAAAAGTATCCGGAACTTTTAGTCGGTGCCGGTACGGTACTTACGCCCGAACAGGCGGATCGTGCTGTAGCTGCCGGTGCAAAGTTTATTGTCAGTCCCGGGCTGAATCCTAAAGTTGTAGCACATTGCATAGAAATTGGGATCCCAGTTGTTCCCGGTTGTGCGACGCCTTCTGATATTGAGACGGCGCTTGGTTTTGGATTGGATGTTGTAAAGTTCTTTCCGGCAGAACCTTCGGGTGGCATAGCAATGATTAAAGCGCTGGCTGGTCCGTATGTCAATGTCCGTTTTATGCCGACCGGTGGAATAAATGCTAAAAATGTCACTTCCTACCTTGATTATGAAAAGATTGTTGCTTGCGGCGGTACCTGGATGATTGATAAAGCAATGATTAAAGCGGGCGATTTTGCCGGAATTGCGCGTCTGACCCGTGAAGCTGTGAATGCAATGCTTGGCTTCCGTGTGAGATCCAGCGCAAGTGGGGCGCTTTCCCCTTTCTTTGGAAACGAAGGTCGCGGTACGGTGATAGAAACCAACTACATAGATCGCGCAATGGATCATCTTGGCCGTCGAGGCGTAAAATTTGATGATTCTACTGCGATTTATGATGGGAAAAAGCTTATTTCGATAAAAGTCAGTGGTACTGACGTGACTTTAGCTGCAAAATAAAACGGAGGATACTATGAGTAAACGAGTTGTTACATTTGGAGAAATTATGCTTCGCCTGGAACCGGAAGGATACTATAGATTCCTGCAGGCAACGTCTTATGGTGCTACGTATGGCGGCGGTGAAGCCAATGTTGCGGTTTCACTGGCTAACTTTGGCTTGGATTCCCGCTATGTAACGAAGCTGCCCAAACATGAGATTGGCCAGGCCGGCGTAAATGCTCTTCGTCAATTTGGCGTTGATACCAGCTTTATCTCCCGTGGTGGTGATCGCGTGGGCATTTATTTCCTTGAAAAAGGTGCGTCGCAGCGTGCTTCAAAGGTAATTTATGACCGCGCCGGTTCTTCTATTGCTACTGCCGCCCCTACCGATTTTGATTGGGATACAATTTTTGAAGGTGCAGATTGGTTCCATTTCACCGGGATTACGCCGGCACTTGGGGATAATATTGCCCAAATTTGCATCGAGGCTTGCCAAAAGGCAAAGGAAAAGGGAATCCCGATCAGCTGCGATTTGAACTACCGAAACAAATTGTGGAGCAAAGAAAAAGCACGCGAGGTTATGACAAAGCTTTGCGAATATGTGGATGTTTGTATTTCCAATGAAGAAGATGCATCCGATGTATTTGGAATTAAAGCGTCCGGTACGGATGTTACGACCGGAAAGCTGAACGCTGAAGGTTATAAGGAAGTTGCGGAGCGTCTTGCCCGGGAGCATGGATTCAAGAAGGTAGCGATTACGCTGCGTGAATCCATATCTGCGAATGACAACGTTTGGGCTGCGATGCTTTATGATGGTAGCGAATACTGTTTTTCTAAAAAATACCCAGTACATATCGTCGATCGTGTTGGCGGTGGGGATAGTTTTGGCGCAGGGTTGATTTACGGAATTCTTTCCGGCTATACTACGCGTCAGACGGTCGAGTTTGCAGTTGCAGCAAGCTGCTTGAAACATTCAATTGAAGGTGACTTCAATATGGTTTCTGTGGATGAGGTTCAGAAACTGGCTGGCGGCGATGCTTCCGGTCGTGTACAGCGCTGAATGCATTTTATAAGAGGAGGACTCTATGAAACTGAATCAAAGCGCAATTGAAAATAAGGATATATGGCTTTCAAAAGGATATGAGCTTCCGAATTTTGATCGGGAAACTGTTGCAGCCCGGACAAAGGCGGATCCGAACTGGATTCATTTCGGCGCCGGGAATATTTTCCGCGCTTTTCCGGCAGCGGTATTACAGGATTGCTTAAACCAAGGTGTCTGTGACTGCGGTGTAATTGTTGCGGAAGGATTTGACTATGAAATTATTTCCAAAGCTTATGCACCTTTTGATAATTTAAGTCTTTTGGTCGTGTTGAAATCCGACGGTACAATTGAAAAGCGTGTAATTGCGTCAGTTGCCGAATCCATCGCTGCCGATTTTGCAGATACAGCTGCGCTGGCGCGGCTAACGGAGATCTTTGAAAATCCCGGCCTGCAAATGGTCAGCTTTACCATTACTGAAAAGGGTTATGCTGTACATCAGTCTGATGGTTCCATTGCGGGTCTTGTTGCGCGCGATTTTGAGAAAAATTCCTTTGATGTTGCCCATCTAATGGGAAAAATTACGGCTTTATTGTATAAGCGTTATTTGTCCGGGGCTGCGCCGATCGCTATGGTTAGCATGGACAACTGTTCTCATAACGGTGATAAACTGCGCGAAGGTGTGTTATGTTATGCACAGCGCTGGGTTGAGACGGGTTTGTGCGAAAAGGGATTTTGGGATTATCTCAATAATCGTGAAAAGGTCAGCTTCCCCTGGAGTATGATCGATAAGATTACGCCCCGTCCGGATGCTTCGGTCAAGGAAATGCTGGAAAAGGATGGATTCGAAGATGCCGAAACCATCATAACAGGAAAGAATACGTATACATCTGCTTTTGTCAATGCAGAGGAAACTCAGTACCTGGTTATTGAGGACTGGTTCCCCAATGGCCGGCCGCAGTTGGAAGCAGGCGGCGTTATGTTCGCCGATCGTGAGACTGTTGATAAAATTGAAAAAATGAAAGTATGTACTTGCCTCAACCCGTTACATACAGCTTTGGCTATTTTCGGAAATCTTTTACGTATTCCGACGATCAGTGCGGAAATGCAGGATAAGCAGCTTGTTTCGTTGATTAATCGTATGGGATACGATGAAGGTATGCCTGTAGTGGTTGATCCGGGTATCATCAAACCGGAAGATTTTATTGCACAGGTTCTTAAAGTTCGACTGCCCAACCCCTTTATGCCGGATACTCCGCAACGAATTGCAACGGATACGTCGCAGAAAATTCCGATTCGTTTCTTTGAGACGATTAAAGCTTACCTTGCGCGCGGAGAGCGTGTAGACGGCTTGATCTATATCCCGCTTGTACTCGCCGGATATTTGCGTTATTTGATGGCAATTGCAGATGACGGTATGCCTTTTGAACCCAGTTCGGATCCCCTTCTTACGCAATTGCAGGCTCCACTTTCCAATGTCAAGCTTGGGGATCACGTAGAAATGGATACAATCCGTCCGATTTTGGAAATGCGTGAAGTTTTCCCGGTTGATTTATTTGCCTGTGGGCTTGCGGAAAAAATCCTTGCGTATTTTAATGAATTTATTGCTGCACCTGGAGCAGTA
>CALWJF010000035.1 GCA_944380935.1 uncultured Clostridia bacterium
CCCACGCCAGATCTGGCTTCATGCAGAGGTATTATAAGTGCCTGGGCAAGAGAAGTTCCGTTTTACCGTCGGACCGGCTGCATGCTTTATTCAACGTCGCGTATCCGCTCCGGTATTGCCCACAATCCAACATCCTATCACGGATGGCTGGATGAAATCGCCCAAATTGAAAAATAACAGCAAGCCAAAAGCCCGTTTTCATCAGATAATTATGCAGAAATTTGCAATACAACAGGGCTTGACATCGGCTTTCATAGTCGCTATCCTGAAAAAGGAAAGATCGTTTCCGAACAAAGGAATATGGAGGAAACATCTATTTTTAATAACAGGAGAGGACAAATGATTACGAAAACAAATTGGGCGCAGCTATCAGAAATCACATTGCCGGATATGCAGCGGCGTATTTTCACCGGTCAAAATGTAATGCTGGTACGCAATGAAATCCATCCGCATGCAGTGCTGGAAGCGCATAGCCATCCGCATGAACAGATGATCTATGTTCTTGGCGGTCGATGTGCGGTCGTTGCCGGTGATGAACATTTTGAAATGTGTGCCGGAGATATGGCGCTGATTCCTGGAGGCACACTGCATCAAGTTACTGCATTGGGAGAAGAAAAGTTGGATATTATCGACATCTTCTCTCCGATTCGGGAAGATTTTTTGAAATAAGACATCATTTTGACCATAACTGTGTATCTGACATACCCATCATAATTAAAAAGGCCATGCAGCCTAAGCTGCATGGCCTTTCCATATGCGTTTGCCATTGGATTATCTTGTTTTGCAGAACCGAAAAACCTCTGCCCTGCCATCGCCGACATCCGCAGCACCGCTTATATTGTCTCGCCGAGCGCAGATTCCTCTGCCTGCGCTATGAAATTACGGAAATCGGCATACCCCTGTCCATAGCAGAACAAAGCCGCCCGAGTCCCAACAAAATAGCGCAGATTAAAGTGCAAAGCAATAGCCTCACCCTGTTTTTTCCAGTTAACGCCGTCCGTACTATAGGAAAAACATACGGTATCCGTACGATTACGGAAATCAAACTGTGCACGCAAAAACACGGGGCCAGCAGGGATTGCCGCACTGGTCAGTTCATATTCCGGACCGGCATCCCCCATACGCGCCGCATCCCGGCGGGACGTAAAGACACGCATCCGGCCGTTAACGGAAGTTTCAATCCCGATCATTGCGCAATCATACTGCAACGCGGCAAGTCCCGCTCGTGCGCCGGGAGCCAGGGCGGAAGCGTCCAGCTCTACCGTAAAGCTGCATCCGGGACCGCAGGTACGCTGAGACAGGGTATTACGGGCGCGCATCAGCTCTGTTGCAGGCGCAGCATACAGCCGCAGCCAGCCAGGCCGTTGCGTAAACGACCAGGCGCTGTCATCTGGATTGTGATTCCATTGCCAATACAGACCAAGCCGGTTTTGCGCATGCTGAAAACTATCGCTGTGGACCAACAGATTTTGTCCTTTTTCACATAGCGGCGTTTCATAGCAGCGGCGCATCCCCTCGCCTGCTCCCACGACCGGCCAATCTTCTTCCCAAGAAAGGGGAAACAGATAAGGAATGCGTCCAACTGCACCATGATCCCCGAACAGGATCATATACCAGTCGCCTTCCGGCGTATCGACCGGCATTCCCTGCGCGACACCACGGTTATGCGCTTCACACAGGCTATTGGCGATGATACGTACTTCATATGGGCCTTCCAGCGTTTTGGAACGGTAACACAATTCCCGACGGATACCGCCTGCGGGAATATCGATAAAAAACAAATAGTAATATCCATCCTTCTTTAACGCACGACAGCCTTCACAGCGCAGCGCCATTCCTTCTTTCGGAGTAGAAAACAGCGGCGCATCGTCCGTCAGCGCAGACATATCCGGGGTAAATCGGGCAATGCGCACATCGCCCACATTATAAATCAAATAACATGTCCCATCATCATCAAACAATAAAGAAGCATCATGATAAGGCCTGTCGAACTCTACATGTTCCCAATTGCTGCATTCGATATTATCCGTATAGTACAAGTAGCTCTTTCCGCGGTCCAGACAGGTGAAAAAAGCATAAAATTTGCCATTATGTGCACGTAAACTCGTCGCCCACTGTCCGCGTCCGTAACCGGCGCCGACTTCATCATATCCTTCCAGCTTATCAAAGATATAACTGACAATTTCCCAATGCACCAGATCATATGACCTCATAATCGGGCCGCCGGGCATAAAAAACATCGTGGTTGTAACCATATAATAGGCGTTTCCGACACGAATCAAATCCGGATCAGGGTAATCGGACCAAAGAATGGGGTTTTGTATGCGCATTCAGGTTTACCTCCGTTTTCCATAATCGTAAACAGACCGCCTGCAAACACAAACGCTGTTTTCTTTATTTTATAAGCCGGTTCTCCAATCTGCAAGTGACAAACGGGATAAACGGTAAGCCGGCAATTCAAAATGGCATTTTCACGCCGCCGGAAAGCATATGGCACAACTGATGAATTCCATCAGAAATCCTTCCGGGTGCATCTGTAAAGTGTCCGCCGGGGTTTTCCTGGCGGTATACCCGCCCAAAGGAGGAAAGCCGCTCAGCAATTTGATTCGTACAGGTTCGTACGGAAGCCATACGCGGATTCTTTCCCAAATGCTCACGGTTCCCCAGGGATAGATAATACACACCCTGCGCAGGCGAATGGCTACATGCATATTCTGCAAATCCATCATACCACAGTGAGCCGGATATACTTGCCGCACCGGAAAAGTCTGTACACCGGTACATGGCATAGAGGGCAAAAAGACCGGCAAGAGAATATCCTGCAATGGCGCGCAGGCAGTTCGGCATATCCAAAACTTTTTCCACAGCAGGGATCAGTTTGTTCCGAAATCTGAGAAGATAGGCATCCGCACCTCCGGAAAAGTCCTCGCCTTTGCGGAAAGCACGCATTGCCGGCCAGGGTGAAAAATCCCGATTCCAGTCCGCACCTTCGATACCGACCAGCGTACAGCAGTCTCGGCACTGGAAAGCAACACGATCGCTGGATTCCCCGTCGATATGAAGATATACAACCGGAAGCGCTGCGTCGGCACCGCGATAAATACGCAGCATCCAGCTGTCTTTTTGTATAACTTCCGGAAACGGATAGTCAGCGCTCATACGGGCATACTCCTTTCAAGTTCGGCAAGTTGCTCTGCGCTTTGTCGGTGCAGTGCGTCCACCGCAATGGCCTTGGAAAGCAAGGCGCAGACCGTCTGATACAGCATCCTCTCCGGGCGGTAATCCGCAGCCAGAACAAAATCTACCCGGCCTGCACGCAGCAGGTCTTCCGCATTCTTGCGCTGGCCCTCTGGATATACGGCAATTGAAGCCCCGCCTCCAACCCGCACCAGCTTCATGCATGGAACATCTGTAAATCCATCCCCAATATAAATCATATTACGAAACGGGATCGGCCGCTGGTCTTCAGGCGTATAACGATTTAAATCCCGGTCATTGGACAAATCCAGCACGCCCTTGTTGATCCGGAACAAGAATTGGGTTTTGGTGGTATAATTGATCACATTTTTCGGCCAGCAGGCGACTTCATTTTCATCATAGAGAAACTCGCAGGCAAATACTTCCCGAAAATATGAAAAGATACTCGATCCCTCAATAATTTCCCGCAAACCAGAAGAAATGATATAGTGCTCAAGCGCAACGCCATGCTGCTCGGCAAAACGATTGATGCGCGGAAAAAACTCCACAACACCCGGATAGAATTCCAACGATTCTCCCATTGCCACAAAATCCTCACGGCGGATACGTTTGCGGGCAATATGCGCCTGCTCAAGCATAACATACATATAGGCCAGAATCCCGTCCATCTTCTGCTTGCAGGCGAGTGTATTGGCCGTATTCCAAAAATCCTGCGGCGTCATATTAACATCCGGTATAAAGCTGTATTCCTGCATATCCTTCGTACACAGCGTTTTATCAAAATCATACAACAGGGCAAAAACCGGTTTTTTCACACACATATTTGTCTACTCCTTCTTTCCTGCCAGGCTTATGGGAAAACCTGCGGCTGTTACAGGGTTCATTATAAAAATCCTACATTTTGTGCCAATTGAAAAAGATCCGGCAAAAGGTCTTTCATGCCGGATCTGATGCAATATTTCCCAGCCTTCAGCGTACGATATGCGCTCGCAGCCACGCACACTCTGCCGCTCCGGATTCGGGCGAGGTTCCCTCTCGAATCACCGCAATATCGTGAGTCTGTTGAGCAAGCCAGGAAAACAGCGTGCTATAATCGACCTTTCCCTGTCCAAGCCGGCACTCCGCAAAACGGCCTTCGACATAATCGCCATCCTTAATATGGCAAACAACGATACGCCTGCCAAATGCATCCAGGCAGCGGCGCCAATAGGCTGCTTGTTCCGGTAAAAAATCCGGCGTTAAGAGATTGACCGAATCAAACACCACGTGCATAGTATCCGACCCTACCCGATCCAGCAGCTCGGCAACCAGCTCCGGAGAACCAAGGGTATGATGCGCAGCCGGTTCTACTGCAATTTTGGCCCCGATTTGTTCGGCATGCTCCGCTGCACGGCAGAAAAAATCAACCAGATTTTCAAACAATGGCCTGCGCTCAGACATGGGACCATCAACCGGGAAATCGCCCGTCTCCGTTGCAACATAAGCGCCCTTCAAAGCCAGGCTGTTGTCCAACCCACGGCAGAAACAAGCCAGCTGTTCTGCGCGTGCATCCCGGTCCGGCAGTTGCGGCTGGAGATAATAGCCGAGCAGCGGCGTCGCCAGTCCCAGATCTGCAAAAGCCTCATATACGGTCTTACAATCCTGCGCTGTTACAGCTTCAAGAGATGAAACACCCTCGCATAACTTCTGTACAACAATTTGTCCGCACTCCCAGCCGTCTTTCTGCAATCTGCGTGCCATTTCCTGCGCTGATGCACGTCCATAATCATGCGCCCTGCATCCAATGGAAATCATACTCTTCCTCCCTATATCCAAAATACGAATCTTTATGCTTGGCGTTACAGCTCCAAATAGCCTTTTAAAAGTTTCAGCGTATTATATACGCCGTCAATGTGGCTGCGTTCATATCCGTGGCTAGCATAAACCCCGGCGCCGATCAGGCCATGGCGGATATCATAACCTGCACACAATGTTGCCTCCACATCAGAACCGTAGTGCGGGTAAACATCCACTGCATAATCTGCTCCTTCCCGCTTTGCAGCCTCGATCAATTTGCCGACAAGTACATAATTGTATGGCCCGCCGGAATCTTTCGCACAGATGGATACCTGGCGTTCTGTACATTGCAGCCCCTCTCCGACACAACCCATATCTACACTGATCGACTCGCTTACCCCCGAAGGCACAGAAGCTGCACCGCCATGTCCAACTTCTTCATAGACCGTTATATGTACCCAGACACGGCGGTTCGGAACTTTCCCCGTGTCCCGCAGCCAACGCGCAAAGCTCAGTAAAATTCCCACGGACAGCTTATCATCCAGAAAGCGGCTCTTGATATAGCCGGATGAAGTAATTCGGGTGCGCGGATCGAAACTGACAATATCTCCAACTTCTATGCCAAGCGCCCGCGTATCGTCAGCTTTCCGGACATCCTCGTCAAGCACAACTTCCATCGTATCAAAGCTGCGCTTTATATCTGCATATTCCCCATTCACATGGACCGAAGCATTGATCAGCTGATAGGTCCCTTCAAACACTTTTCCGCAGCGCGTATAAACACGCAGTGTTTCCGCTTCCGCATTTTCCGCACGCATTCCGCCTAACGGCGTCAGCCGCAGACGTCCGTTTTCCTTGATTTCGGCAACCATAGCGCCGAGTGTATCCGTATGCGCCTGTAAAAACAGCGCATTCGTTTCACCTTTCCCGCCCAGATCGACAAGTACCCCGCCTTTATTCGTATGTTGAACATAAAATCCAAGGGACGCAAACGCTTTCTCAATCCAATTTACAGCTTCATCGGTATAACCTGTGGGGCTGTCAACCGCCAAGAGTGCCGACGCCTGTTCAAGCGCATAGCGGGCATAATCTACAGTCATGAAAAACCTCCTGAACTTTTTCTTTATTTTATCTCAATTCGATTCAAAATGCAATATTATTCCCTTTTTTGAATATTGCTTGCTGAATTCATCGCTTTATGCTATGATTAAAAAAATAGTAAGGGAGAAAACACATGTCTTGCAATGCAATTTTTCAGTTGATTCAAAACACATATCTTTTCCCTGGATGCATCATCGGAATTAATGGCGTAGATACTTCCGGAAAATCTCAATTTTCTAATAAATTATCACATTATCTATCTGAACAGGGAATCTGCAATACTGTAATTTCAATTGATGATTTTCACAATCCTGCAGCGTTGCGCAGGAAAGGTGCCAACGCAATAGATGCCTATTATCAAAATGCATTTGATTTCCCTCGGCTCGTCCGGGAAATTCTCGCACCCTGGAGACAAACCGGATATCTGCACCATACCACGGCCTGTCTGAACCTGGATACCGATCAATATGACCGAAAGCTGGTTCTCGATCTGCATCCCCAGGACGTGCTGATTCTGGAAGGAAGCTTGCTGTTCCGAGAACCATTACTGCCTTATTTAGACATAAAGATTTTTCTGGATATAACTTTTACAGAAATGCTACGCCGCGCCGCCCAACGGGACGTCCCTCGTTTTGGTACGGATATTCTTCGTGCATACAAGGACAAGTATATTCCTGTACAACAGCATTATTTTCACGAGTGCAGGCCAAAATGCACAGCAGACCTGGTTATTAACAATGAAAATTATCAAAATCCGCATATTACAACGATGAAATCGCCGAAATCAAACAGGAAAGCGAGGATCTGAGCATGAGGTATGTAGAAAAATGGGATGTATTGGAACTGTGTTTCAGCGGTCCGTGCGAAGGGAATCCTTTTGTCGAACAACACATCCACGCAGTTTTTACCGGTAAATGCGAATGTATCGATGTTGACGGCTTTTATGACGGCGAGGGCCGATACATCATACGTTTTATGCCCCGGTTTGAAGGCGAATATCACTATACGACAAAAGGTTCTTTCCCTGAAGCATATTCAGAGGGGAGTTTTACCGTTACTGCGCCGAGTATGGGGAATCATGGACCGGTACATGTAGCCGGCAATTATCATTTTGCTTACGAAGACGGAACGCCTTATTATAGCGTTGGAACTACCTGTTACGCCTGGACGCATCAGAACGACGAGGTCTATCGCCAGACGCTGGCCGAGTTGGGAAAAGGATATTTTAATAAAATCCGTTTCTGTGTCTTCCCCAAGCATTATATTCATAATCTTCACGATCCCGTTACCTTCCCATATGAAGGAACGCCGGTCGATTGCAGCCATCTTACTGAAGAAAACTTTAGCTATACAGTAAGCTTTGAAGGAAACAATTGGGACTTTATGCGTCCGAATCCAAAGCATTTCCACCGAATCGAACAGGCCATCCTTGCGCTCCGGGAATTGGGAATTGAAGCCGATCTCATTGTTATGCACCCCTATGACCGCTGGGGATTTTCAGCAATGGACCGCAGCGCCGACGATTTATATTGGAACTATTGCATTGCCCGATTCTCCGCTTATCGAAACGTCTGGTGGAGCCTTGCCAATGAATACGACGTCATGCCCTCAAAAACGCTGGAAGACTGGGAACATTACGCTGCACTTTTATGCCAGAAGGATCCATATCAGCATCTGCGTTCAATTCATAATTGTATTCGCTATTATGACCACTCACGTCCCTGGATCACACATTGCAGCATACAACGCACCGATCTGTACCGACATGTTGAATATACCGATGAATTCCGTACCCGCTACAACAAGCCCGTGGTATGGGATGAAATCTGTTATGAGGGAAATCTTGACATGGGATGGGGAAATATCTCCGGTCAGGAACTTGTCCGCCGTTTTTGGGAAGCTGCACTTCGCGGCGGCTATGCCGGGCACGGAGAAACCTTCCTGCATCCCCAGGATATCCTCTGGTGGAGTCATGGCGGTATACTGCACGGCGAAAGCCCGTCACGCATCCGTTTCCTACATGAGATTCTTTTACAAACCCCCGGACATGGTCTGCGGCGTGGACCAGGCGCATTCGACGAAACCGTTGGTATCCCGGAACAGAAAAATGCCGATGCTTATGCCATTCACTATTATGGTTTTGGGCGCCCCTCATTCCGCGAATTCCGCAAAAATCCGCAATTGCAGTATCGTGTAGAAGTTATTGATACTTGGAATATGACTATTACCGATATGGGAATATTCAGCGGGCGTTTTCGCATTGAACTCCCCGGTCGAGAATATATGGCGGTACGCTTAACCCGTATTCAAAAGTAAAATTCTATAAAACGCCGGTTTTTAAAATTATTCTAAAACCGGCGTTTCGTTTTATCCAAAATAACCAATATTTTATATAGTAAAAAATAATGCTTGACAAACAAATAAAATAGAGATATACTAGCTACGGTTAGTTGATGCTAACCCTGACTAAACACATTATTTTCCAGTCTGCATGCATATCCTGAAAGGAAGGTGAAAAAATGACACTGTGGCAGGCAATCCCTGGTCAAACCTATACTATACAAAAAATCGTAACAGAAGACGAAGAATTGAATACTTTTTTGTTTTCCCTAGGTTGCTACAGTGGAGAATTCATTACCGTGGTTTCTCGCTTAAAAAACAGCTGCATGGTTTCGATTAAGGATGCTCGATATAACATTGACAGCCAGTTGGCACAGGCAATTCAGATTTAAAAGCATTGGGCAGGAAACTGCCTTTGTTTTTAAGCATTTGGTTAGTCATATCTAACCACCTTGCAAATTAACTTATGATTCAAAAAAAGAAGGAAGGGAGAATTCTCCATGAGAATTGCATTGACCGGGAATCCAAATTCCGGAAAGACCACTATGTACAATGCCCTCACAGGCCGAAATGAAAAAGTAGGCAACTGGGCAGGGGTTACTGTGGACAAAAAAGAGCATCCCGTAAAACGTACATACTATGAAGGACAACAGCTGATCGCCGTAGACCTTCCGGGCGCTTATTCTATGTCCCCATTCACCAGCGAAGAAAGCATCACCAGTTCTTATGTTAAAAAAGAACACCCCGATGTAATTATCAACATTGTAGATGCCACAAACCTGAGCAGGAGCTTATTCTTTACTACACAGTTGCTGGAACTGGGGATTCCGGTCGTCATTGCATTAAACAAAAGCGATATCAATCAAAAGAAAGGAACGGTTATTGATCAGGCGCTGTTATCCAAAAAATTAGGCTGCCCGGTGGTAGAAACTATTTCAACTTCAGGAGAAGGTTTAAAGAAGTTGATGGAAACCGCTGTCACCCAATACGCGATGGGGCAAAAGGCACTCTACCATCAAGAGGACATTGATCTAACGGATAAAATCGCTGTAGAATCTGCAGACAGGAAGCGTTTTGAATATGTCAACTCTATTGTCCAAGCTGTAGAAAGCCGCAAAATTCTGACTAAGGATAGAACCTTTGGCGACAAGCTGGATGCAGTATTAACCAATAAGTGGCTGGGAATCCCTATTTTTGCCGTTGTCATGTTCCTGGTATTCCAGATTTCCCAGACCTGGCTTGGCACCTGGATTGCAGAAGGCTATG
This sequence comes from uncultured Clostridia bacterium, assembly GCA_944380935.1. Taxonomy (GTDB): domain Bacteria; phylum Bacillota; class Clostridia; order Oscillospirales; family QAMX01; genus CALWJF01. Next base: position 9,682 of record CALWJF010000035.1, read on the forward strand.
AATTTGAAGACGGAAACAGTATTCCCGGACTGGTAACCCTGTTGGAAGGGTTCCAGGGCTGGGTAGGCAACCTTTTGGAAAACGCAAACCCCCTTTTGTCCGCATTGCTGGTAGACGGCGTCATCGGAGGTGTAATCGCGGTTATCGGTTTCTTACCTCTGGTCATGGTGATGTATTTCCTCATCGCGCTTTTGGAAGACTGCGGCTACATGTCCCGGGTAGCTGTGGTTTTAGATCCTATTTTTAAAAAAGTGGGATTGTCCGGAAAATCCGTAATTCCTTTTGTGATTACCATCGGGTGTGCTGTCCCCGGTATTATGGCCAGCCGCACCATCCGCAACGAACGGGAACGCCGGGCCACCGCCATGCTTTCCCCGTTTATGCCCTGTGGCGCAAAAATCCCCGTCATTTCCCTGTTTGCAGGCGCTTTTTTTGATAATGCCGGATGGGTCAGTGCAATTTGCTATCTGACCGGCATTGTCCTGATTTTTGCCGGCGCCTGGCTGGTCAATAGAATTGCCGGCTACAAAGCCCGAAAATCCTTCTTTATTATTGAACTGCCGGAATATAAAGTTCCTTCCCTTTGGAACGCCTTTAAATCCATGTGCAGCCGTGGTTGGGCTTACATTGTCAAGGCTGCTACAATCATTTTGCTATGCAACACTGCTGTACAAATTATGCAGACTTTTACCTGGAATTTGACCATTGCAGAGAACGCCGATACATCAATTTTAGCTTCTATTGCCTCGCCGTTTGCATATTTGCTGGTACCCATTGTGGGCGTGCTCAGCTGGCAGCTGGCAGCGGCAGCCGTTACCGGCTTTATAGCCAAAGAAAATGTTGTTGGTACACTTGCCGTTTGCTTTGTAGGACTGGAAAATTTGATTGATATGGATGAACTGGCGATGATCGAAGGATCTGGTACAGAAGTTGCCGGTATCATTGCCATTACGAAAGTCGCAGCTTTAGCTTATTTGATGTTTAATCTTTATACTCCGCCCTGCTTTGCAGCAATAGGAGCGATGAACGCGGAAATGAAGAGCGCAAAATGGTTATGGGCAGGAATTGGCCTTCAGTTAGGCGTTGGATATACCGTGGCTTATCTGGTTTATACGATCGGCACACTTCTTACTGCTCCCGCTTCCCTGAATCTGCACGCTGCCGTTGGCGGCCTGACCGCTGTTGTACTGTTTGTCGCTTTGCTGATTTATCTGGTTAAGCATACCAATCGAACACTGAAGACTGCATATGCATTAAGCAAATAATTATGGAGAATATTGTTATTGTGGTGATTCTCGCCGTACTTTTGGGAAGTATCATTCTTTATCTGTTTAGAGAAAAAAAGAAAGGCAGAACCTGCATTGGTTGTCCTTACGCCAAACAATGCAAGCAAAAATGTACAGGAAATTGTGGGCATACAAAAACAAAAATAGAGCTTAAATAAAATACTATAATTATAGGGATGACTTTATTTTCATTCTTTATATGCAATTACGATCCTAACAAACAAAAATTATAATACTACGCATCCATCAGACATATTTGCAAACATACCGGAAATGACACTTCCTGACACATGCAAAAGTCTGATGGATTTTTATTTACCCAAATTATACAAGTTATAAAATTTCATTAAACTATCATTTTTCAAATGATAGTTTAAAATGCAATCATCATAATTTTAATCTTGATAATACAGAAGTTTACACAATTCCTTCAAAAATTACCATATATTTATCCTTTACTTTTTTTATTTACCTAATATACTTTAATTATAGATACAAAATCACAGGAGGGGATCGCTTGAAGAAACTCGCATCTTTTTTAAAAAATATTAATTTTCTCAGCTTACAAATTTTAAAACTGTCTGTTTTGGTGTGGATTGTTTATATCTTTTCTTATATTCTTCTACAAATTACATATATGAACTCAAAAACCATTAACCTGACCTTAATCTGTTGCATAGAAGCATACCCTTTATTGATTTTTATGAGTCTGGCATTAAGTATTGCCGGGGCATTCTTAATTGATATTTATACGAAAACCCAACAAAATCAACTTTAAAAAACAGTAAGCAGCATAATCTAACTGTTGTGCTGCTTACTGTTTTTATATAACATCCTCTTTTTAATGCTTTATACTCTTATCATTTAGAAAGTTCTTCTTCACGTAACCAACGCAAAAAAGTCGAATGTCCAATTCCCAATTCTTTTGCCGCCTGGCGAGCTGACAATTCTTTTTTTTGATACATAACCTTGATCGAATTATAATTTTCCGGCCGAACAAGCTTTTTCCTTCCAAACACTACGCCATTCGCACGCGCCTGTGCAATTCCTTGCGCTTGCTTTTGATAGAATACAGCCTTTTCTTTTTCCCTTTCTTGCCGAATCAAAGCCAATATAGTTTGTGTTTTGGTTTCATCGCCTACAATTGCAGAAATTTGCTTTTCAAGCGTTGATTCTTGGAACATTTCACACCTTCCAACTTATAAGCCTGATCATACTTTGAAATGCTTCATACCATCTATAATATAATATTTTTATAATAATCCACTTGAACATCTTGAAATATATTATATATAAAATATACCTTTTTTACCTTTTTGTCAAGATTTGCTATATATAAACCATTGCAAAGAGCGAAGGCCTTTGAATGACGAATTTTGTCTTTCAAAGGCCTTCATTCTTCTATATTTCGGATGTACGAGCCATCCATTTTCCCTTCTTATAATAAATTAAAAATGCGATGGAAGCACATGCCCATGTTACAGGATAACTAATTACCACCGGTTCAAATGCGGGCGTAATTTGATAAGCGACAACAATCCATAGAATACGCAATACACACACTCCAACACAGGTAATCAGCATAGGAATTAACGTTTCCCCAACTCCACGCATTGCACCAGAAAGAATCTCTGTAGGAACAAAAAGAAAATAAAATGGGCCAATTAGCCATAACATCTGCATACCGGTTTCCAATACATCTTTATCTGCTCCAAACGCTCTATAAAGCGGCCTGCCAAAAAGTAAAATTGTCACGCTAAACAGGATTGTAAATGCAAATGCCATTCCCGCAGATACATAGATTGAACGTCGTACCCGATCAAGCTTATTTGCTCCGAAATTCTGTGCAACAAATGTTGTAACCGATATGCCAAATGCGCCAAGTATCAACCAACTCAAGCCATCGATCTTTCCCAAGACGGTCCAGGATGCAACTGCATCTGTACCATATAAATTAATCCTGGACTGAATGTATACATTTGAAATTGAATACATTAACGATTGCAGACCTGCCGGAAGGCCAATATACAAAATCTGTTTTATCTCTGTGGAATAAAACCGCATTTTTTTAAATACGACTTGATAGGAATCTTGTGTCCGATGCAATCGAAGTACGACCAACGTAGCACTAACAATTTGGGAAAATGTTGTCGCCAATGCCGCTCCAGCTACACCCCACTTAAAGACAGGGACAAAGAGCATATCTAAAACCATGTTGACAACACAACAGGCAATTAGATAATACATTGGCCTACGAGAATCACCAATTGCTCGAAGTACACCTGATCCAATGTTATAAATCAGCGCTGGAATTATACCTGCAAAATAAATTCGTATATAAGTTGTTGAATCTGCCATCAATTCCTGGGGTTGATTCAACCAATATAACGTTTTCGGTAAAAATAAAATACCTGTTATTGTTAATACTGCTCCGATTGCCAAAGACAATGCTGCTGTTGTGTGAACGACACGGCTAACGCCGTTATGATTATGAGCACCGTAATACTGTGCAATGACAACCGTTGCACCGGAAGATAAACCAACAAAAAAACCAGTAATCAAGTTAATGATTGAACCGGTCATTCCTCCTACCGATGCCAATGCATTCATCCCCACAAAGTTTCCTACTACCAATGCATCAACCGTATTATACATCTGCTGAAAAAATGTTCCAAGAGCTACCGGAACAAAAAATATCAAAATTTGCTTCCAAATCACACCTTCAGTAATTAAATTACGATCAGACTGTGGCATACTATTCCCTCTTTGTATCGTCGAATTGCAAGGTGTATTGTAGCATGTACTTTCAAAGATGTCAAATTCTACGATATACAGTCAAATCACTTTCAATAAAATCAGAATAATTTATTCCATAAAATACACCTATACCAGTTTTAATAAAAAACTAAAATCTTTATCTATCTCACCATTTTAAGTTAACCACTTCTTTTGTACACCATTCCAACGCCGATAGATCAATGCTGCTATCCACGAACGCGGAATCAAGTATCCAAAACAGGCAAGTGTTTTATTTATACTTCCTGGTACATATATTTTATTTCCTTTTAAAGCGCGATCAAGGGTTTTTCGAGCAACGATTTCTAGTGAATTGGTCGTTATATCTCCCCATATCCCCTGTGCCGCAATCCCTTTCATTGCTTCAGCAGTGGTCACCAGTCCACCAGGACAAAGTACCAATACATTTACATTTTGTTTCTTGAGTTCCTGACGCAGCGATATGGCAAAATCAAAAAGGAATCGCTTGGTAGCTGCATATGTAGCTTTAAGCGGCATTGGGAACATGGACGCCAGGCTGGAAACAAATATTACAGTAAAATGCTTTTTATTTCGGCGATTTAAAATGGCATGGGTTATTCGAAGGGTTGCCTCATCGTTCAATGCAATAATTTTTATAATTTTCTCCCTGTCACGTTGCAAAAATTCACCTTCAAAGTCTAATCCTGCTACATTCAGTAACATGTCAAACTGTATTGCATATCGATCCATTACTGCCAGCATTTCATCTACACTTTCAGCATTAGTCAAATCGCAAACCCTCGTCGTAACAGTAGCACCATATTGACGCTCAATTCCACATTGTATAGAATACAGACCACGAGCATCTATGTCTGTAAGGAAAAGATTATATCCCCGACTGGCACATTCATTTGCAAGCACCCGTCCTAGGCCGCCGGACGCCCCAGTAATCAATACATTCATTTTAAAACGCTCCTCTTTCCGTATTGAATGCCGCATAGCCGTTCACTCAACATAAACAGTTGATCTGCATTTTCTGTTGTTACCTGTCTACTATACGTTTGCTCTTTACAAAGATAATAATATAGTCCTTTAGGCGCCTCTTCCTGTTCACAGAGATATGCATAAGTTTGGGCTGGTATTTTTGCAGATACCCCATGGTTTTTTCTAAACTTCCAAACCCAATCTACAATACCTCCGCATTTATTTCCGATATCAGTATTAACCAAGCCCGGATCAACGGTGTATGCTTTTAATCCCTGTTGTGAATATCGATCCTTTAGCCCTTTTGCAAACAATATATTACAAAGTTTTGATTGCTTATATGCGATCAATGGGTTATATCTTTTTTGTAACATAACATCTTTCCAATGAATTTTTATATGTTTATGCGACTGGCTGCCTGTTATGATCACACGCCCATTGGCTTGCAGCAAGGCTGGAAGTAACTGATATGTAAGAAGGAAACCAGCAAGATGGTTAAGGGCAAACTGCTGCTCATAACCGTCTTCCGTCGTCATGTACCGGCTACGAACACATCCCGCATTGCTGATCAATGCATACAATTTACCATTTGCATTGTCCTGCAGCCATTTGGAAATTTATAAGGAAATATCTATCACTTCTCGCTGCTGCATTAAATCTGCTGCAAACCACACAATTTTAGCATCTGGAGCTTCTGTCAATATCCGCTTATTTGCTCTTTCACAATTTTCCATGCTATGTCCAACTGCAATAATCTGGTGGCCTTTTTTGCATAAAACACACGCTGTTTCCATCCCAATACCGGAAGAGGCACCTGTAATCACAATCGTTTTCATTGTCGTTTCTCCTTTATATGCGTACAAATTTTCAACATATTATCCTGCGTTTGTCTTATTCACTATCATTATTTGCCACGTTGCATAATAAAAAACGCATGATTATTAACCGGTATAACCGAACCAACCCCATACATGCCAGAATCCCATGCCTCCCGCTGTTAATGCAGATATAATACATGCAAGAATGGAAAATATGATAAATGCTGCAAGCGATATCCGTGTTATCATACGCAGTTTTCTTGCCGTATTTGCAGATATACTTGGGCGAATTCCGATAGAGGGCGCTAGCGCCTTACCCCAAAAACTCGCAAGGATATTATGATGATATCGCCCAAAAGAACGTATGCTTTGACGGAAAAATGCAGTATAGTAAAAACTCCCGATCGCTATCAGAATGGAGAAAGCTGCAAAGGCAAGTCCAAATACTACTCCACACCAATACGGCATGGGAGGAATAAGTGCATGTATATTTATCCCGCTGAACAAACAAACTGTAAGTACGAAGGAGCTTACAAATAAAGCTGCCATAACAATTTCCCACGCAGCGAGAAGTATAAAAATCATTCCGGCAAATAAGTCGATAAAAAAGACCCCTGTTATAGTAAGTATCTTTTTTCCACTATTACTATTATTATTTTCGCCTTCCCGCTTGAATTGAGCGGCAAGCACAGCCGGATCACCAAGTTTTGCACAAATTTCTTCTTCAGAGTACCCGTCAGACAATTTAAATGCAAAATGCTGTTCATACTCATTTACAATATCAGCCGTATCCCCTATTTTGTTTCTCTGTAATTCCTCAGAAAGCTTTGACAAAAACTCATTCTTCGTCATTATCGTTACCCTCCAATATGTTCTTTATTGCGTGTGCAAAATTTAAATATTCTGCCTTGTCTTTTTCAAAGGTCTCGCGTCCAAAAAGGGTTAAGGAATAATATTTACGCGGCGGACCTCCGCTTTCTTCCTGTAAATACGTTGTCAATAATCCATCACTCTTGAGCTTTCGCAGTATCGGATATACCGTTCCATCTGCAATCTCAATATGGTTTGACAGGTATTCGGATATTTCATATCCATAACAATCACGCCTTTGAAGAATTGACAATACACATAATTCTAATACGCCTTTCTTATATTGTGCGTTCACATAAATCCTCCTTTTGGATATATAATCAATACAATTTATTTACTACTATTAGATTATAACTAATAGTAGATTAAATGTCAATGCTTAATTTTATTTCTAACTAGTTCTTTTACTCGCAATACAGAACTCCTTAATAGATAAGATATATCGCCTTTTCTGCTTATAAAATAACGTTCTCTTTTAAACATGCTTTTAAAATCAGTGTTCGGTTGAAAAAAGGGCGTAGCATTAAGCTACGCCCCGGCGGTGTAAAGAAGGTGGTGTGGGATATGAGAGCATTTCTCTATTGCCGTGTCGCCCATGAAGATTCTTTCGCATTGGAACACCAGCGGTTTCTGCTCCAGCTCTACGCAAAGAAGGCGGGATATACCATCATCGGCGCTGCTGACGAATACGGCAGCGGGCTCACATTAGACCGCCCGGCGCTCCAAAAAGTGACCGAGGCCGTTGTCGCTGGCAGGGTGGATGTAGTATTAGTCCATAACCTTACCCGGATAGGCCGGGAGTGGGAGA
>CALWJF010000036.1 GCA_944380935.1 uncultured Clostridia bacterium
GCTACAATGTAACATACAGCTATGACCTCAATAACCGCCTGCTGACGCAAACGCAGACGGCAGGGACGCAGAGCGAAACGTATGTCTATACCTATGACGCGTCGGGGAATCAGCTGACGCGGAGTGTACTCGGAGAAGCGGAAGCGGAGGAAAGCCGAAGCTACAACCTGTCCGGTCAATTGGCGTCGGTAAGCATAAACGGCGTAACGACCAACTACACGTATTGGCCGTCAGGGCTGCGGCAGAGTCAATCGAGCGGAACAGAAGCAAATACCTTCGTCTGGGATGGAACGGATCTGGTTTATGAAAGCGCAGGAGATAGGGCTTACCTGCGCGGGACCGGGTTGATCGCAGCGGATGACGGAATAAAATTGACTTACTACCTGTTTAACGGACATGGGGACGTCGTGCAGCTTGCGGACGAAAACGGTACGGTTACGCAGGAATACGCATATGACGCGTTCGGGGTGGAGCAGGAGCCGGATGCGACGGATACGAACCCGCTGCGCTACTGCGGAGAATACTACGATGCGCAGACAGGCACGTACTACCTGCGCGCGCGGAATTACACGCCCACGCTCGGCAGATTCACCAGTGAAGACACCCATTGGAATCCTGCCAATATGGTGTATGGGGATAACTATGTGCAAATGAATGCTTCTGCCGGCTCGCTTGGAAATGATCAATATACGTATATCCCAAATCATTATGCAATCCGGCAAAGTATTCATTTATACTGCTATTGTGGAAATGATCCGCTTACCTTTTTAGATCCAACCGGAGACGAATGGTATCATTGGGTCTTGGGAGGCGTACTGGTTGTGGCCGCAGCTGCGGCTGTGGTGGTAACTGCGGGAGGAGCTCTGCCTGCGCTTTATGCGGTGGGCGCAGTTGCCAGCGGTACAGTGGCATTAGGGACGGCTTCCACAGTCGCTGCAGGGGTATTTATTGGCGCTGCAACCGGATATGGTAGTATAGCGCTAATAGCTACTTTGGATTCTACCTCTATACAGGAATTTAATGAAAAAGGAACTTGGGGAACAGTATTTTTTACAGCAGGTGCGGCTGGAATAGGAGGATTAGCCGGATATTTGGCATATAGAGGTAGCGAAAACAATAATATTTTTTCCGGTAAGACGTTTACGAATAGAACAAAAACTGGAGTTTCTAATTTTGAATCTTCCACAGAAGGGTTGGATGCAGCAAAGGCAGATTTTTATAAATTAAATCCAAAAAATATTACTGTATATCCGAATGGTACGTTGGTTGGCTATTTGCCGGATGGAACAACGATGAATATTCATCCTGGACAAAGTGTGGGGAATAGACCTACTTTAGAAATTTTTAATCCAGATACAAGAGAAAGAATAAAAATACGATATTAGGAGGAAGTATATATGGAAAGATTGAGGAACTGGTCCCGTTTGCTTTATATGGAATTAATTGACGAGTTCAAAGGTGGAAATAGAGACTTAGAAATATTTTTTACGACAAAGAATAAAGCAAAGTATAAGTTGGTTTTTAAGCATGTATGGGATTTGCGTTGGTCCATAGAAAATGGTTATATTGATCGTTTTTTTGAATTTCGAAAAAATCTGCCGGAGAATATAATTGAAAACAGCATTTATATAGTTGAAAATTCGGAATATATAGAATATTTTAAAAAGCAAATAAGCGGTACTTTACCAGTTAATAAATTGGTCGATTATTTACTTTATGATGAAATTGATACGGTTATGGAGATTCTTGCAAATGAAGATCCTATTCTTGTAAAACTAATTTGAATTTTAGTATTTTAGGGTTTATGGTATATATAGGACTTGCGCATGAATTAATCCACGCAGATCGGATCATGCGGGGAGTGGTGTTAAGTAACCGTGTTAAAGTTACACAGACTATTACAAAAAAGTTATCGTTTTTTTACGTATGATGAAACATATGGGGATGCCGTTGCTTTACAAAATTTTATGCTATAGGCTTATAAAATATTTAAGATGGGAAGATATTACCGAAAATATGATTCGTGCAGAACACGGTTTAACTATGAGAGGTGCGTATTGATGAGAAAAAAAGTTTTTGGTATCGTATGTTGCGTGATAGGGGTTGCTATGCTGCTGCTTATTTTCCAGCATATATATTTTTCCCGTCTCGTTATGAAATTTTCTATTTTGGATGAAAGTTCTCTTTATCACGCAACTTATGTTGAATTATATCGAGACAGAACCATACATATTGTAAGCGGAGAGCGACGGGAAGATAATAATCTTGATGCAGAAGATTATATTATAGTTCCAAATCTACGGTCAAAGACTCAAGGAGAACTAAGTCGTGAGCAGTATAAGATGTGCATAGACATGTGTAATACAATTTTTGCCGAGTGTAAATCCAGGCCATTTTCTGAAAGCCTTCTAGGCGTTGAATGTATGGGCGGATGTTTGACATATTGTCTATCTTATAAAGATAAGAGTTTTTATTTGGCGCCTATGGAACCGGAGGAGGATGAGTATACACAGATCCGCAAACTTGGAAAGTTTTTAGAAGACATATGTGAGGATTTTGGCGTTTCGGTTCCAAGTTATTATTGAAATTGAGATTTATATTAGTTACTCTCTGAAAAGCTTGTATTTTTAAGTCGTCTTGCTCGTTAAATGCTCAACTCTCATGTATTTTCCCTTATTTTTGCCCTTACGAGTCAAAACAAGGGAATTGATTCATCCGATACCAAACGGCTTTTTCGGCAGATAATGTAGTTCTCAGCGTTTGAGAGCGAAGCGAAATACACCCATCGCACAAAACTCCGTTTTATGCTCTGTGAATTTCGCTTCGAGGCCACGCAATGGTGTCTTCCAAACATCGTAGCTTGTATCATGCGCCCTAACGGGCGCATGATACAGATGGACAGCACTTCCCCAATTTTTATTTCTCCTCGGGAACTTCCCATGTTCCCTGCGTGTAAGTCTCATCCACCATATCACTGATACCTGCCAACAGCATGATGATGCCTTGTACTTTGTGGGGTTGGATGATGTAAACGCCTTTTTGTTGTTCATCTTCTACAACCAGATCAGCAGCCAGCAGTGGCTTCATATGATGATATACCTGCCCTGTCGAACCGAAACCGCACTTCTCTACGAGCTTTGCTACTGTCTTAGGCCCGCGAAGTATCTCCAACAGTATCGCAAGGCGGTTTGCGTTCCCTATACAAGCCAACACCTTACTTGCGACACCGCTCTCGATTAGGGACAGTAATTCATCGGCGGGAATGGCATTTCGTATCCAGTTAGCCTGCTGCCCGCCAGAAATATACACCCCAAGGTAGGTCACAAGTCCATTCACGTCTTTTTCCTCGGTTTTATAGCACAATTCCTCCATCATCTTACTGAGGCGGCTGTCCGGATGCATTCCATGCATTACATGTACCCTTTCCAGCTTCTCTGTTGACGGCTTGTTAGGAAGTAATGCCATCACCATAGTCCTCAACTCATCAAACTGTGAAGATGTCATACTTTGAAGGCTTTCCATTTGTTCTCTAAGAGAATCAATTTCTTTACCATAATCTCGTCCCATCAGTCTTAATCATCTCCTTGCAAAAACATTTTCAAATGCGGAATTCCGTAATTACATAATATAATAAAAATCGAAGGATGTCAATATGATTTTTAAAATTTCGTAAATCCGTAAAAATGTATTACATAGGAGCAGCCTGTATTCTAATTTATGAGATTACATTTTTTCATTATCTCTTCCTATCAGATTTTGTTTCCCTTATTTTTGCCCTTATGAAGTGACAAGGGATAGGTAAATGTAAATGGAATCGTATAAAGAGATAAGGAGGACACCATGCGATAAATCCTTTATTTTCAAGCGTTTTGGAGAATTTTATTAACATCCTATGAGGGGCAGTAATCACTTATAAAACCGTGATTCTCAAATT
>CALWJF010000037.1 GCA_944380935.1 uncultured Clostridia bacterium
AGCTGCTTATGAAGAAGCAGAACATGCGGCAAAGTTTGCCGAACTCCTCGGCGAAGTCATTACCGACAGTACGGAAAAGAACCTGAAAATGCGTGTAGACGCTGAAAACGGTGCAACTGCCGGCAAGTTCGAGCTTGCCAAAAAGGCCAAGGAATTGGGTTTGGACGCTATCCACGACACCGTCCACGAGATGGCCCGCGACGAGGCCCGCCATGGCAAGGCCTTTGCCGGATTATTGAAGCGCTACTTTAATAAATAATTTAGAGGTAATACGATGAAATACGTTTGCAATTTGTGCGGCTGGGTCTATGACGAGGACGAAGCTGGGGTAAAGTGGGAAGATTTGCCCGAAGATTTTACCTGCGAGCTGTGCGGCGCCGGGAAAGACAGTTTCAGCCCGGAAGAATAAAGCAATACAAAAGGGATGCAATTTACTTGCATCCCTTTTTCTATCCCAAAAGAAGATTCCGTTTTCCTATGATTCCTTCCAGTATTCCATAATCTCTGCAAGCTGATTGGGTTCCACCACAGCCCAAAACGCAGCCTTTGTCTGCTGATCCCGATCAAATAGAAGCGGCGCATCTGTCCGGCCCGAAATCGGCCAGGAATTACGCCAACTGACTCCATCATGCAAGCCCCAGAAAAGCACCATCTCCAGATTCCCTGCTTCCGCCTGCCGGGAAAACATTTCAAACAGCTCGGCGTACCGCGCAGCAAACTGCGTCTGGGTAATAAGATCCATTTCCTTTTCTGTACGGTTATCGCTGGAATCAAAGATAGAGATATCCAGTTCTGTAATCTGTACAACAAAATCCGGATTATATTCTTTCAAAGAAGCAAGCGTTTCAATTGCATTCTCAAAATCATCGATTGCCGGCCAATTTAAATTGATATGACCCTGGATTCCTACGCCATCTATTGGAACCCCTTTTTCCAGCATTGCCTTTACAGTTTGATACAGGGTGTTCAGCTTCTTGGGATCGCCTTCCAGATTATAGTCGTTAAGGATCAGCTGTGCATCCGGGTCCGCCGCATGTGCGAAATAAAACGCCTGCTCAATATAGTCGCTCAAGCTTCCATCCCCGTCGAGATCCCCTATGATGGTGGTCCACAGAGAATTTTCTTCCTCCCCGCGTAACCCAAAATTGTCGGAAAATGCTTCATTTACAACATCCCAACTGTCAATTTTACCTTTGTATCGGGTAACAACCGTTGTAATGTACTCCTCCATACGTGAAAGCAGCTCATCCCGCGTCGCACGGCCATCTTCCCCTGAGCCTTCGAACCACCACGCCGGAACCTGGGAATGCCAAACAAGCGTATGTCCGCGCAATAAAACACCCGTATCCTCCCCAAATTCTACGAATACATCCGGTTTATCAAAAGTGAAAACCCCCGGTTCCGGATTAACATTCTCCGGTTTCATCTCATTTTCCAATACAAACACATTATAATGTTTTGTCAGCAGGTCATAAATCTCCAATTCTTCCGAAAGATCTCTGGTATTGATTGCCGCACCGATTTTCATTATCCCGCTGAAATGTTCCTGCAGCGCGGGAACACGTTCGTCCAGCGCAGAAAGCAAATAGGGATTTTCTTTTTTATCCGTTTCCGCTTCGGCGCCGGCGTCATTTGGAGGTTCGGAGGTCTGATCTTCGCCAGCGTTAATAATTTCAGACTCCTCCGCTCCGGAATTTTCATTTTCCGTTTTTCCCTTCGGACCTGAGGGCGCGGTACAGGCAGTAAGCAGCGCGATGGCCAGGAACAATGCCAAAAGTTTTCGCTTTTTCATACTTTACAACCTCTTTCTTTCTATCGGTTTGGAAAAGCGTCAGCTCAGATCGTCAAAAAGTTTTGAACAGGCAAGCGTCAGATTCCAGGGGACGACTGCACTCTCCAGCTTCCCTGCACGCACGCAGTCTATAACCTCCTTTACTTCAAATACAAAACCGTTGTCTACCGGTTGATCAAACACCTGCATGGCTCCGTCACAGCGATACAAGGTACAGCTCCGGCCCATATGGGGCAGCGGGATTTCAATCCTACCCGCAGTTCCATATACCTTGAAAAGATCTTGCTGACCATACGCTGTAAAATAACAGCGCAGGCTTGCCAAAAAAGACGAGAATTTAAGGTTTACATAATTGATCACATCCACGCCGGTTTCGCAGTCAAGATGCATGCTCTGAACGCACTGCGGATTTTCTCCTGCAAGCATCTGCGTTAATTCATATGCGTACACAAGCACATCCCGGCCTGTCCCGCACCCAAGGGCACGGTTGAAAAAACGATTGTCCGGCGCATACGGGGGACAATAGCCAAGGTTTGCATCAATTGCCAGAAGTTTGCCCAGCCGGCCTTCTGCAATCCATGCGCGCGCCTGCTGCATATGCGGCAAAAATCGCGACCACATGCCTTCCATCAAGAAGACCCCTGCCTCTTTTGCCAATTTGAAAGCTTTCTCCGCCTCCCGGCTATTCGCGAACATTGCCTTCTCACAGAGCACCGGAATACCCTTTTGAATGCACAGCACAACTTGCTCATAATGGAAATTCACCGTCGTCGCTATGTATACAGCATCCGGTTTTTCCATATCCAGCATCCGTGCGTAACTGTCATAATAGGAAGGCAGATGCTCAGCCTGTGCAAACGCAGCGGCACGGTCGATGGATTTGCTTGCGACGGCAGTTACAACCGCTCCCTCTATCCGCGCAACCGCATCCGCAAACTTATGCGCAATATTTCCGGCCCCAAAAATCACAAAATGAAACGGCCGCATATTTTCCTCCTTTCCTGCTTAAGAATACCATATTCCCCCATTTTTTATCCGACTTTTTTATTATTCTAGCATATGCACTCCCTAATCCCAAGCAAAAAGTACAAGTTGATTTTTATG
>CALWJF010000038.1 GCA_944380935.1 uncultured Clostridia bacterium
GTGGATTCGATCAGCTCCTCCAGCGTGCGGAAAATTTGTCTGATCGAAGAACCCGTTGCCGCCGCGATGGGGGCTGGAATTGATATTTCCGCTCCGCACGGTTCTCTGGTCATCGACGTTGGAGGCGGCACCACGGATATGGCGGTGCTCTCCCTGAGCGGAATCTCGATCTCCACCTCGATCCGCACAGCCGGAAATCTGTTTGACGACTGCATCATCAAGTACATTCGCCGCAAATACAATCTGATCATCGGCCAGCGGATGGCGGAGGAAGCGAAAATCGCCATTGGCTGCGTCTATCCCCGCCGTGAGCTGCTGACGCACCGCGTCAAGGGGCGCAACGCCATGACCGGTCTGCCGCAGTGGGCGGATATTACAAGCGACGAAATGCTGGAAGCGATGATCGATCCGGCCATGCAGATTGTTCGTGCCCTTCAGGATCTGCTGGAACGCACGCCGCCGGAGCTGGTGGGAGACATCTTCGAGGACGGCGGCGTTCTGACGGGAGGTTCCGCCAAAATTTTTGGTTTCCCGCAGCTTCTCAGCCGCAAGGCCAAGATGCCGATCCGCATTGCGGAAAACCCGGAGGATTGTGTGGCTCTGGGAGCAGGAAAAGCGATCCCCTTTATCGACGAAATGGACAAGAAGGATTACGGCACGCTCAACCCGCTGAGCGCCGCTTACTAAGTTTTAAACAAAGCAGCTCTGCTGTTTGGAGCCCTCCGGCAGGGGGGACTTTACAAGTGTCTCAAACCCCGGCAATATTGCTTCGGCAGTATCTGCCGGGGTTTCTTCTTTGCCTTATGTACCCACGGATCAGATTGAAGAAAATTCTAAAACTCACTATAATGGAAGATAAGAAATCAGCGCGGCCAAGCGGGGAAAACGTCGGGCGGCAATGGGAACGAGGAAGTTTTCGAGAGGAATTGAGGTGATAATGTGGAGATGTTCTTTTACTGCACACCGCATAAGTTGAAAGAACTATTTTTTGAAATGGAACAAAGATATTCTCTTATTTATCAGCCGTTCTTTGGAAGGCTCCCAAGTATAGCGGAAATGGATCTTCCGCTTCGAAAACCATTGCATTCTTGTCGGGAGTTTCACGATTTCGGGAAAGCATATTCTGGGACGCCGTTTTTCTGGATCTATACACCGGATGACACTTCTATTGAAACCGATACGCCTGTGTCTTTGAGGTTTAGCGGTCCTCCTGTATATTTAAAAGACGACCATGTCCTTTGTGAAGGATCGTTGTTTTTATCGGCAGAGAATAAGGCTGCTTTACCGAGAACACTTTATAAAAATATAAAGCATTTCTTTGCGCGGTATTTTGTGAAATCTGGTTATTGTTATATCGAGCCGGATGTATATTCCAATCGAAATGAATACCTGTTTGTTCAGCGTGATTATAACTTTTTGTCTCCTGCATGGTGCTTCGATGACACTGATAAACATATTCCCATAGACATTGATCTGTGGTATGTACGACAGGGGAAGAATATGGAGTGTTGCCAATCTCCAAAATTAAAAATTATATTTTTCACCTCGATATCCGATTTAGTACAGATTCTCTCGGAATTAGAATCAAAGTATAAAATCAAGTATGTTGAGACTATTTATCAAGAAAGAACCATTCACACTCAAAATGTATTTTACTCGGCAAAAGCACTTGAAAATAAGAATGGCCGATCCAGGTGCGCCCGTCAAATTTGGGCATATGCTGTAAGCAGTCGTATGTTTATCTGTCTATCTATAGATGACTTTTATGATAGCGAGAATAAAATTATCCATATGAGCAGTGCGATTGGGGCCAATAATCCTTTTGGCGATCGATTTTATATTGATTTTGAATCAGCGATAAAACAAAGCTTTTACAGATTGGATGAAAAACACTATGGTCCATTTTATTTAAGTCCATCCATATATCGTAACCGACAAGATATGATTCTTAATTTACAGGATCCTCGATTCCGCATTACCGAGCATGACAAAATGATTCCTGTTGGGAGAAAAGAATGGGAGCAAATATGGAACGAAAAATTGCCGTTTTAAGGGAGAATAAACGATGATTGTAAAATGGGAGCCGTATTGGTACGAATTAGACCAATGTATTGTAGTCGGGGATATTGATTTCTTTTATTTGAGAAAAGATAACCTTTATTTTGCAAATGGTTTAAATTCGGAATGTTATGAACGCGAAGTCAAGGCGGAAATATTGAAGATTACCCATCCGGAATTAGGGGATATAAGAGGTATTATAACGATAGGACTTGACTATTCCATATATCTTAGTGATGGAACTGTAATTATTGTAAATGCGGAAGAAAATCCCGGTGAAACCTATGATTATCATGATGTTGTAAGTGAATGGTGTTTTGATGTACAAATCCGTATTATTGAAAAAACGGAGTTGCCAGCGATGGAACGGAAAGAGCGGTGGCAGGAATGTATCAGAAAATATAAGGCTTTGTTAGGTTTATCAGAAGCAGATTGGGAATCTTGAATTTACTGAAAGAATTCCAATTTACCGAACCGAGCAGATACCCCAGCCCCACAACATGGATTCTCGGTAGTTGCCCGTTCCTGCACCAAAATGAAGTCACTGAAAAAAGCATGACACTTAACTTGTTGTCGGAAATAGATTGAGAGATGTACTTATGCGGATGAATACAAAAGTTACAAAATGGAAAGAAGAAAAAAGCTTACAAAGATTGTTGGCAATAGAATATGTAAAGGATTATTGCATGCAAAAAGGTTTTTCTCTGGAAAAGCTAAAAGCGCAGCGTTTTGAACTGTCATATCATGAGTGTGGCTTTTTTCAATCGAGTGACACAACTGCGTTAGGATTGATCAATGACCAAGAAACAATGCCTAAAGCAACATTGATTATAAAAAATGAAAATGGAGAACTGGTGATATGTGAAACAGAATATACAAAAAAATACTTAGGAAAAGAAAGTGTATAAAATGGAAAAGATCAATTTTTATGAAAAGAAATGTCAAGCGTTGGAGATCTTTTATGGTTGGGTTGATCAAGGAAGTGAATATGATATAGCAGTGGAACAAAGTTTATACTACAACAGCAGATTACCGGAAATCGACAAAATAATATTAAGCATTACGATGGCAACCAGATATGCCAGATGCGGGAAAAGAATATCCAATCCATTTCGCAGCAGCTTAAAGTCTGTAATACCTAAGGCAAAAGAATTGAATTTTGAAACATATGGTTTCTCGGAAAAAGAAATCAAAGTTTTTAAAGAGGAAATACAGGAAGCGGAATCGCTCATTTCCTCTTGCTCAAAGTAAATAGGTTTGAAAAACCTTAAAATAGAGCGTATCTGAAAAGTCCCAGTAGTTAGTCTATTTTAACAAAATGGCAATGGCAGCCAGATAAACAAAGGCAAGAAAAGATGATGCCAACTTGTCATAACGGGTAGCAACACGTCTGAACTGTTTCAATTTG